>NZ_CP125378.1:2120000-2444166 GCF_034008635.1 Pseudomonas sp. P8_229 | reverse complement strand
CCGACGAGGTATTGCGCTGGCTATAGGTGCTCGCCGACAGCAACAACTCGCGCTCGGCGGTCAGTGCTTCCAGCTGCGAACCCAGCAGGCTGTAGGCGCTGTCGTCGAAACGCATGGTGCTGACCGGCGCCTGAATCTCGCCATTTTCGACCCAGAACGTGGCAAACCGGGTCATGCCGGTCAGGCGCGCGGCCGGTTGATCGGAAAAGTTCAGGTACCACAGGTTGCTGATGTACAAGCCTGTGCCCAGTTGCTTGAGAATCTCGGCCTGTGACAGATTCCCGGCCGCCATGCTCAGTGCGCTCGGCGATTCGCCACCGCTGGCGCCGTTGGCGCTCAGGCCGTATTCGGCGGCACTGCGCGAACCGACCAGTTGATCGCCTGCCTTGCCTTCGATGACCAGGCGCAGATCGCTGCGCGGATACCCTTCGCCGGAAAACGCCGGGCTCAATGAGCCGCTGACTTTTTCATCCAGCGACACCAGCGGACTGAACGCCTGATCACCGACATACAGCTTTTGCAGCGGGCTGCTCTTGCTGGCGATCGACTGCGCGGAGAATCCGCCCCAGCTCAGCATGCCCATGATTTCTTCCAGCGCGGCCGGGGCCAGATACGCCCGGTATTGCCCCGGCGCCAGGGTGCGCAGCGGTCGACCGAGAAACGCCAGTTGCTCGCGCGCCTGCTGGAAGCGGCGGGCGAAGCCTGCGCTGCTCCATTCGTGCCCGGCGTAGCTGGCTTTCACCGCTTCGCCGTTTTCGTGGAACAGGCTGAAGTCGAAGTTGAAGCTGTTGGCCTGATGCCAGCCAAACGCCCCCGAGGAGCTGGCGAAACCACGGCTGATGGGGCCTGCGGCATAGAAGCCGACCAGATCCAGACCTTCAGCGGCGGCGCAGATCTCTTCAACCACCTGTTCGGTGTCCGGCAGTGGATGTTCCTGCACGTTGTTGCTCTGCCAGCCGTTATGGTTGAGCAGCAGGTACGGATCCTGCGGCAGCAGCGGCAGGGTTTCGCGCAGCTGTTGCAGGCCTTCGACGAGGCGTTGCAGATCGGCTTCCTGATCACCGGACAGGGTGATGTGCAGGTCGGCGTGGCGGCCGTCGTTGATCAGTTTCAGCCCGACATCGGCCTGCTGCACCTGACCGGCCTGACGCACCTTGGCGTGGTTGAACCGCACGAACGCCGAGGACTCGGCGGCATAGCTGAGGGTGAATTGTTCCGGCTCGCGCACACTGTCGCGCAGCCAATTGACCATGACCTTGAAGGCGTCGGACTGACTCTTCGAAATGCTCATCAGGCGTCTCCCCCAAACACATCAACGTTGCTGAATACGCAGGCCGGCGAAGCGTGGCCGACGCGGATCACCTGGTTCGGCTCGCCCTTGCCGCAGTTTGGCGTGCCCAGCACCATACGGGTGCCGGCATCGCCGACCGCGCGCAGACTCTTCCAGAAGTGCGCGGATATACCCCGGTAGTTCGGATTTTTCACCACACCTTTAAGTTCACCGTTCTCGATCAACTGACCCCACTCGCAACCGAACTGGAATTTGTTGCGTGCATCGTCAATCGACCACGAACGGTTGGTGCTCATCAGAATGCCATGCTCGATGCCGCTGATCAGTTGCGTCAGTGACTGATCGCCCGGCTCGATGTTGAGGTTGGCCATGCGGTCGATCGGCGGCCGGTTCCAGCCACAGGCGCGGCTGTTGGCAACACCGTCGAGACCGGCGCGGAACTGCGACAGCGCGCCGCCCAATGGCCGCAGCAGCAAGCCTTCGCGAATCAGGAACTGCTTGCTGGCTTTTGTACCGTCGTCATCGTGGCCGTAACTCGCCAGCTCTTCGGGAATGTCCGGATCGAAGGTCACGTTGAGCAGCTTCGAGCCGTATTGCAGGCTGCCGAAGTCGCTGGTTTTGACGAAACTGGTGCCGGCGTAGTTGCGCTCGTCACCGAGGATGCGGTCGAGCTCCAGCGGGTGCCCGATGGACTCGTGGATCTGCAGCATCATCTGGTCAGGCATCAGCAACAGGTCGCGCGGACCTTGCGGGGTGTTCGGCGCGAGCAGCAGTTGCAAGGCCTGATCGGCCACTTTCGGGCCGGCGCCAACCAGGCCGCAACGGCTGATCACGTCCGCGCCACCCTGCTGGCCGAAGTTCTCGCGGCCGAGGCTGCGGGTCTGGCTGTCGTTGCCGTCGTAGGCAGTGACGTCGAGGCCCGGGTAGACGAAGCGCTGGGCCTGGCGCAATTCGGCGCCGGCGCTGCTCAGGTAGATCTGCTCGACGTGGGTGATGCCGATGCTCGCTTCCCAATTCACCAGGCGCTCATCCTTTGGCACCGAGGCAGACTCTGCGCCGAGCAACTCGAAGCATTCGCTCAGGGACGGGAAGGGTTGCGCAAAATTGGGCGAAAAGTAATCAGCGCGGTCGCTCGACACCGGCTGATCACGCAGGTCGAGCAAGGCGTGCGGTTTGAGCCGCCGGGCCTGCTGTTCGGCGCGTTCAAGGGCGGTTTGCAGGCCTTGTTGCGACAGGTCGTTGGTCGCGGCGTAAGCCTCGACACCGTTGACGCGCACGGTAAGCATCGCGCCTTCGTCACGGCTCAGGCTCGGCGGCTCGGCGACGTTTTTACGCACCGACAGGTACTGGCCGGACTCGCGCACATACCGTAGGGAAAAAAACTCGGCGCCCGTGCGCAAGGCAGCGAAGCGCTGCTTGAGCTGGGGGTGGAAATCGAACATTCGGGAACCTCCTTGTTATGGAGTTGCGAGGGTGAAGCGATTCGGCGGGGAGGGGTGAAACGATTGCGCGAGGACTAGAGTAGGCCTGCGTGGGGGTAGGATCAAGTGAAGAGGGGGTGTAGGAGTATTTACTTGAAGCAGAGGGAATTGTGCTGAATGTGAGGGCCCCTTCGCGAGCAAGCCCGCTCCCACATTGGATCCTGAGCGTTCACACATTTTGTGTTCACAGGAGATCTACTGTGGGAGCGGGCTTGCTCGCGAAGGCCGCGCCTCGGTATTACGTCTTACTGAGCAACAGGCGTGATATCACGCATCGGCTTGCCCTTCACCGGCGCACCGCCAGCGACGTAGTAGGCAGCGTTGCTACGCGGCAGTGGCTTGCGGCCACGGATCTTGTCGGCGATTTTCTCGGCGATCATGATCGTCGGCGCGTTGAGGTTGCCGGTGGTAATGATCGGCATGATCGAAGCATCGACCACACGCAGGCTCTGCATGCCGTGCACGCGACCTTCGCCATCCACGACCGCCATGTCGTCGGTGCCCATCTTGCACGAGCAGGACGGGTGGAACGCGGTTTCGGCGTGCTCGCGGATGAACGTGTCCAGCTGCTCATCGGTTTGCACGTCGATGCCCGGGCTGATTTCGCGGCCACGGAAGGCGTCCAGTGCCGGCTGTTGCATGATTTCGCGGGTCAGGCGGATGCCGTCACGGAATTCCTGCCAGTCCTGCTCGGTGGCCATGTAGTTGAACAGGATGCTCGGGTGCTGGCGCGGGTCTTTCGACTTGGCCTGGATGCGACCACGGCTTGGCGAACGCATGGAACCCATGTGCGCCTGGAACCCGTGCTCTTTCACACCGTTGCTGCCGTTGTAGTTAATCGCCACCGGCAGGAAGTGGTACTGGATGTTCGGCCATTCGAACTCTTCACGCGTACGGATGAAACCGCCGGCTTCGAACTGGTTGCTGGCGCCGATACCGGTGCCGTTGAACAGCCATTCGGCACCGATGGCCGGCTGGTTGTACCAGAGCAGCGACGGGTACAGCGAAACCGGCTGAGTGCAAGCGTATTGCAGGTACAGCTCAAGGTGATCCTGCAGGTTTTCACCAACGCCCGGCAGGTCGTGAACGACCGGGATGTCGAGGCTTTCCAGCAGTTTCGCCGGGCCTACGCCGGAGCGCTGCAGAATCTGCGGCGAAGCGATGGCGCCGGAGCACAGCAGGACTTCTTTGCGCGCTTTGACTTCAACACGCTCTTCAGCCGAGCCGACCAGGTAACGCACGCCAACCGCACGCTTGCCTTCGAACAGGATCTTGTCGGTCAGGGCGTGGGTGACGATGGTCAGGGTCGAACGCTTTTTGGCAGTGTCGAGGTAGCCACGGGCGGTGGAAGCACGACGGCCGTTCGGCGTCACGGTGCGGTCCATCGGGCCGAAACCTTCCTGCTGGTAGCCGTTCAAGTCTTCGGTGCGCGGGTAACCTGCCTGCACGCCGGCTTCAACCATGGCGTGGAACAGCGGGTTGTTGCCAGCCTTCGGCGTGGTCACGCTGACCGGGCCTTCGCCACCGTGGTAGTCGTTCGGGCCGATGTCGCGGGTTTCCGCTTTACGGAAGTACGGCAGGCAGTCCAGGTACGACCAGTCTTCCAGACCTGGCAGTTTTGCCCAGCCGTCGTAGTCCATCGCGTTGCCACGGATGTAGCACATGCCGTTGATCAACGAAGAACCGCCGAGGCCTTTGCCGCGACCGCATTCCATCCGGCGACCGTCCATGTGCGGCTCCGGATCGGTTTCGTACGCCCAGTTGTAGCGACGACCCTGCAGCGGGAATGCCAGTGCAGCCGGCATTTGCGTGCGGAAGTCGAAACGGTAGTCCGGGCCGCCGGCTTCGAGCAGCAGAACGGTGACGCCTTCGTCTTCAGTCAGACGGGTCGCCAGGGTGTTACCGGCCGAGCCGGCACCGATGATGATGTAATCGAATTCTTGGGACATTGAATGCACCCTCTTTGAAGTTGGTCAGGTCAAGATCGCCGGGACGCTGCAAAGCCTAAGCAGAGGAGGAAACTCCCTGTGGAGAAGATCCTCTGTGGTGAGGGGATTTATCCCCGACCGGCTGCGCAGCAGTCGTAAAGTCAGCGACTGGGTTCTGTCTGGAGAATTGCAGTTTCTGGAGGGGCTGCTTTGCAGCCATCGGGGATAAATCCCCTCGCCACAAAGACCCCGTCCAGACTCTGGGTCAGATCAGAACACCGAGACGTAATCGCCCAGCTCGACCTGTACCGATTTGATGCGGGTGAAGTTGTTCAGCGAGCTGATGCCGTTCTCACGGCCAACACCCGACTGCTTGTAACCGCCGACCGGCATTTTGGCGTCGGACTCGCCCCAGGCGTTGATCCAGCAGATACCGGCTTCCAGTTGATGAATCACGCGGTGGGCGCGGTTCAGGTCTTTGGTGACGATACCGGCGGCCAGGCCGAAGTCGGTGTCGTTGGCGCGGCGGATCACTTCCTCTTCGGTCTCGTAGGAGAGGATCGCCATCACCGGGCCAAAGATTTCTTCACGGACGATGGTCATGTCGTCGGTGCAATCGGTGAACACGGTCGGAGCAACGAATGCGCCTTTGGCGAATTCGCCGTCGGTCAGACGCTCGCCGCCGCATAGCACGCGGGCACCTTCTTCTTTACCCTTGGCGATGTAGCCCAGCACGCTTTCCATGTGCGGGAAGCTGACCAGCGGGCCGAAGTTGGTGTTTTCGTCTTCCGGGTTGCCGATGCGGATGCGCGCTACGCGCTCAACGATCTTGGCTTCGAAAGCGGCTTTCAAGTGGCTCGGTACGAACACGCGAGTGCCGTTGGTGCAGACCTGACCGGAGCTGTAGAAGTTGGCCATCATTGCGGTGTCGGCGGCGCGATCCAGATCGGCGTCGTCGCAGATGATCAGCGGGGACTTGCCGCCCAGTTCCATGGTCACGTCTTTGAGCGACGAAGCCGAAGCACTGGCCATGACCTTCTTGCCGGTGTCGGTGCCGCCGGTGAAGGAGATTTTTTCGATGCGCGGGTGCTCGGTCAGCCAGGTGCCGACTTCACGGCCGCTGCCGGTCAGAACGTTGAACACGCCGTTTGGCAGGCCGGCTTCGGTGTAGATCTCGGCCAGTTTCAGGGTGGTCAGCGAGGTGACTTCGCTTGGTTTGAAGATCATCGCGTTACCGGCGGCCAGGGCTGGCGCGGATTTCCACAGCGCGATCTGGATCGGGTAGTTCCACGCGCCGATACCGGCAACCACGCCCAGCGGCTCGCGACGGGTGTAGACGAAAGCGGTGTCACGCAGCGGGATCTGCTCGCCTTCGATCGCTGGCACCAGGCCTGCGTAGTATTCCAGTACGTCGGCGCCGGTAACGATGTCGACGTATTTGGTTTCGGAGAAGGCTTTACCGGTGTCCAGGGTTTCCAGCGCGGCCAGTTCATCGTTGCGCTCGCGCAGGATGTCGACGGCGCGACGCAGGATGCGCGAACGCTCCATGGCGGTCATCGCGGCCCAGATTTTCTGGCCCTTTTCAGCGCTGACGACGGCACGCTCGACGTCTTCCTTGGTCGCACGTTGCACTTTGGCGAGGACTTCACCGTTCGCCGGGTTGATGGCTTCGAAAGTGGCATCGCTGCCAGCGTCGGAGTACGCGCCATCGATGTAGAGTTTTTGCAGTTCGAAACGGGCCATAGTGTCCTCGCAAGTGCATTAGTGGTTGGCGTTGACCACCGCGGTGGTGCTGCGGTGGCGGTTCAGGGGCCGAGCGTTTTCTGTGTGCTCTAGCTCACCTGCTTGGCCAATTGGAAATCCATGTATTCGTAAGCGATCTGTTGCGCCTGCGCGGTGTCGAAAGCGTCTCCCGACAGCGCGCCGCGCAACCACAAGCCGTCAATCAACGCTGCCAGTCCACGCGCTGCGCTGCGCGCATCTTCGAGCGGCAACACACGGCGGAACTCGCAGCACAGGTTGGAATACAGACGGTGATCGTTGATCCGCTGCAACCTGTGCAAAGACGGCTGGTGCATGCTGGTGGCCCAGAAGGCCAGCCAGGTTTTCATTGCCGGGCCATTGACCTGGCTGGCGTCGAAGTTGCCTTCGATGATCACCTGCAGATGCGCCCGTGGGCTGCTGTCTGCCAGCGCCTGACGGCGCGCGGTGACGTTCTCGCTGAGGACGTTCATCAGATACCGCATCGTGGCGGCGATCAGGCCGTTCTTGTCCTGAAAGTAATGACTGATGATGCCATTCGAGACACCGGCCAAACGGGCGATCAGCGCGATGCTGGCGTCCCCCATACCGACCTGATCGACCGCTTGCAACGTGGCTTCGATCAGTTGTTGGCGGCGGATGGGTTGCATACCGACCTTGGGCATCTTGCACATCTCCTTAGGCCTTCCGGCAGACGAAAAACGGCTGCTGGATTGAGGGCCAGTCTATTTTGTTTTGATTGAACGTTCAATCAACAAAGAATAAGATCTGCGACAAATCGTCGCTGCTTACAGGTTTTTCCTACGTGTAAATGGCGATAAACCGACATCCGAAAATGCTTGAAACCTGCGTGGGGCATGGCGCGGTTCGCGATTCGATGGACGTGTTGAATGGGCAAGACGCTCAGGGCCAGGTTTCGGATGAACGTCCGGGCCTCGGCCACGAAAGCGATTCGCAGCGCCATTTCGGCAGGTTCGGGCTTTTTCGGGGTGTCTTTATATCACCCGCCGGTCGGCTGCCAACTAACCGAGTGGTCGGGTTCCGTGTTGCCTTGTGTTCTTCTCTCGCACTGCCTGGAGCATTTGTGCCATGAGTTCTGCCTCGCTTATAAAGACCCCGCCCGAGAAGGTGACGGTCAACGGTTGGGTGTTCTACACCTCTACCGCGCTGATTCTGTTGTTGACCGCCATTCTGATTATCGCCCCGCAAGAGGCCGGCAGATTGTTGGGTATCGCTCAGGCCTGGTTGTCGCGCAGCTTCGGCTGGTACTACATGGTGGTGATCGCCGCCTACCTGGTATTTGTCGTCGGTCTGGCGTTTTCCTCGTACGGCAAACTCAAACTGGGCAGCAAGGATGACACCCCGGATTTCAGTTACGGCGCCTGGGCGGGGATGCTGTTCTCGTCGGGTATCGGTATTTCGCTGCTGTATTTCGGCGCCTCCGAGCCGCTGGACCACTACTTCAATCCGCCGGAAGGCGCAGCGGCCACCAACATGGCCGCGCGTCAGGCGGTGCAACTGACATTCCTGCATTGGGGCCTGCACGGCTGGGCGATCTACGCACTGGTCGGCTTGGCTGTTGCGTACTTTGCCTATCGTCATAACCAGCCGCTGGCACTGCGCTCGGCGCTGTATCCGCTGGTCGGCGAGCGTTGGGTCAAGGGCGCTGCCGGTCACGCGGTAGACGGCTTCGGCATGTTCGTGACCCTGCTGGGGCTGGTGACCAACCTGGGGATCGGCTCGCTGCAAGTGTCGTCGGGCCTGGAAAACCTGTTCGGCATGGAACACAGCAACACCAACCTGCTGATCGTGATCATCGTGATGAGCACCGTGGCGACCATCGCTGCCGTGTCCGGCGTGGAAAACGGTATTCGTCGTCTGTCTAACCTGAACATTGTGTTGTTCAGCGGTCTGCTGATTTTCGTCCTGTTGTTTGGCCCGACTTTGCATCTGCTCAACGGCTTCGTGCAGAACATCGGCGACTACCTCAATGGCATCGTGCTGAAAACCTTCGACCTTTATGTGTACGAAGGCGACAACGCCAAGTCCGAGCGCTGGATGGGCCTGTGGACTCTGTTCTACTGGGCGTGGTGGATTTCCTGGGCCCCATTCGTAGGCATGTTCATCGCGCGTATTTCCCGTGGTCGTACCGTGCGTGAACTGGTCGCTGGCGTGCTGCTGATTCCACTGGGCTTCACTCTGGCCTGGCTGTCGATCTTCGGTAACTCGGCGCTGGACCTGGTGGTGAACCATGGTGCGGTGGAACTCGGCAAGACGGCGCTGGAACAGCCGTCGATGGCAATCTATCAATTGCTTGAACACTATCCGGCGTCGAAAGTCGTTATCGGTGTGTCGATCTTTGTTGGTTTCGTGCTGTTCCTGACCCCGGCCGACTCTGGCGCGGTAATGATGGCGAATCTGTCCTGCAAGGGCGGCAACGTTGACGAAGATGCCCCGCACTGGCTGCGAATATTCTGGTCGGTGGTGATCACCCTGGTGACCATCGGTCTGCTGTTCGCCGGTAACTTTGAAGCCATGCAAACCATGGTGGTGCTGGCCGGTCTGCCGTTCTCGGTGGTGTTGGTGTTCTTCATGTTCGGCCTGCACAAGGCGATGCGCCAGGACGTGCAGATCGAACAGGAGCAGGCGCAACTGGCTGAACGCGGTCGTCGTGGCTTCAGCGAGCGCCTGACTCAGCTGGATCTGCAACCGAGCCAATCGGTGGTGCAGCGTTTCATGGACAAGCAAGTCAGCCCGGCACTGGAAGATGCGACGGCGCAGATGCGTGCGCAGGGTCTGCAAGTGCAAACGCTGCTGGGTAAATCCAAACGCTGCATGGGCGTGCGCGTCGAGATGGAAGAGGGCAACCCTTTCGTCTACGAAGTGAGCCTGGACGGCTACCTGGCGACCCCGACCGAATCGGCCCAGTCCGATGAGGCGCGCCAGCGTTACTACCGCGCCGAGGTGTATCTGCACAACGGCAGCCAGGACTACGACCTGATGGGCTTCACGCAGGATCAGATCACGCGGGATGTGCTCGATCAGTTTGAAAGCCATCGGCAGCTCCTTGGCCGGGTGTACAGCTAAGACTTGAAGTTCTGCAGTGCAATCAGCCGCACCGCAGAACCATTGTGGCGAGGGGATTTATCCCCGATGGGCTGCGAAGCAGTCCTGCAACCGTCAAACGCGGTTTTCCTGGATTACCGCGTTTGACGACTTGGGGCCACTTCGCGGCCCATCGGGGATAAATCCCCTCGCCACAGATCCTGTATTCACAGCTGAATATCTGCACTAACAAAAACGCCGCGATCCTCTCGCGGCGTTTTTGTGTCTGAGGTTCTTACCCCAGGTTCTTGCCCAGCAACGCGTGATACAGCTCGCTGTCGCCAAGAATCCCCACCACATGGTTGTTGTCGTGCAGCACCAGTTTGTTGCCGGTCTGGTAGCGAATCTGCAGTGCGTCACGCATGCCGATGTTCGAGTCCACCAGTGTTGGCTTGCGCTCCAGTCCTTCCACCGCTTGTCCCGGTGCCCAGTTCTGCAGGTTCAGCACCGAACCGTTCTGCCGTGCACCCTTGATGGTGTTGCCTTCGGCCAGGTCCAGCCACGAGTCACCACCCGGATCCAGACACACCGAGCCGTTGATGCGTTTGCAGTTGTCCAGCGTGCGCATCAGGCTGCGGCCGCAGAGCACGTTGAGCGGGTTGGTGTGGGCGACGAAGGTGCGCACATAGTCGTCCGCCGGGTTCAGCACGATCTCTTCCGGCACGCTGTACTGGATGATCCGGCCGTCCTTCATGATCGCGATGCGGCTACCCAATTTGAGCGCCTCGTCGAGGTCGTGACTCACAAACACGATGGTCTTGCTCAGCTTGCGTTGCAGCTCCAGCAGTTCATCCTGCAGGCCCTGACGGATCAGCGGGTCGAGTGCCGAGAACGGTTCGTCCATCAGCAGAATGTCGGCGTCCATGGCCAGCGCCCGGGCCAGGCCCACACGCTGTTGCATACCGCCGGAGAGTTCATCGGGCTTCTTGTTGCGCCATTGGGTCAGGCCTACCAGTTCGAGCTTGTCGTCGACCAGCTTGCGGCGTTCCTTTTCCGGTCGGCCCTGCATTTCCAGACCGAAACTGATGTTCTCGCGCACTGTCAGCCACGGCATCAGGGCGAATTTCTGGAACACCATGGCGATGCGTTTGGTGCGCATCATCTTCAGTTCGGCCGGGGTGCAAGAGGCGATGTCGATCTGCTTGCCTTCATGCTCGACGAACAGCTTGCCGCGACTCACGGTGTTGAGGCCGTTGATGCAGCGCAGCAGGCTCGATTTGCCGGAACCGGAGAGGCCCATCAGCACGCAGATCTCGCCCTTGTTGATGTCCAGGGTGGCTTTTTCCACGCCGACGATCTGCCCGGTCTTTTTCAGGATCTCGTTACGGGTCATGCCCTGATCCAGCAGCTTTAGCGCCTCGCGTGGATCCTTGGAGAAGATTACGTCAACGTCTTCGAAGCGAATTATGCTCATGCGTCACCCCCTGCTTTGGCGTCGGGTTGTTTGCAGATACGGTCGAGCATGATCGCCAGCAGTACGATCGCCAGGCCCGCTTCGAAGCCAAGGGCGATATCAGCAGTGTTCAGTGCGTTGACCACCGGTTTGCCGAGTCCGTCGGCGCCCACCAGTGCCGCGATCACCACCATCGACAGCGACAGCATGATGCACTGGGTGATGCCGGCAGCGATGCTCGGCATGGCGTGAGGCAGTTCGATCCGTGAGAGCAATTGGCGACGCGAGCAGCCGAAGGCCTTGCCGGCGTCCATCAGTTCTTGCGGGACATCGCGGATGCCCAGGTAGGTCAGGCGGATCGGCGCAGCGATGGCGAACACCACCGTGGAGATCAGGCCTGGCACCACACCCAGCCCGAAGAGGGTCAGGGTAGGAATGAGGTAAACGAAGGTCGGTACGGTCTGCATCAGATCGAGTACCGGACGCATTACAGTGTAGAACATCGGCTTGTGCGCGGCGACGATGCCCAACGGCACGCCGATGACCACGCAGACCAGGGTCGCGAACATGACCTGGGCGAGGGTTTCCATGGTCTCCTGCCAGTACCCCAGGTTGAGGATCAGCAGGAACGAGGCGATGACGAACACCGTCAGCCCCCATTTGCGTTGAATGAAGTGGGCCAGCAGGGCGATGAGGCCGATCAGCACCAGCGGGTTGAACCAGGTTAGCGCAAACGTCACGCCGTGGATCATCGTTTCCAGTGTCACGGCGATCGCGTCGAAGGTGCTGGCGCCGTGTTGCGTCAACCATTCAACGAAGCCCGCGATGTACTGGCCTAAAGGGATTTTCTGATCAATCAGCATGGTAGTGAACGTCCGCATGCAAGGAATAAACAGCCCGGGCGAGCGAACTCGCCCGGCGTAAGGCAATTACTGTGCGAGCTTGGCTTTCACGGCCTCCAGGCCTGGTTTACCGTCAATGGTGGTCACGCCAGCGAGCCAGGTATCAAGCACCTGTGGATTCTTTTTCAGCCAGGCCTTGGCAGCCGCTTCAGGCTTCATCTTGTCGTCCAGGATGTTGCCCATCAGGGTGCTTTCCATGTCGACGGTGAACTCCAGGTTCTTCAGCAACTGACCGACGTTGCTGCATTCGGTGACGTAGCCCTTGCGGGTGTTGGTCGCCACGGTCGCAGCACCGAAATCGGGGCCGAAGAAGTCATCGCCGCCGGTCAGGTATTGAATCTTGAAGCGCTTGTTCATCGGGTGCGGCGCCCAGCCGAGGAAGACCACGGCGGTGTCGCGTTTCTGCGCGCGGTCGACCTGCGAGAGCATGCCGGCCTCGGACGATTCGACGACTTTGAAGCCGGCGGCTTTCAAACCGAAGGCATCCTTGTCGATCATGCTCTGGATCAGGCGGTTGCCGTCGTTGCCAGGCTCGATGCCGTAAATCTTGCCGTCGAGTTCTTTCTTGAATTTGGCGATGTCGGCGAAGTCATGCAGACCCTTGTCGTACAGGGCTTGTGGTACGGCGAGGGTGTACTTGGCACCCTTGAGGTTGGTGCGCACCACTTCGACGGTGCCGGCATCGCGGTAAGCCTTGATGTCGTTTTCCATGGTCGGCATCCAGTTACCGAGGAACACGTCCATGTTCTTGCCGTCGGCCAGCGACTTGTAGGTCACGGGCACGGAAATCATGGTGGTCTTGGTCTTGTAGCCGAGGGCGTCGAGCACCACGGAAGTGGTGGCGGTGGTCGCGGTGATGTCGGTCCAGCCGACATCGGAGAAGTTCACGGTACTGCACTGAGCGGGTTCTGCAGCTTGAGCCAGTAACGGCAGACTCAGCATGGCGGCCAACAACAACGACGGGGAACCTTTCATGGATGGACTCCTGGATGTTTTTTTTGGCAGTGTTCCGACTGGACCACCGCACTTATAGGTTGCGGTTGGATGGCGTTCTGGAGACAGCTCTACCACGGCGCCTTGCAATCGAGTCATAACGATCATGTACCAGTGAAAATCTGACGCCTACAGGGTGCGTCGTATCCAGTACAGGGATGGTCGTATCTAGTGTCAGTGACGTCGTTTACAGCTTTTTTCTGCCCCGGTCGGCCCTCTGAGCTGCATAAAAACGGCGAAAAACCGGGGTGAAAACGGCGCGGCGCTGGTGGGCATGAGTGCGTCGGTGTCAGACGCCGGGCGACCTGACAAAAGCCTGATGATGCGGGCATTCCGGCGGATCGCAGCTTGAGCGTAGCAGCTCCGCCAGCGGGCGCTTAAAGCCCGGGAACGGCATCCTCAGGAGCTCTGCAGCAATGGCTATCAGCGTTTTCGACCTGTTCAAAATCGGCATTGGCCCGTCCAGTTCCCACACCGTCGGCCCGATGCGCGCCGCCGCCCTGTTTGTCGAATCGCTGCGCGACAGGCACCTGCTCGAACAGGTGCGTCGTATAGAAGTGCAATTGTTCGGATCGCTGTCGGCCACCGGCATCGGTCACGGCAGCGACAACGCGGTGATCATGGGCCTGATGGGCGAGTGGCCGGACGCAATCGACCCGTCGCAGATCGGCCCGCGGATTCAGGCGCTGCGTGAAACCCACACCCTGCTATTGGATGGCCGTTTGTCGGTGCCGTTTGTCTGGGCGCGTGACATGCGCCTGATCGACGAGAACCTGCCATTCCACCCCAACGCGATGACCTTGGTTGCCGAGGGCGATCATGGGGAAATTCATCGCGACACCTACTATTCGGTCGGTGGCGGTTTTGTGGTGGATCAGGCGCAGGCGTCCAGCGGCGTGGTCGATCTGGATCGCACCGAATTGCCTTATGACTTCTCCAGTGCGGTGGAGCTGCTGGAGCTGTGCAAACAGAACAACCTGCGCGTCGCCGAACTGATGATGGCCAATGAAAAGGTCTGGCGCAGCGAAGAGGAAATCCGCGCCGGGCTGATGACGCTGTGGCGAGCGATGCAGGATTGCGTCGAGCAAGGCCTCAAGCACGAAGGCATCCTCCCTGGCGGCTTGAACGTGCGCCGGCGTGCGGCCAAGTTGCATCGCAGCCTGCAAGAATTGAACAAACCCAACGTGATCGGCTCGACCCTCAGTGCGATGGAGTGGGTCAACCTGTTTGCCCTCGCGGTGAATGAAGAGAACGCGGCGGGCGGGCGCATGGTCACGGCACCGACCAACGGTGCGGCAGGGATCATCCCGGCGGTGTTGCACTACTTTATGAAGTTCAGCGAAGCGGTCACCGACGCCAACGTGGTCGACTACTTTCTGGGCGCGGCAGCGGTAGGCATTCTGTGCAAGAAGAACGCCTCGATCTCCGGTGCCGAAGTCGGTTGCCAGGGCGAGGTCGGTTCGGCCTGCGCGATGGCGGCCGCAGGGTTGGCGGAGATTCTCGGCGCGACGCCGGAGCAACTGTGCAACGCGGCGGAAATCGGCCTGGAACATAACCTGGGTCTGACTTGCGATCCGGTCGGCGGCCTGGTGCAGGTGCCATGCATTGAGCGCAACGCGATTGCCGCTGTGAAGGCGATCAATGCCGCGCAGATGGCGTTGCGTGGTGATGGTCAGCACTTCATCTCGCTGGACCGGGTGATCCGCACCATGCGTGATACCGGCGCGGATATGCATGACAAATATAAAGAGACATCGCGCGGTGGTTTGGCGGTCAGTGCGGTTGAGTGTTGAGTCAGCAATACCGAGTTGAGTTCTTCGCGAGCAGGCTCGCTCCCACAGGAGCCTGTATTTCAAATGTGGGAGATTCTATGGTTCATGCCTAGCCCCTAAACGGCTTTAGGTGAGTATTCGCTCTGGTTTTTCAACAGAGCAAATACCACCCGGGCAAGCTTGCGGGCTAGTGCGACCAGTGCTTGGGTAGTGCTCAATCCGCGCTCTCTTAAAGCCTCATAAAACCCTTTCCACGCCGAGGTCCGGCTCGCCGCCATTGCAGCGTTGTGCAGCAATCGACGTGCCTCTGAGTCGCCTCGTTTGGTCAGGCAGCGACGGCCTTTCTTTTTGCCTGAGTCCGATATGCGCAGATCCAGGCCTAGAAAGGCGATGAAAGCGTCGGCATTCCTGAAGTCCCCACGCTGAAAGGATGCGAGCAAGCGGGCGCCGGTCAACGTACCGATGCCTTCTACCTTCATGCAACGCTTGAGCTGAGCGCCTAAACCGGCTTCGTCTATCTGCGCCAGGATCGTTTTCTCCAGCAGGATTTCCAGTCTTTGCATGGCGTTTATCTGATTTTTGAAAGCGGTTTTGAGCAATGGCTCATTCTCCCAGCTCTGCTTGAGGCTGACACGAGCCTGGACCAGAGCCGCACGGCGCCGGAAAAGACTGATGAGCCGGCAATACAAGGGCGACGGCGGTGTCCAAGGGCGTAAGTGGTCCCCTTCGTTTGTCAGATAACGGGCCAGTAATCGGGCATCCAGCGCATCAGTTTTGGCGCGAACGTTCACGCCTTTGCGGTAATGGCTGAGCTCATAACCGCCAACCATATAGATCACGCAACCATCGGCATACGCCAGATCAGCAAATTCCTGGTGATAGATATTGGTGGCTTCGATGGCGATTGCCACTGGCTTGGCAGCGGTTTTGAGCCATTTCTTGATCGCCGCTTTGGTATTGGAGATTGTCTCGAGCTGATCTGATTCGGCGTGATAAATCACCAGTTCGTCCTTGGCGACATCAACCCCGATAATCGACTGAGTGGTAACGACGGGCATTGCCATGAGAAATCCTCCGGGCTAAGGTTTGAACGCTTGAAGGGTTCACCCAGAGGCGCAGGCTTGTTCCTATCGTCGGTCTAGGCCAGATGCATTCTTTATCGGCGCTTGGGTGAAAGGAGGAGGGGTGAAATCTCCCACGGTCTGTACTGCGCTAACAGTCAGAATCGAGCCTTGTCCCTCCTCCTCCCTTCAAGTCCTACCATACAAGCGAGCCTGCTCGCGAAGGGGCCAGACCAGTCAAAACTGCTCGCTAAGTGAACACGCATAATTCCACACGCCACCTTTTGGCGCGTCGCAATCAGATAAGAGTCTTTCCCACCCGCAGTGCGCCATTCGCACCTCCTACCGTCCGTCACCTGTGCCTGCGGTGACACTCTGAAACAATTGCGCGCAAGCCCGTTCCCACAAGTGCTACCGATCTGCTCACAGGCAACGGGGCAGCGCTTTTGCCGCCGCTGATGGCACTTCGAACGGCCTTTTGTCGGACGGCTCGTATAGACACGTCGCGACGTCGTTTTCAGGAGTTATTGAACGGCCATTCAATTTTAGGCATGGCAATTGCTCTGTCATAACAAAGCCCGTCTCCCACGCGAGAACGCGGCAATAACAAGAGCCTCCGCCTGAGGCCATCACCCGCTTTGTGTGAGGAGATACCGCGATGACGTCGTTCAACTCCGGGGCCCAACCCCAGAACCGTGCGCCTCAATCCATCGGCTTTCTGCTGCTGGACAATTTCACGCTTATTTCTCTGGCCTCCGCAGTAGAGCCTCTACGCATGGCCAACCAATTGTCCGGTCGTGAGCTGTATCGTTGGAGCACCCTCACCGTCGATGGCGGCCAGGTGTGGGCCAGTGACGGTCTGCAAATCACCCCCGACGCTTCCATGCACAAAGCCCCGCCCCTGGACACCGTGATCGTCTGCGGCGGCATTGGTATTCAACGCACCGTGACCCGGGAACACGTTTCATGGCTGCAAAGCCAGGCGCGTCAGTCCAAGCGTCTTGGCGCGGTGTGTACCGGCAGTTGGGCGCTGGCCTGCGCCGGCCTGCTCGACGGTTTCGATTGCAGCGTGCATTGGGAATGTCTGGCGGCGATGCAGGAAGCTTTCCCACGCGTAGCGATGAGCACCCGTCTGTTCACCCTCGACCGTAACCGCTTCACCAGCTCCGGCGGCACCGCGCCACTGGACATGATGTTGCACCTGATCAGCCGCGATCACGGCCGTGAACTGTCCGCCGCGATCTCGGAAATGTTTGTCTACGAACGCATCCGCAACGAGCAGGATCACCAGCGTGTGCCGCTCAAGCACATGCTTGGCACCAACCAGCCGAAGCTGCAGGAAATCGTCGCGCTGATGGAAGCCAACCTCGAAGAGCCGATCGACCTCGACGAACTGGCGGTGTACGTCGCCGTGTCGCGTCGACAGCTGGAGCGGCTGTTCCAGAAGTACCTGCACTGCTCGCCGTCGCGCTATTACTTGAAGCTGCGCCTGATCCGCGCCCGGCAACTGCTCAAGCAGACGCCGATGTCGATCATCGAAGTGGCCTCGGTGTGTGGTTTCGTCTCGACGCCGCACTTCTCCAAGTGCTACCGCGAATACTTCGGCATTCCGCCGCGTGACGAGCGCGTAGGTTCCAACACCACGCAGCAAGTGGCGATGCTGCCGCTGCCACAGGCGATCGTGATGTCGCCGCTGTCGGGGCCGATGTCGGCGTTGAGTCAGGCGCGTAATGAATCCACGTTTGCCAGCGTAAGGCTCTGAACCGAGTCATCGTTCTTCGTCGGAACGCCGCCCGGAGACAGGCTCGCTCCCACAGGATCTGCGTCGGACACAAGTGTTGTGTTCACCCGGATCACTGTGGGAGCGAGCCTGCTCGCGAATGGATTTATCAGGCGCTATGGCTTTGCTGGAAATCCGCCAACGCCGGCAACAACTGCTTGTCGATCGCCTGACGCACCGCAGGCTGAATGCTGGCGCCGCTGGTGTACATGTCCTTGACCATTTTGCGCAGTTCAAAAGCGCGAACATTATTCAGGCCGCGCACGGCATGCTCGCAAGCCTGTTCGGCGGTCGAGCCGCTTGGCACCTGAATATCCAATGCCTTGAGCTGGCCCAACAGGTCTTCCTGATCTATCAAATCGGCGTACATCATGGCGCGAATCCTTCTTCGTCAACGGAGGTCGTGGCTCGATTCTGGTAGGCATGCGGGGGGACGGCAAGGGTGAATTGTCGCAGTGGCCGGGACGGCTATGAACAGGTCGTTTTCGGCTAACTCGCCGCCAAGGGGAGTGGGCACACTGGACTCAGCTCGCTACACGACGGTTTGGTCACCCTCGACTGGCAGCTCCTCAACAGTACCCTCTGCCCCGATCCTGTCACGGCTTGTATCGGGGCTTTTTTTGCCTGTGAATCAGAGAGGAGGGTGTTGATTGATCTGACGCCATCGCGAGCAGGCTCACTCCTACAGGGGGAATGCATTTCAAATGTGGGAGCGAGCCTGCTCGCGATGAACGATGACGCGGTCTAGCGTTGCAATACCAATATCCGCGACAACAACTCGTCCCGATCGATGTAGCACCCCTGGAAATGCCGCGCCCCGGTCGCCGGATCAAACGCATTGCGCGCATGCAATGTGCGGCGGTTATCGAAGCACCACAGCTCACCCGGATCAAGCCGCTGTATCAGCCGAAACCGTGGCTCGCGGGTCATCGCGATCAAGCGTCGATAGGCGCGATACAGCAGTGGCATCTGCTCCACCGACGTATCGAATGCCCCGCGCAGAAAGTTCGCCATGCGAATCTCTGCAATCCGACCCAACGCGTCCAGCGCAATGATCGGTGCCAGGCAGCGATAGTCGCTGTGGCGATCCTTGTTGCGGAACTCCACGGGGATTTCGCACAGCGCCTGAAACAGCTCCGGCGCTTCCTGACGCAACGCGTCGGCAATCGCAAAACCATCGACAAAAATACTCTCGCCACCTTCGGCGTCATTCACCAGGCAATGCAGAAACTGCAGCCCCGGTTGCAGCTCGCGGGTCGGCAAATCGGTGTGCAACGGCAGGTTGAAAGCGGTGTAGGCGTTACTGTCGGCGTCGGCCTTGGACTGCACGTTGAACAGCACGCCGAAATTGCTCTCGCGGATGAACGAAATACGCTGCGCGATCAGCTTCAGCGAGCCCGGTTCGGTGGGCACGCCGCGCACCTGGGTCAGGCCGATGTCGCGCACCGCGATGAGCCATTGCAACAGGGCGGCGTTGTCATTCATCAGTGCAGCGTAGTCGAACACCGGCAACTGCAGATCACTGCGCCACAGGTAAGCCTTGGGCTTGGTGGCCAGTCGCTCGGCCCGGGAGGCATCGTCGTAGGCGTGGGCACGCAACCAGCCGGGGTCGAAGCGGCTGCGGTGGCCGTCCTGCCAGTCGATGCGCAGGCAGCCGTCGTGGTCGATATGGGCGGCGGCAGGCTTGAGGTCTGCAGCAGCGTCGACGATCTCGAACACCTGCTCGCGGGTGACGGTGTAGACGCACTGCTCGCACGGGCAGTTATCTCGCAGCCAGACATGGTGAAACGGGCTGATGCGGCCATCGGCCCAGGCAATCGCAACGCGATCCGCCAGACTCTGCACGCCGCTCAGCGCGCTGATCAACGGATAAGTACGGAAATCGGCTACAGCGGCAGCGGTGTTCATGGCGGCTCCTTGGTTGGGCGGGGTTACCGGGCGGGTGGCAGGGCAATGACGCGGCCGAGGTAAGCCGGGGCGGGCAGGTCGTTCTGCTCGGCGACGATGGCTTGCAGGCGGCGCAGGGTGTCTGGGGTGAACGGCGCCGAACGCGGGCCGGCGAGGTCGACGTGCAGCAACATCTGTTCGTTGCCGGCCAGTTCCTTGTCGTCGCCGGTCAGGTGCAGGCTGTGATAAAGGTGCAGGCGTTTGCTGTCGTGGCCGATGATCTGCGTGCGCACCTCGACCTCGGCGTCGAGCTTCACTTCGTGCAGGTAATTGAGGTGCAGTTCGAGGGTGAACAGCGAATGGCCGCTGGCTTCGCGGTTGTTACTGTCCATGCCGAGACGATCCATCAGGGCATCGGTGGCGTAGCTGAAAATCAGCAGGTAGAAGGCGTCGCGCAAGTGGCCGTTGTAGTCGACCCAGTCGGGGATGATTGTGGTTTGGTAGGTGGTGAGGCTGGGCATGGTGTTTGTTCCAACATTGATGGTGTCTGGACTGCCGTTTTCGCGAGCAGGCCCGCTCCCACATTGGAGTGCGATCACCTGTGGGAGCGAGCCTGCTCGCGAAGGGGCCGGAACTGCTGAGCAAGGATTACTCGCTGAAACTCATCCCGTGCTTTTCCTTGGTGGTTTTCACCGCCTCCAGCACCGCCAGCAAGCAATCATCACGATAGCGCTCCAGCGCCGAAATGCTGTGGCGTCCGAGCTGGTCGCTGGTGCCGTCGACCACGTCATCAATCAACTTGTCAGTCAGTTCCGGTGCCGGCAGATAGGTCCACGGCAACTGCAGCGCCGGACCGAACTGCGACATGAAGTGACGCATCCCCGCGTCACCACCGGCCAGCGTGTAGGTCAGGAATGTGCCCATGAACGACCAGCGCAGACCAGCGCCGAAACGGATCGCGTCGTCGATTTCGCCGGTGGTCGCCACGCCGTCATTCACCAGGTGCAGAGCCTCGCGCCACAGCGCTTCGAGCAAGCGGTCGGCGATGAATCCCGGTACTTCCTTGCGCACATGCAACGGACGCATGCCGAGGGATTCGTAGACGTTCATGGCCGCTTGCACGGCCTCCGGCGCGGTGTTCTTGCCGCCGACCACTTCCACCAGCGGCAACAGGTAGACCGGGTTGAAGGGGTGGCCGACCACGCAGCGTTCCGGGTGGGTCGAGCTCTCGTAGAACTCGCTCGGCAACAGGCCCGAAGTACTTGAGCCGATCAGCGCGTTGGGTTTGGCCGCCGCGCTGATTTTGCTGTGCAGCTCCAGTTTCAGCTCAAGGCGTTCCGGGGCGCTTTCCTGGATGAAGTCGGCATCGCGCACGCATTCTTCGATGGTTGCGACAAAGCGCAGGCGATCCTGCGACGCACCGGGCGCCAGACCGTTTTTCTCCAGCGCGGCCCAGGCATTGGCCACGCGTTTGCGCAGCGCGGCTTCAGCGCCAGGCGCCGGGTCCCAGGCCACCACGTCGAGGCCGTGGGCGAGGGCGCGAGCGACCCAGCCGCTGCCGATGACACCGCTGCCGAGGGCGGCGAAGGTTTTGATGTCGGTGATAAAGCTCATAGGCCACGTCCTGAAAATGTCGGTGATCCCTGTGGAAACTCTGTTCTTGTGGCGAGGGGATTCATCCCCGATCGGCTGCGAAGCAGTCGTAAAACCAGCGCTCTCGGTCTATCTGATGCCCCGGGTTGTCAGGTTTTGGGGCGGCTTCGCCACCCATCGGGGATAAATCCCCTCACCACAAAATTCATTTCACAGAGGGAAATGGGTGGTTGGGTTAACCGCGCTGGGTCAGGCCCATTTTCTTGCGACCTTCCGCCGGGGTCAGCACCCGGGCGCCGAGTCGGCTGAGGATCTCGGTGGCGCGTTCGACCAGTTGGCCGTTGGTTGCCAGCACGCCTTTGTCCAGCCACAGGTTGTCCTCGAGCCCGACCCGCACGTTGCCGCCCAGCAGCACCGCTTGCGCGGCCATCGGCATCTGCATGCGGCCAATGCCAAACCCGGCCCACACCGCGTCAGCGGGCAGGTTGTCGACCATGGCTTTCATGGTGGTGGTGTCGGCCGGTGCGCCCCACGGGATGCCCAGGCACAGCTGGAACAGCGGGTTGTCGAGCAGACCTTCCTTGATCATCTGCTTGGCGAACCACAGATGACCGGTGTCGAAAATTTCCAGCTCGGCCTTCACGCCCAACTCGGTGATGCGCTTGGCACCGGCACGCAGTTGCGCCGGCGTGGAGACGTAAATGGTGTCGCCGTCGCCGAAGTTCAGGGTGCCGCAATCGAGGGTGCAGATTTCCGGCAACAGTGCTTCGACGTGCGCCAGACGGGTCAGCGGGCCGACCAGATCGGTGTTGGGGCCAAACTCCATCGGGTTTTCGCCAGCACCAATCTCCAGGTCGCCGCCCATGCCGGCGGTGAGGTTGACGATGATGTCGACGTCGGCCTCGCGGATGCGCTCCATCACTTCGCGGTACAGCGCCACGTCGCGGCTGAACTTGCCGGTCTGCGGGTCGCGCACATGGCAGTGCACAACAGTGGCGCCGGCCTTGGCCGCTTCAACGGCCGCCGCAGCGATCTGTTTCGGCGTGACCGGCACGTGGGGACTCTTGGCGGTCGTGTCGCCAGCACCGGTGAGTGCGCAGGTGATGATGACGTCGTGGTTCATGGTGCGGTTTCCTTCAGGCGTGATGGGTCTGTTCGCAGCCCTTTTCGGGGCTGCGAGGTGTTGATTCGGGGTGAGTTACTTGGTGGTCAGTTGCAGGTTTGCAGCGGCCGGTTTGCCATCGAAGGTGGTCACACCCTCCAGCCAGCGCTGCTTGTCTTCGGGGTGATCCTTGAGCCACTGCCTGGCCGATTCGAAGGCGTCCTTGTGATCGAGCAGCGGTTGCATCATGCGGCTCTCGTCTTCGGCGGTGAACGTCAGGTTGCTCAGCAGGCGGCCGACATTCGGGCACTGGTCGGCGTATTTCGGCGCGGTGACGGTCCACACCGTGGCCATCCCTTCGTTCGGGCCGAGGGCGTCGTCGCTGCCGGTGAGGTAGGTCATTTTCACGTTGACGTTCATCGGGTGCGGCGCCCAGCCGAAGAACACCACAGCCTCCTTGCGACGCACGGCACGGTCGACGGCGGCGAGCATCCCGGCTTCGCTGGACTCGACCAGCTGGAACTTGCCGAGGCCAAACTGGTTCTTGGCGATCATCGCCTTGATCTGCGTGTTGGCGCCCGAGCCTGGCTCGATACCGTAGATCTTGCCGCCCAGTTCCTTGTCGAATCTGGCGATGTCGGCGAAGGTCTTCAAACCCTTGTCCGCCAGATAGGTCGGCACGGCGAGGGTCGCGCGGGCGTCCTTCAGGCTCGGCGCCGGCAGGACCTTGACCTGATTGGCGTCGACGAATGGGGTGATGGTCTGGGTCATCAGCGGGTTCCAGTAGCCGAGGAACAGGTCCAGACGCTGATCGCGGATCCCGGCGAAGATGATTTGCTGGGAGGCGCTGGTTTGTTTGGTGTTGTAGCCGAGGCCGTCGAGCAGGACCTGGGTCATGGCACTGGTGGCGATCACGTCGGTCCAGTTGACCACGCCCATGCGTACGTTCTGGCACGACGCGGGTTCGGCTGCCATGACGCTGGCGCTCAAGAAAGCGGTACCGCTGAGTGCAAGAACACAGCTGCTGATCAGTCGTTTCATGTCGGGTTCCTCGGCAGGTCGTTATTGTGAGTTCCGGTGTCTGTCGCGCCGGTGATGCCAAGTTACGCAGCTGCACGCCCTTGAAAGCGCACTGCGGCGACTGGCTCTTGCACTGTAGCGACCTGTGCGCTTGAACGCTGACGACAATCGGCGTATCAACGATCCACGCTCCCCTCCCTCTCGTTACCCGCGAATCGAGTGCGCACATGTCCCAGGATTTCTACTTTCTGCTGATGCCGGGGTTCTCCGCCATCGGCTTTATCTCTGCAATCGAACCGCTGCGGGTGGCCAACCGCTTTCGTGGCGAGCTGTATCGCTGGCACGTGCTCAGTGCCGATGGCGGGGCGGTGTTGGCGAGCAATGGCATGTCGGTCAACGCCGATGCGGCGCTGGAGCCGCTGAAGAAAGGTGCGACGCTGCTGGTGGTGGCGGGGTTCGAGCCGCTGAAGTTCGCCACGCCAACCCTTGAGCACTGGCTACGACGGCTGGACAACGAAGGCGTGACCCTCGGTGCCATCGACACCGGCAGCTTCGTTCTCGCTGAAGCGGGCCTGCTCGACGGCCATCGCCTGACCCTGCACTGGGAAGCGATCGATGCGTTCAAGGAATCTTATCCACAGCTCAGCGTGACCCAGGAGCTGTTCGAGATCGACCGTCGGCGCATCACCTCGGCGGGCGGCACCGCGTCCATCGATTTAATGCTCGATCTGATCGCCCAGGCCCATGGCCCGCAACTGGCGATTCAGGTCAGCGAGCAGTTTGTGCTGGGGCGGATTCGCCCGCGCAAAGACCACCAACGCATGGAAGTCGCCACGCGTTACGGCATCAGTAACAAGAAGCTGGTGCAGGTGATCGGCGAGATGGAACAGCACAGCGAACCACCGCTGACCACGCTGCAGCTGGCGGAATCGATCAAGGTGACGCGGCGACAGCTGGAGCGCCTGTTTCGGTTGCACCTGAACGATACACCGAGCAATTTCTATCTGCGTCTGCGCCTGGAAAAGGCGCGGCAGTTATTGCGCCAGACGGATATGAGTGTGCTGGAAGTGAGCATCGCCTGCGGTTTTGAATCGCCGTCGTATTTCACCCGCAGCTACCGCGCACGCTTCGCCCGCTGCCCCCGCGAAGATCGCCGTACCGCTCAAGCCTGAAACACACAGAATCCTTGTAGGAGTGAGCCTGCTCGCGATAGCGGCATCACATGCAACATCTTTGTTGACTGATACACCGCTATCGCGAGCAGGCTCACTCCTACAGTTTGATCGCGTTACTTCTTCACCAGCGCCGAACACGCCGCTTTATACGCCTCATGCTGATACTTGTTCAGCGTCCCCGGCAGTTCGAAATTGTGCTTTTTGGCCTGCGCATTGATCGTCTGCGGCGACAACAACGTCACCTCACACCCCTCCAGCAACTGAAACACGCCCTCGATCTTGAACGTCGTCGGCCCACCGGCAAACTCACCCTTCTTGCTGCGCTTCTTGATCGCAATCCGGTCAATTGACTGCTCGCGCACAAACGACGCCACCTGCGCTGCGAAGCGTTTGACGTTGGCCGCCTCGTCATCGTCTTCGAGGGCGATTTTCTTGGTGTTCAGTGCAACATGGCTTAGGGCCGAACCGTCGAGGGAGGCCACGGCGATGATCGCTTCGCTGCCTTTGATTTCAATGCCGCAGATGTTCATGGGCGAGTGACCTTATGAGCGAATTGGAGGCGGTCATGTTGACGCAGTCGGACAGTCAAGTCACTCCGCGTCGGCGCTCCGGCGCTCCGGCGCTTCGATGCCGCTGGTCGGATGCCGCTGGCGACCTGTAATTTCTGACAGTAGACGCCGATCTGGCTGGCGCATAGCTTGGTTGCCAAGGACCCGGATTATTGTTGTCCCCGTCCATTTGTAACCTCACTCAAGGGACTGAAGACATGAAGCTGCGCAAGAACATTCGCTCACTGACCCAAAATGAAAAAAACAACTTCGTCGCGGCCTGCCTCCAGCTCAAACAGTCAGGCCAATACGACGAGTATGTGCATCTGCATCACCAGGTCATGAAGCCCACCGTGCTGCCACATGAACCAAACGATCCGAACTACCGCAATGGTGCCCACCGTGGGCCTTCGTTCCTGCCTTGGCACCGCGCGTTTTTGCTGAAGTTCGAAAATGACCTTCAGGCGATTAACCCCTCCATCACGATCCCGTACTGGAACTGGACCGAAGATGCAGCCGATCCGCACAACTCTCCAGTGTGGGCTGAGGATTTTATGGGCGGCAATGGTGTTGAAGGCGATGACTGGCGTGTAGCAACCGGTCGGTTTGCCTATAAACACGGTCAATGGCCGGTTCCCTCCTATCCGGATGACGATTTGCCTGGGCCTGGTTTGAAGCGCCAGTTCGGGCTCGTCGTGAATTCATTGCCGACGCCGGAAGATCTGCAAATGGCGTTGCGTGAAAGTCTTTACGACACACCGCCTTATGATTCCGGCCCGAGTGTGCGCGGTTTCCGAAATCGTCTGGAGGGCTGGATTACACAGCGTGGCGATCCGCAGGTAACGACTGCAGGTTCACAACTGCATAATCGCGTTCACCTCTGGGTGGGCGGCAATATGCTGCCGATGACCTCTCCAGATGATCCGGTGTTCTTTCTGCATCACTGCTTTGTCGACAAGGTGTGGGCAGACTGGCAGTCGCTGATGCTCCAGAGCAACGAACGTTGGGCTCCGCATTACGCGCCGCTGGTCAATGGTCCGAAAGGACATAACTACGATGATGTGCTCGAACCGTTCGTTCAGTCAGCTCGAGGTGTGAGCGATATCACTGCCTTGGGTTATGAGTATGAGGCGCCACGTCTGATCCTCGATCATGCGAAACCTCGTTCGCCTTTTCACGACTGAAACTGGCGCTGGGTGGCGGTGTGAATGCCTGGCCTTTGCGGCAGGCAAACACGCCGTAACCGGCTATAGCTCAAGCTGCTCGGAGGAGATCCCAAAGGCCGCCGCAATCTTCTCGCGAGTTGCTTTTCGTGGCTTGGCAACCGTCTCCTGCTGAGCAAGTGCCGGTTGCGAAATGCCCATACGCTTTGCGACTTCTTCCTGAGTCAGGTTGAGGTGTTCGCGCCAGGCACGGATCGGTGTCGCCCCGTCGACCATTCGACTGACCACCTCATTCGGGATCAGATCGGGCTGCATTTTCTGCGCGACGTATTGAGCGTAGGGAATGACTACGAAGGCGGGGTTGCCCCCGGCATCGTTGATGATTTGGATGTCGGCAGATTGATTCATGGCGCTGGAAATATAAGTCTTTTATAAGATTTGCGGATCTTTACTTATATTTCCCAGCCGGCCAATCAACAACGTTTGTCGGCATGTTGCCGAACTTCCAGGATCACTCCTGCCCAATCGACTCCAAAAACTCCGACCGTTCGTCGCTCATCCGCGCCACGCAGTCATTTTGCGCAATCTTGAACGCCTTGCTGCCTTCGGTGGCCGGGAACGCTTCTACTGCGCAATCGGCGTCCCGGGTCTTCAGCCACTGCTGCTGGGCGGTCTTGAGTTTGGCGGTGATGTCGGCCAGTTGCGTCGCGTTTTTGCCGTAGGTGGCCTGCATGCGCTCGTTGAGGCTGGCGTAGTTGTCCTTGAGCAGGTCTTCGGCGGTGGTGCGGCTGTAGGTCGAGCATTCCAGGGTCTGGACGTCGTTTTCCACCGCGTCGCACGGGTTGTTGTCGGATTCTTCGGCGGCGTGTACGCCGGTCGCAATCAGTGCCAAAGCCAGGAAGATCGATTTCATTGATGTCGCCGCTCTAATCCAGTGGTGTATCCAAGATGCGCAAGATTCTGGCTCAAGCTGGCGGGCTTGAACAGGTGGCCGGTCGGGTCGCCTGGCGACCCTTTGTCGCGGATTGACGCTTTCGGCAATTCCCCTGTCGTTTTTGCACCCGGTCGCCCCGGCACCGAGGCATATGCTGGCCCCAAAGCGCCGGCAGACGATTCGGCGCATGAATCGCCAATAAGGGGACGCCTGATGAGCCCAGCCGAATTACACGCCGACAGCATCGTTATCGACGGTCTGATCATTGCCAAATGGAACCGCGAGCTGTTCGAAGACATGCGCAAGGGCGGTCTGACGGCGGCCAACTGCACCGTGTCGGTGTGGGAAGGCTTTCAGGCGACCGTGAACAATATTGCCGCCAGCCAGAAGCTGATCCGCGAAAACAGCGACCTGGTGATGCCGGTGCGCACCACCGCCGACATCCGTCGCGCCAAGGAGCAGGGCAAGACCGGCATCCTCTTCGGCTTCCAGAACGCCCATGCGTTTGAAGACCAGATCGGCTATGTCGAGGTGTTCAAGCAGCTCGGCGTCGGCATCGTGCAGATGTGCTACAACACCCAGAACCTGGTCGGCACCGGTTGCTACGAGCGTGACGGCGGCCTGTCGGGCTTCGGTCGCGAAATCGTCGCCGAGATGAACCGCGTTGGCGTCATGTGCGACCTGTCCCACGTCGGTTCCAAGACGTCCGAGGAAGTCATCCTCGAATCGAAAAAACCGGTCTGCTATTCCCACTGTCTGCCGTCGGGTCTCAAAGAGCACCCGCGCAACAAGTCCGATGAAGAGCTGAAGTTCATTGCCGACCACGGCGGTTTTGTCGGCGTGACCATGTTTGCGCCGTTCCTCGCCAAGGGCATCGATTCGACCATCGACGACTACGCCGAAGCCATCGAATACACCATGAATATCGTCGGCGAAGACGCCATCGGCATCGGCACCGACTTCACTCAGGGTCACGGCCAGGACTTCTTCGAATACCTGACCCACGACAAGGGCTACGCCCGCCGTCTGACCAGCTTCGGCAAGATCATCAACCCGCTGGGCATCCGCACCGTCGGCGAGTTTCCGAACCTGACCGAAACCCTGCTCAAGCGCGGCCACTCCGAGCGCGTGGTGCGCAAGATCATGGGCGAGAACTGGGTCAATGTCTTGAAAGATGTCTGGGGCGAATAAGCCACCGCACTTCTGAATCCTTTCCCCCGGCCGTCCGTGCCGGGGGCAACAAACCGAATTTTCTGGAGTTAAGTTTCCATGGCCAAGATCGCCCCGCAATTGCCAATCGAAGTCGACAGCGAAACCGGTGTCTGGACCTCCGACGCCCTGCCAATGCTCTACGTGCCACGTCATTTCTTCGTGAATAACCACATGGGCATCGAGGAAGTGCTGGGCGCTGAAGCCTATGCCGAGATCCTGTACAAGGCCGGCTACAAATCCGCTTGGCACTGGTGTGAAAAAGAAGCTGAATGCCACGGCCTGGAAGGCGTCGCGGTGTTCGAGCACTACATGAAGCGCCTGTCGCAACGCGGTTGGGGCCTGTTCAAGATCCAGGACATCGATCTCGACAAAGGCACCGCCAGCGTCAAGCTCGAACACTCCGCATTCGTCTACGTCTACGGCAAGGTCGGGCGCAAGGTCGACTACATGTTCACGGGTTGGTTTGCCGGTGCCATGGACCAGATTCTGCAAGCGCGCGGCAGCAGCATCCGCACCGTTGCCGAGCAAGTCTACGGTGGCTCCGAAGAGGGCCACGACGACGGCCTGTTCACCGTCAAGCCGTTGTAAGTCGAGGAACCCGCCATGGCTTTCGAAGCAATGTTCCAGCCGATCCAGATCGGCAAACTGACCATCCGCAACCGCGTGCTCAGCACCGCGCACGCCGAGGTCTACGCGACTGACGGCGGCATGACCACCGACCGCTACGTCAAATATTACGAAGAGAAAGCCAAGGGCGGCATCGGCCTGGCGATTTGCGGCGGCTCTTCCAGCGTGGCCATCGACAGCCCGCAAGGCTGGTGGAAGTCGGTGAACCTGGCGGACGACCGGATCATTCCGCACTTCCAGAATCTGGCTGACGCGATGCACAAGCATGGTGCCAAGATCATGATCCAGATTACTCACATGGGCCGTCGCTCGCGTTGGGACGGCGAACATTGGCCGACCTTGCTATCGCCGTCGGGCATCCGCGAACCGGTGCACCGTGCGACCTGCAAAACCATCGAGCCGGAAGAAATCTGGCGGGTGATCGGCAACTACGCCACCGCTGCAGCGCGGGCCAAGGCCGGTGGTCTGGACGGTGTCGAACTGTCCGCCGTGCACCAGCACATGATCGACCAGTTCTGGAGCCCTCGGGTCAACAAGCGTACTGACGAGTGGGGCGGCAGCTTCGAGAACCGCATGCGTTTCGGCCTCGAAGTGCTCAAGGCTGTGCGCAAGGAAGTCGGCGACGATTTCTGCGTCGGCATCCGTCTGTGCGGCGATGAATTCCACCCGGACGGCTTGTCCCACGAGGACATGAAACAGATCGCCAAGTACTACGACGACACCGGCATGATCGACTTCATCGGTGTCGTTGGCTCGGGTTGCGACACCCACAACACCCTGGCCAACGTTATCCCCAACATGAGTTATCCACCGGAGCCATTTCTGCACTTGGCAGCCGGTATCAAGGAAGTGGTCAAGGCACCGGTTCTGCACGCGCAGAACATCAAGGACCCGAACCAGGCTACGCGCATCCTTGAAGGCGGTTACGTCGACATGGTCGGCATGACCCGCGCGCACATCGCTGACCCGCACTTGATCGCCAAGATCAAGATGGGCCAGGTCGACCAGATCAAACAGTGCGTCGGCGCCAACTACTGCATTGACCGTCAGTACCAGGGGCTGGATGTGCTGTGCATTCAGAACGCCGCGACCTCCCGTGAATACATGGGCGTGCCGCACATCATCGAGAAGTCCACCGGGCCGAAACGCAAAGTCGTGGTGGTCGGTGCCGGCCCGGCCGGGATGGAAGCCGCGCGTGTCGCGGCCGAACGTGGCCACGACGTGACCCTGTTCGAGAAGAAGGAATTCATTGGCGGGCAGATCACCACCGCGTCGAAAGCGCCGCAACGTGACCAGATCGCCGGTATCACCCGCTGGTTCCAGCTGGAGTTGGCGCGGCTGAAAGTCGATCTGCGTCTGGGCACCGCTGCTGATGCGGCGACCATTCTCGATCTGCGTCCGGACGTGGTGGTGTTGGCGGTCGGTGGGCATCCGTTCCTTGAGCAGAACGAACACTGGGGCGCCGCCGAAGGGCTGGTGGTCAGCAGTTGGGACGTGCTCGACGGCAAGGTTGCGCCGGGCAAGAACGTGCTGGTCTACGACACCATCTGCGAGTTCACCGGGATGTCGGTCGCTGACTTCCTCGCCGACAAGGGCAGCCAGGTCGAAATCGTCACCGACGACATCAAGCCGGGCGTGGCCATTGGTGGTACGTCGTTCCCGACCTACTACCGCAGCATGTACCCGAAAGAAGTGATCATGACCGGCGACATGATGCTGGAGAAGGTCTACCGCGAAGGCGACAAGCTGGTGGCGGTGCTGGAGAACGAATACACCGGCGCCAAAGAGGAGCGGGTGGTCGATCAGGTGGTGGTCGAGAACGGCGTGCGGCCGGACGAAGAGCTGTATTACGGGCTCAAGGACGGTTCGCGCAACAAGGGCCAGATCGACATCGACGCGCTGTTCGCGATCAAGCCGCAACCTTCGCTGAGCACCACCGGTGAAGGTTACTTGCTGTTCCGCATCGGCGACTGCGTGGCGCAGCGTAATACCCACGCCGCCATTTATGACGCACTCCGGCTCTGTAAGGATTTCTAACGGCTTGTGGATACCCCTGTAGGAGTGAGCCTGCTCGCGATGAACGATAACGCGGTCTGCCTGATGCACCGCGGCGACTGAATCGCGAGCAGGCTCACTCCTACAGGAATCGGGCAAGGCATCCAGGTAGTTTGGCCTGCAAGACCCTGCGGTCTTTGGGAGCTTCACCTATGTTGAACACCCTTCTTCCAATCCTGTTGTTCGCAGCCCTGGCCCTTGCGGTGCTGGGCGCGTTGCGGCGGGTGGCCATGTGGCGTCGGGGCCGGGCCTCGAAGGTCGACCTGCTCGGCGGCCTGTTCGCCATGCCCAAGCGTTATATGGTCGATCTGCACCATGTGGTGGCGCGCGACAAATACATCGCCAACACCCACGTCGCCACGGCCGGCGGTGCAGTGGCGTCGATTGTGCTGGCGATTCTGGTGCACGGTTTCGGCCTGCATAACCGTATCCTCGGCTATGCGCTGCTGCTGATGACGGCCGTGATGTTCGTCGGCGCGATCTTCGTCTATCTGCGTCGGCGCAACCCGCCGGCACGGTTGTCGAAAGGCCCGTGGATGCGCCTGCCGAAGAGTTTGCTGGCGTTCTCGGCATCGTTTTTCCTGCTGACCCTGCCGGTCGCCGGCATCCTTCCGGAAAACTTCGGCGGTTGGCTGGTCGCGGCAATCCTCGGCGTCGGTGTGCTGTGGGGCGTCAGTGAACTGTTCTTCGGCATGACCTGGGGCGGGCCGATGAAACACGCCTTCGCCGGCGCCCTGCACCTGGCCTGGCACCGCCGCGCCGAGCGCTTTGGCGGCGGCCGTTCCACCGGTTTGAAACCGCTGGATCTGAATGATCCGAGCGCGCCACTGGGCGTGGAAAAACCCAAGGATTTCACCTGGAACCAGTTGCTCGGTTTTGACGCCTGCGTGCAGTGCGGCAAATGCGAGGCGGCGTGCCCGGCGTTCGCTGCCGGCCAGCCGTTGAACCCGAAGAAACTGATTCAAGACATGGTCGTCGGTCTGGCTGGCGGCACTGATGCCAAGTTTGCCGGTAGTCCGTATCCCGGCAAGCCAATTGGTGAGCACAGCGGCAACCCGCATCAACCGATCGTCAATGGTCTGGTCGATGCCGAGACCCTGTGGTCGTGTACCACCTGCCGCGCCTGCGTTGAGGAATGCCCGATGATGATCGAGCACGTCGACGCCATCGTCGACATGCGCCGCCATCTGACTCTGGAAAAAGGCGCGACCCCGAACAAGGGCGCCGAGGTTCTGGAAAACCTGATCGCCACTGATAACCCCGGCGGTTTTGCTCCCGGCGGGCGGATGAACTGGGCGGCGGATCTGAACCTCAATCTGCTCAGCGAGAAGAAATCCACCGACGTGCTGTTCTGGGTCGGCGACGGTGCATTCGACATGCGCAACCAGCGCACCTTGCGCGCGTTCGTCAAAGTGCTGAAAGCGGCCAAAGTCGACTTCGCCGTACTCGGCCTGGAAGAACGCGACAGCGGTGATGTGGCCCGTCGCTTGGGCGACGAGGCGACCTTCCAGTTGCTCGCCAAACGCAATATCCAGACCCTGGCCAAATACAGCTTCAACCGCATCGTCACCTGCGATCCGCACAGCTTCCATGTGCTGAAAAACGAGTACGGCGCCTTCGACGGTAACTACCTGGTGCAGCACCACAGCACCTACATGGCGGAAATCATTCAGGCCGGCGCGCTGAACCTCGGTCAGCACAAAGGCAACAGCGTGACCTATCACGATCCGTGCTACCTCGGCCGTTACAACGGCGAGTACGAGGCGCCGCGTGAAGTGCTGCGCGCCCTCGGCATCGAGGTCAAAGAGATGCAGCGTTCCGGCTTCCGTTCGCGCTGCTGCGGCGGCGGTGGCGGCGCGCCGATCACCGACATTCCGGGCAAGCAGCGGATTCCCGATATGCGCATGGAAGACATCCGTGAGACCGGCGCTGAACTGGTGGCCGTGGGTTGTCCACAGTGCACGGCGATGCTCGAAGGCGTGGTCGAACCGCGTCCGCTGATCAAGGACATCGCCGAACTGGTGGCCGACGCTTTGCTTGAAGATGCCGCACCGAGCAAACCGGCGGCGCCGGCCCAACGTGAACCTGCGGAGGCCCACTGATGAGCGACATTATCCGCCGCGACCCACGCGCCGAATGGATTGCCCGTAACCGCTTGCACCCGCTGCACGCGGCCATGCAACCGGCGCAACACAGCTGGATGGGCCCCAACGGCGTCATCCGCAAGAACCTGCACGGCATCGGTTTCATTGGCCCCAACGGCATCAAGCGAATCGACCGCAGCGGTGCGCAGCAGGGCGGGGCGGTCAAACGCTCGGCCTCGGTTGAAGTGCAACTGCCGCTGCATCAGGTGCCCGCCCCGGCGTTCTACATCAGTGTGGTGCCGGACATGGTCGGCGGCCGCCTGAGCAGCCACGACCGCGACCTGCTCGGCCTCGCTCATCAACTGGCTGGCCAGGACGGCGCAGTGCTGGCGGTGGTGTTCGGCGAACACAAGGAAAACGCTTTCGCCACAGCGGGCGTCGACCGCTTGCTGGTGCTGGAGGGCGACGCGTTCAGCGGTTATGCACCGGAGCAACGGGTGCAGGGCCTGCGGGCTGTGGATAACCAATTCAATCCGCGCCACTGGTTGCTGCCGGACAGCCGCAGCGGTGGCGGTGAGCTCGGTCGACGTTTTGCCGCAGCACTGGGCGAACGCCCGGCGACGCGGGTCTGGCAGGTCAAGGATCTGGAATGCATCGGCCGCGCCGGTGCGGGCCTGCAAGACCTGGCACGCCCGGTCGCGCGCTTGATTCTGGCCTCGGCCGAATGCGCAGAACCGGTCAGCGAAACCCGTCACGAAGCCCTGCCGGTGGAGTTATCCACAACGGTGGCGCGCAGCTTGTCGCGGATCGAGGATCTCGGAGCGGTGGCGGTGGACCCGGCGGCGATTCCGATGGCCGAAGCCGAGTTCATCTTCTCTGGCGGCAACGGGGTCAAGGACTGGGCACTGTTCCACGAAACGGCGGCGGCGCTTGGTGCTACTGAAGGCGCCTCGCGGGTGGCGGTGGACGATGGCTTCATGGCGCGCGATCGTCAGGTCGGCGCGTCCGGCACCTGGGTCACTGCGCGGGTCTACGTCGCTGTGGGTATCTCCGGGGCGATCCAGCACCTGCAGGGCATCGGTGCCTGCGACAAGGTGGTGGCGATCAACCTCGACCCGGGTTGCGACATGATCAAGCGCGCTGACCTCTCGGTGATCGGCGAGAGCGCGGAGATTCTTCAAGCCTTGATCGCGGCGGTAGCGGCTTACCGCAACGAGGCCAAGCGCGATGCGGCTTAAGGAACGGCTATGAACACAAAAATCATCAGTTTGGTTTCAATCGGCGCCCACCCGACCTCCGGCCGGCCACGCCGCGCCGAACAGGATGCGCGCGCTGTGGAGTTGGGTTTGCAACTGGCTGGGGATAACCTGCAAGTGCTGCATGCTGGCGATGTCGCGGAACCGGCACTGCGCGCCTATCTGGGCATGGGCCTGGAACAGATGCATGTGCTGGAGCAACCCGCTGGCGCTGATGCTTTGCCGGCGCTGACCGCGTACCTGCGCGAAGCGGGCGCCCAAGTTGTACTGACCGGCAGTCAGGCGGAAACCGGTGAAGGTTCGGGCATGCTGCCGTTTCTGCTCGCCGAAGGGCTGGGCTGGCCGCTGGTGGTGGGGCTGGCGCAGGTCGAGTCGATCAACGACGGTTCGGCGCTGGTGCTGCAAGCCTTGCCCCGTGGGCAGCGGCGGCGGTTGAAGGTGAAGCTGCCGTTTCTGGCGACTGTGGATAACGCCGCGCCCAAGCCACGGCAGAGTGCCTACGGCCCGGCGCGTCGCGGCGTGTTGAATGCCGAAGACGTCGAAGTGCTGGACGATGAACTGCTGGCGCTTGCCACCTTGCAACCAGCCAAACCACGGCCCAAACGCTTGAAAGTGATCAAGGCCAAGAGCGGCGCCGACCGGATGAAGGCTGCCACAGCCAAAGCCAGTGGTGGCGGTGGACAAGTATTGAAAGGCGTTACGGCGCAAGCTGGCGCTGAAGCGATCCTCAAGCTGCTGATCGAAGAAGGCGTTGTCCGCTGACACCCCGCAATCCCTTGTAGGAGCTGAGCTTGCTCGCGAAGACGGTGTGTTAGTCGACAGATGTGTCGGCTGCAAGACCGCTTTCGCGAGCAAGCTCAGCTGCTACAGGTCATTTTTTGATATGAAAAACCGCCCATCCCTCCGTTGTCGCGGCTTTCGACCATAGGTTAAAACACCCGTCCAAACCCCGAGGAGTCAAGTGAATGACCGTTGAGTTTCGACCGGCCCGGCGCACGGATGCGCGCGATATTGCGCGTTTGTTTCAGATATCCTCGGAGGGCGCCTCGGATTACATCTGGAGCCAGCTGGCAGAGCCTGGGGAGGCGCTGCTGGATGTCGGCGAGCGACGTTATGCCCGCGACGACGTGGATTTTTCGTGGCAGAACTGCCTGATCGCCGAGGCTGCAGGTCAGGTCGTTGGCATGATGCACAGCTACGCCATGCGCGAAGATCCCGAGCCGACCCCGCCCACCGATCCGGTGCTGGCGCCGTATGCCGATATGGAAGTGCCGGATTCGTTGTATATCTCCAGCCTGGCGCTGCATGAAGGCTGGCGCAATCAGGGGTTGGGCTTGCAGTTCCTCCTGCATGCCCAGGCGCGCGCCGATCAGCTGGCGCTCAACGGTTTGAGCCTGATCGACTATGCGGCCAATACCGGTGCGCGGCGTTTCTACGAGCGCCACGGCTTCGGCATCATCAAAACCTGCCAGGTGACACCGCATCCGCTGATTCGGGTGAGCGGCGCGGCATATCTGATGCACCGCGCTTAACGATCGGTTATCCACCAGACAGCGTTTACGCACAATCTCTGTTGGTCAGTCTGTGGATAAGGTGTTCGCGCCTCACTGCAAGTCACGTCAATCGTGGCTTACAGCCCGAAGATCAAAAAACAACCAGCCTAAGTTGCGGTTTTTCCAGGGTTTTTCCTCAGGATAACGGTGTAAGTTGCCCCCAATCTCTGTTGGCGCTTCTGTGGATAAGATGTTCGCTATCCGCTGCGAGCCATATAAAACGGGGCTTGCAGAGTATTGGTTAATAATTGCTCAATCTGCGCTTTTGTCCGACGAATTGTCTTGGGGACACTGATTTTTCACAGCTTTGAGGGTTTTTCCACAGCCAAGGCAAAGTTACCCCCGATCTCTGTTGGCGCTTCTGTGGATAACGTGTTCGCCATCCGCTACAGGTCATGCAAACCGTGGCTTACAAAGATGTGATCAAAAAACAACCAACACACCTCGCAAACCGTCCTTCTGGATAAGTCACGCTTTTTCTTCACAAATCAGCCAGTTATTTTCGGCTTCATCCACAGTTACCCCCATTAGCTGTGGGTGGCTATGTGGATAACTTGTTCGTCGAACCCTGCAAGCCCCGCCCGTCATAGTCCAAACGGCAATTGATCACATTTCATACAGTTCTAGACCGCTGCCTTGACTTCGAATCCTGCGCTGTCTTCACTGCAATGGCACAAGGACAGCCGTTACTTATCCACATCTGGTTCTGGGAGAACGCATGATGGATAGCCGCCCGCACCGCCATCCCCCCTCGCCACGCAAGCGCACGTTACGTCGTGCGGTCAATCAACACGCTCGTCTGTAGCGACCTCCTGCTGCAACCGCTGTGCTGTCGCCGGGTTCGACCCGGAGGCCAGGTGCCCGTTCGTCCATTGATTGCAGGCAACCGCAGAGTTGCCCCATCTGCCTGAGAGAGGAACATCCTCATGACACGCATCGCAACGCCCATCAGCGAGATCAAGGAACACTACGACGTGATCGTCATCGGCTCCGGCTATGGCGGCGGCATTGCTGCGTCGCGCCTGTCCCGGGCCGGCAAGCAGGTGTGCCTGCTCGAACGCGGGCGGGAAATCCAGCCCGGCGAATACCCCAACACCATGATTGCCGCGACCGAAGAGCTGCAGGTACACGATCCGGACGGCCACATCGGCTCGCGCACCGGGCTGTTCGATCTGCACGTCAATGCCCAGCAAAACGTGGTGGTCGGTTGTGGCCTCGGCGGTACGTCGCTGATCAATGCCAACGTTGCCCTGGAGCCGGAGCCCGGGGTGTTCGATGACCCGCGCTGGCCGCAGGCGGTGCGTGAACACCGCGATACGCTGCTCAAGGACGGTTACGCGCGTGCCCGGGAAATGCTCAAACCCAACCCCTATCCGAACAACGCGCCGAATCTGCCCAAGCTCGACGCCAATAAAAAGTCTGCGGACTTCCTCAAGCAAGGCGCGCATTTCTACAAGCCGCCGATCAACGTGACCTTCGACAAACTGCCGAACAACCTCAACCACGTCGGCGTCGAACAGCTGCCGTGCAACCAATGTGGTGACTGTGTCTCGGGCTGTAACAACAAGGCCAAGAACACCACGCTGATGAACTATCTGCCGGACGCCTGGAACCACGGCGCGGAGATTTTCTGCCAGGCCGAGGTGCGTTACCTGGAGCGTGATGGCGATGGCTGGATCGTGCATTTCCAGTATCTGGACAGTGGGCGTGAGATGTTCTCGGCGCCGACACTGTTTGTGAAGGCCGACATCGTCGTGGTCTCCGCCGGCACCCTTGGCTCTACCGAAATTCTCCTGCGTTCGCGCGACAAAGGCGTGGAGATGTCCGGCCAGCTCGGCGAGAACATGAGCGGCAACGGTGACATCCTCGGCTTCGGCCACAACTGCGAGCAGACCATCAACGGCATCGGCTTCGGCGCGCATTCGGCCAAGGAAATGCAACCGGTCGGCCCGTGCATCACCTCGATCATCGACATGCGCACCGAAGGTGACTGGCGCAGCCGCATGGTCATCGAGGAAGGTTCGATTCCCGGCGCTCTCGGCCGGCCGATGGTGCCGGCCATGGCCGGGTTCGCCGAGATGATCGGCAAGGCCACCGACGACAGTTTCAGCGGCAAGCTAGGCTACAAGGAGCGCGAAGCCGAAAGCTTTCTGCGCGGTCCGTATTACGGCGCGCTGCACAACATGCAGACCTACCTGATCATGAGCCATGACAGCGGCCAGGGCCGGATGATTCTCGACAACAAGGACCAGTTGCGCATCGACTGGCCGGGTGTCGGCGAGCAGGAAAACTTCAAGCTCGGCAACGAACGGCTGTACCAGAGCACCAAGGCATTGGGCGGGGTCTGGGTGGAGAACCCGATCTGGACCCAGCTGCTCAAGCACAGCATTGTCTCGGTGCATCCGCTGGGCGGTTGCGTGATGGGCGAAGACGCCGCGCAAGGCGTGGTCAATCACAAGGGCCAGGTGTTCAGTGGCGCTGCCGGCACGGATGTCTACGCCAGCCTGTACGTGACCGACGGCGCGGTGATCCCGACGTCGCTGGCGGTCAATCCGTTGCTGACCATCTCCGCTGTGAGCGAGCGCAACATGGGCCTGCTGGCCGCCGACCGGGGTTGGCACATCGACTACACGTTGCCGTCGGCGCCGCGCAAACAGGTGGCGCCACCGACGCTCGGGGTGCAGTTCACCGAAACCATGAAGGGCTATTTCTCCCGGGCCTTCACCGCCGCGCAAAGCACCGATCTGAAAGTCTACGAGGCGGCAGCCAAACGCGGCGAGGCGGACAATTCGCCGATCGACTTCACCCTGACCATCACCGCCAACGACCTCAACCGGATGATCAAGGAGCCGGAACACGCCGCGACCATCGTCGGCACGGTGATTGCCCCGGCACTGTCGCCACAGCCGCTGACCGCCAGCAACGGCGTGTTCAACCTGTTCGAGCAATTCGAGCAGCAGGTCGATACGCGCCACATGAAGTACGACATGAAGCTGACCGCCGAGGACGGTAGCGACTATTTCTTCAGCGCCTTCAAAACCGTGCCGGAAGATAACGGCGTGCTGAATATCTGGCACGACACCAGCACCTTGTACGTGACGCTGTATCGCGGGCCGGACAAGTCGGGCGAGGTGATCGGCTCCGGGGTGATGCACATTCATCCGACCGATTTCGCCAAGCAGATGACCACCATGAAAGTGCTCAACGCACGTAACGAGCGCGAGCGCATTGAAGGGCTGGCGCGCTTCGGCAAGTTCTTCGCCGGGATCCTCTGGGAGAGTTACGGCGGGGTATTTGCCGGTGACAAATACTTCAACCCCGACGCGCCGCCACGGCTGAAACGGCCGCTGGATGCGCCAACCCCGGCGGTGCATTTCTTCCCCACCGAGGATGGCGTGGAGCTGCGCCTGACCCGTTATCAGGCCGGCAGCAAAGGCCCGGTGATGCTGGTGCATGGCTTGGGTGTGGGTTCGAACATCTTTTCCACCGACACCATCCAGACCAACCTGCTGGAGTACCTGTGCAAACACGATTACGACGTCTGGCTATTGGATTTGCGTGTGAGCATTCTGCTGCCGGCGAGCAAGAAGGAATGGAACGGCGATCAGATCGCCCAATACGACTTCAAGGCTGCCATCGCGCAGATTCAACAGGAGACCCAGGCCAAAGATGTGCAGTGCGTGGTGCATTGCTACGGCGCGACGACGTTCTTCATGTCGCTGCTGGCGGGGCTGCAAGGCGTGCGTTCGGTGGTCTGCTCGCAGATTGCCGCTGACACCGTGGTCGCCACCGCGACCGGGTTGAAGGCCGGTCTGCACCTGCCGGGGATGCTCGATGCGATCGGCATCAAGTCGATGACCGCTTACGCCGACAGCAAGGAGAACTGGTTCAACCGCCTCTACGACAAGGCCCTCAATGGCTACGCGCGGATCGAGGCGCAGGGTTATTGCACCAACCCGGTGTGCCACCGCATTACCTTCATGTACGCCTCGCTGTATCGCCACGACACCCTCAACGAAACCCTGCACGACAACCTGCATGAGTTGTTCGGCGAGTCGAATATCGAGACCTTCGAACACCTGGCGCTGATCGTGCGCAAAGGGCACCTGGTGGATTTCAAAGGCAACGATGTGTACATGCCGCACTTCGATCGGCTGAGCATGCCGATCTGCTTTATCAGTGGCGCGGAGAACCAGTGTTACCTGCCGGAAAGTACCCTGAAAACCTACCAGCGAGTCTGCGAAGTCCACGGGCCGGAGCGCTACAGCCGGCATGTGGTGCCGGGCTATGGCCACATCGATTGCATGTTCGGCAAGAACGCGGTGGTCGATGTCTACCCGATCATCCTTGAACACCTGGAGAAAACTGCTCTCGGCTGACTTGAAACCGAGTCGCCTGCATCGCGAGCAGGCTCACTCCTACATTGGAATGCGTACTCCCTGTAGGAGCGAGCCTGCTCGCGAAAGCGGTGTATCTGGCACTACATCTCTCAGGTCTACACAAGGAAATGGATGACATGGACAGCTACATCCGCTGGTTTCAACGCTTCATCTGGATCGGCATTGCGATGAACATGGTGTTCGCGATCCCTGCGTTGTTTGCGCCGGGGTTGCTGACATCGGTGGTCGGTCTGCCGCCACAACTCTCCGACCCATGGCTGGAAAACGCCGGGATGCTGCTGGTGGGCATCAGCGTGTTTTACATGCCGTCGGGCTTCAACGCGCCGCGCTATGTGGTGCATTCCTGGCTGTGCGTACTGACGCGGCTGATTGCCGTGGTGTTCTGGATCTACCTGATCAATACCAGCATCCAGGGCGCGGTGTTCGTGCCAATGTTGATGGGTGATCTGAGCTTCTTTTTGATCCTCGGCATTTTGCTGTACCTCGGTACCACGCCTGCGAACAGGCCATGGGCGATGCTCTGCGATGGCTGGCGCGAATGGCGCGTGGCGTGGAAGCGGCAATGGCAGAGCCACGGTTTCAAGGTCGGGACGCTGGTGGTGCTGGCAGTGCTCGGTTTCATCGGTTACGAGACCTGGTACCAGATGCTGCGGGTGGTGCCGGAGCAGGCGTACGCCTCGGACGAAGATCACTACAAATACGCGGCCATCGGCCTGGGCATTGAAGCGCGGATTCCGTACTACCTGTTCGCCGTGCTGCCGCAGATGTGCCCAGAAAAAATGCCCAAACCCGGTGGCTGGGAAGTCTTCGGTTTCCTCTATGAGAACGGCAAGGACCTGCCGATCGGCATGGCCAAGCGGCAGATCGGCTATCCGACCGTCGAGCCGAATTGCGCGCTGTGCCACACCGGCTCCTATCGGGCCAATGCCAGTGACGTTGCAGTGAATGTGCCGAGCGCGCCGGCCAATACCCTGCAACTGCAGGCCTTCCAGTGGTACGCCTACGATTGCGCCAGTGATCCGAAATTCACCACCGATGCGGTGATGGCGGCGATCAACAGCAAATTCCAGCTGGGCTTTTTCGAAAAACTCTACAACCGCTACCTGATCATCCCGATGGCGAAAAGCGCCTTGCTCAAGCAGAAGCAGGCCTACGCCTGGCAGAAACTGCGGCCGCAACAGGGGCCGGGTCGCACCGACACCTTCAACCCGACGAAAATGGTGGTGTTCGGCTTCCCGGATGACTCGACCATCGGCACTGTCGACCTGCCGCAAGTGTGGAACCAGAAACCCCGGGAATCGATGTACCTGCACTGGGACGGCAATAACAACAAGATCCACGAACGCAACTACGCCGCCGCGATGGCCGTGGGCGCGACGCCGCAATCGGTGCTGCCGCCGAGCTTCAACCGCGTGACCAACTGGCTGCTCGGGCACAAGGCTCCCGCGTGGCCGTGGGCACTGGATCAGGCGAAAGTCGCTCAGGGCAAACCGCTCTGGGAAGCCAACTGCGCCGCTTGCCACGACTTCGGGCGTGCCGACACCGGGCAGGTCACCACCAACATCGATCAACTGGGCACTGATCCACATCGGCTGGACTCGTTCACCACCGGTCTGGTGACGGCGTTCCACACCTTCAAGAAGCCACCGTTCGACTTCGGTGCGTATCGCAAGACCCAGAGCTACAGCAACACGCCGACTGATGGCGTCTGGCTGCGCGCGCCTTACCTGCACAACGGTTCGGTGCCGACCCTGTGGGACCTGCTGCAACCGCCGGAAAAACGTCCGGTGGTGTTCATCACCGGTTCCGACGTCTACGACCCGGTCAACGTCGGTTTCGTCACCACGGGTGCCCAGGCCAAGGCCTCGGCCGACTTCAAGTACGACACCCGACTGGAGGGCAACCACAACACCGGTCACCTGTATGGCACGCAACTGTCGGACGACGACAAGCGTGCGCTGATCGAATTCATGAAAACCCTGTGAGCCCTTACGGATAGAGGATTACGCCATGTCACTGGTCAGTCATTGGGAACACGAGTACGACAAGGTCAAACTGCGCATTCACGGCTTGTTCACACGCATGGAAATGGCCTGGATGAAGCTCATCAGCGAACTGGAACCCGATGAGTTTCAGGCCATCATCAAGTTGCTCCAGCGCGGTCACGATCAGGCGCAGTACGTGCTCAAGCACGGCGAGCTGCCGGACGACGAACCGGCGGTGCCTTGGGAGCTGTCCCACGGCTTGTCGATCCTGCGTATCGGCAATGCCACGCCGTTGCCGCAATCTCCGGATCAACTGGCGACCCGGGTGCTGCAGGACGGCAGCCTGCTCGGCTGTCGCAAGTGGGAGTTGCTCGATCTGCTGTGGAGCGAGGCGCTGCTCAAATGGATCGAGAACCTGCGTCATCACGCGACCTTCGGCACTGACCCGGCCGTGGTGCAGATGGATCGCGACGTGACCCTGGCGATTGCCGGCGACTGGGGCACCGGGCCGTTCGACAGCCACGCGCCGGCGGTGTCAGTCGCCAACCAGATGCAACTGGCGCAGGCAGATTTCACCATTCATCTGGGCGACGTGTATTACGCCGGCAGCCACTCGCAGGAGGACGTCGACATGGCCGGCTGGCCGATGGGCAGTCACGGCTCGTTCACGCTCAATTCAAACCATGAGATGTACAGCGGCGCCCACGGCTATTTCAAAGAACTGGCCGCGCGTTTTCCGGGGCAGCAGGGCACCAGTTATTTTGCCTTGATCAACGATGACTGGCTGATAGTCGGGCTGGACTCGGCGTACGCCTCTGATGTGATGAACCTGTACATGGACGGCACCTTGAACGAGCCGCAGATCGCGTGGATGAAAGGCCTGCCGAAACGCAAGAAAATCATGGTGCTCAGCCACCATCAGGGCTTCGATATCACCGGGCACAACAAGACCGCGCTGTATCAACCGGTGTGTGATGCGTTGGGGCGCGAGCCGGATTACTGGTATTGGGGGCATCTGCACAACGGCATCGTCTATGCGCAACAGGGCGGCCTGCATGCGCGCTGTGCCGGGCACGGGGCGATTCCCTATGGCAATGCCAGCGAGCTGGACGGGCATTCGCGGGTGTTGTGGTCGGAGACGCTGGATGCGAAGGATCCGGAGTATCCGCTGCGGGTGTTGAACGGGTACGCGAAGATCCGGTTGGTGGGGGAGGAGATATTTGAGGAGTTTATTGGCGAGGATGGCTCGGTGAGGTGGTCATCGAAGTGATGCTGTGATGATCGTTCCCACGCTCCGCGTGGGAATGCAGCCCGGGACGCTCTGCGTCCCAAAGGCCGAACGCGGAGCGTCCGTTGAGGCATTCCCACGCAGAGCGTGGGAACGATCAAGCAGAAGACATCAGCCTTGGACAGGCACACCTTTGAGGTACGGCGCAGGCTCGGCGCCAAGGTTGCTCAGCAAGCGCTCGCTGTACCAATCGACGAAGTTGACCACGCCAAATTCATAGGTCTTGGAGTACGGCCCAGGCTGGTAAGCCGTCGAGTTGATCCCGCGCTGGTTTTCTTCAGCCAGTCGACGGTCCTGATCGTTGGTCGCGTCCCATACCTGGCGCATGCGTTCGACGTCGTAGTCCACACCTTCGACCGCGTCCTTGTGCACCAGCCATTTGGTGGTGACCATGGTTTCCTGGGCGCTGATCGGCCACACGGTGAAGACGATGATGTGGTCGCCCATGCAGTGGTTCCACGAGTGCGGCAGGTGCAGGATGCGCATCGAACCCAGATCCGGGTTTTTAATGCGGCCCATCAGTTTCGCGCAGCCCTGTTTGCCGTCGAGGGTCATCGACACGGTGCCCTTGAGCAGCGGCATGCGCACGATACGGTTACGCAGGCCGAAACTGGCGTGGGCGTAAGGGATCTTCTCGGCTTCCCAGGCGGCGGCGGAGGCGGCGACGTGATCCTTGAACGCCTGATCGGCGCGCGGGTCGGTGACGTCGTCCCATTCCAGCAGGGTTTTCAGCAGTTCCGGGTGCGACGCGTTGCAGTGGTAGCACTCGCGGTTGTTTTCCAGCACCAGTTTCCAGTTGGCCTTTTCCATCAAGGTGGTGGTGATCGCCACCTTGGTGTTCTCCATGTCGTACGGTTCCATGTAGTGGTTCAGCGTCGACAGGAAGTCATCGATGGCCGGCGGGTTCTCGGCCAGGCTGATGAAGATGTAGCCGCCGGCGGTCTTCACGTGCACCGGTTTCAGGCCGTACTGCTTCATGTCGAAGTCGGCACCCATTTCGGTGCCGGCGAACAGCAGGCGACCGTCCAGCTCGTACGTCCACTGGTGGTAGTGGCAGACCAGTTTGGCGACCTTGCCTTTTTCACTGGTGCACAGACGCGAGCCACGGTGGCGGCAGACGTTGTGAAACGCATGCACCACGCCTTCGGCGCCACGGATGACGATGATCGGGTTCTTGCCGATCTGCAGCGTCAGGTAGTTGCCTTTGGCCGGGATCTCGCAGGTCATGCCGGCGATCAACCACTCTTTCTGGAAGATCTCCTGCATGTCGATATCGAACAACCGCTCGTCGCTGTAGAACGGTTGCGGCAGCGAAAACGTGCGCTCGCGCTCCTGGAGCATTTGTGCGGTGGCCTTGCGTGCGGGTTCCAGCGGATCGCCCAGGCTGATTTTTGCGGTGACGTCCATCGATGTGATCCTCATGGCCATCTGCGTGGCCGGCGAAAAGTGGCTGATCAGGTGTGCTGCTAACGGTTGCTACGCAAGGTGTAAAGAATTCGTCTTGGTGTGAGGCGAGTGTGGGGCCGGCGCTGGGCGGAACCTTATCCATGGGCGACATGGTGCAATCTGTTCCCGACGCGCAACCCCCGGTGATTGGGGGCTGGTCGCGATAAGTATGCCGATGTCGCGGATAGGTAAACGGACGGTCTGCGCTATACGCAGAATCGCCACATGAAGGCCGACAGTCGGCCGTGGAGAACAGCATGTCCAACAGCTTCCTGAATCCGGTCACCACCCAGACCTGGGCCAATGGCCGACACATCGTCCGGTGCGTCAAAGTCATCCAGGAAACCTGGGACGTGCGCACCTTCTGCTTCATGGCCGACCAGCCGATCCTGTTCTTCTTCAAGCCCGGGCAGTTCGTGACCCTGGAGCTGGAGATCGAAGGCCAGCCGATCATGCGTTCGTACACCATTTCCAGTTCGCCGTCGGTGCCCTACAGCTTCTCGGTGACCATCAAGCGCGTGCCGGGCGGCAAGGTTTCCAACTGGTTGCACGACACCCTTCATGAAGGGCAGGAGCTGGCGGTACACGGGCCGGTCGGGCTGTTCAATGCCATCGATTTCCCCAGTCCGAAAGTGCTCTATCTGAGCGGCGGCGTCGGCATCACGCCGTGCATGTCGATGGCGCGCTGGTTCTACGACACCAACGCCAACGTCGACATGACCTTTATCCACAGCGCGCGCTCGCCGAAAGACATCATTTATCACCGCGAACTGGAACACATGGCGTCGCGGATCGACAACTTCAGCCTGCACCTGATCTGCGAGAAACACGGGCTGGGCGAGCCGTGGGCCGGCTATCGCGGCTACCTCAATCACAAGATGCTCGAATTGATGGTGCCGGACTTCCTCGAGCGCGAAGTGTTCTGCTGCGGCCCTACGCCGTACATGAACGCGGTCAAGCGCCTGCTCGAAGTCGCCGGTTACGACATGAGCCGCTACCACGAGGAATCCTTCGGCGCCACGCCACCGGAAGCCCGCGCCGATGCGGTGGAACAAGCCGAGCAGGCCGCCGATGCGCCGGAAATCGACGCGGCGGATCTGCATCAGGTGGAATTCACCGCCTCCGGCAAGAGCATCCGCGTGGCCCCAGGTGAGACCGTGCATGCGGCGGCAGCCAAGCTTGGCCTGATGATTCCGAAAGCCTGCGGCATGGGGATTTGCGGCACGTGCAAGGTGATGAAACTGGGCGGCGAAGTGGAGATGGAGCACAACGGCGGGATTACCGAGGACGACGAGGCCGAGGGGTACATTCTGTCTTGCTGCAGCGTGCCTAAAGGCGACGTGCGCATCGAATTCTGACAGGCGCCTCAATTCCCTTGTAGGAGTGAGCCTGCTCGCGATAGCGTTAGATCAGTCAACATCTTCGTTGAATGTTCCGGCCTCATCGCGAGCAGGCTCACTCCTACAGGGTAAGGTATTTCAATCGACGAACAGGTCGGGCATCAGAGCGGCGTTGCTGCCCGGTTCAAAGCGGTACTGATCGAACTCAGTCACGCCGCTTTCGCGCAAAACTTCCTCATCTATCAACAGCCGCCCAGTGATCTGCCGCTGGCCGCTATTCAAAATCACATGCGCCGCATCCGCCATGATCGCAGGCAGGCGCGCATGCTTGAACGACTCGCGATTACCCAGCTGAAACTCGATCGCCGCCGTGGCAATCATCGTCTGCGGCCACAGCGAATTGACGCTGATCCCGTAACTGGCGAATTCCTCGCTCATGCCTACTGTCAGCATGCTCATGCCGTACTTGGTCACGGTGTAGGGGCTGTATTGCGCAAACCACTTGCTCGCCAGGTTCAGCGGCGGCGACAGGTTGAGAATGTGCCCGGCGGATTTTTTCAGATAGGGCAGGGCAGCCTGGCTGCACAGCAGCACGGCGCGGGTGTTGATCTGGTGCATCAGGTCGAAACGCTTGAGTTCGATGTGTTGCACGCCGGTCAGTTTGATCGCTCCGGCGTTGTTCACCAGTGCATCGATACCGCCGAAATGTTCGTTGGCTTGCGCGAGTGCCTGGCGCACGGCGTCTTCATCACGCACGTCCAGTTGCAATGCCAACGCTTGGCCGCCCGCCGCTTTGACTTCGGCGGCGACGCTGTGGATGGTGCCGGGTAATTTCGGATGGGCTTCGGCGCTCTTCGCCGCAATGACGATATTGGCCCCGTCCCTGGCGGCCCGCAGCGCAATCTCACGGCCGATGCCACGGCTGGCGCCGGTGATGAACAGGGTTTTGCCTTGTAACGACATGCCGATGCTCCTGCTTATTGTTATGTGAGCGGAGGCTCGACAGACAATGTAGACCAAGCGGATCAGGTAACACTGTCTCCGCCATTGATCGTTCCCACGCTCCGCGTGGGAATGCAGCCCGGGACGCTCAGCGTCCCTTATCAGTACCAGCACTGAACCTCAATCAGTCCCGGCATTCCCACGTAGTTGCTTGCGCTCGAATAACGCCAATGCTCCGGCAAATCCACATACCCACGTTTGACCGGGTTGTTGTGAATGTATTCAAGCTTCTGTCGCATGACCGATTCGCTGTAAACCATCTCTGCGTGGGAGCCTTCCTGCCACAGCTGGTACACCCGATCCTGTTTGTGTGCGCGTTTGCTGAAGCGAAGCCGTTGCAGTGCTTTATCAGCGCCTTTGCTTTGCAGGTCATCAATAATCTGTCGAGCGGTGAAAGATTTGAACTGACTGAGGCATTTGCTCAGGTCGGGTGCCTGGGCGACGAAGTGAAGATGGTTTTCCAGGATCACGTAGCCGTACAGTTTCAGATCGTGATGAGTCTGTTGATAACGCCAGCAGTTGAGCAGGTGGTCGACGATGTATGGGCGGATGAACAGCGGTAACCATTCCATGATCGTACAGGTCAGAAAATGCGGTTTGTCGGTTTCGGTAATGGTGTAGCGGCTGCGGCCCATGGGATTCTTCCTTGAATCTTGCGGTGCATTGGAGATGGAACGCGGAGCGTCCCGGGATGCGTTACCACGCGGAGCGTGGGAACGATCAGGGTGAGGCGGGCGAAGAGATCGCGCTAGAAGAGAAGTCTGGTCTTGCGGTGGGAAAAGTCATTCCCGGCCGAAGATCATTCCCACGCTCTGCGTGGGAATGCAGCCACTGACGCTCTGCGTCATAGCGGTGTTTAGCATCTGGGGCTGGAACGCGGAGCGTCCCGGGAGGCATTCCCACGCGGAGCGTGGGAATGATCAGTGCGGTGGCGGGAGGTCAGGCGGACATGACTTCGCGGATGTCGCGGGCCAGTTCGCGGACGCGTTCTTCTTCGGTGTCCCAGGAGCACATGAAGCGCGCGCCGCCCTTGCCGATGAAGGTGTAGAAGCGCCAGTTCTTCGCGGTCAGCGCGGCGATCGCCGGCTCCGACAGTTGCAGGAACACGCCGTTGGCCTGCACCGGGAACATCAGCTCCACGCCCGGAATGTCGCTGACCAGCTCGGCCAGCAGTTGCGCGCAGTGGTTGGCGTGACGGGCGTATTTGAGCCAGGCATCGTTTTCGAGGATGCCGACCCACGGTGCCGAGAGGAAGCGCATTTTCGACGCCAGTTGCCCGGCCTGTTTGCAGCGGTAATCGAAGTCTTCCGCCAGTTTGTGGTTGAAGAACAGGATCGCTTCACCCACGGCCATACCGTTTTTCGTGCCGCCGAAACACAGCACGTCAACACCGGCCTTCCAGGTCAGATCTGCCGGCGAGCAGCCGAGGAAGGCGCAGGCGTTGGAGAAACGCGCGCCGTCCATGTGCAGGTGCAGGCCCAGTTCCTTGCAGGTGGCGCTGATGGCGCGGACTTCTTCCGGGGTGTAGACGCTGCCGACTTCGGTGGCTTGAGTCAGCGTTACAACGCGCGGTTTCGGGTAGTGAATGTCCTGACGCTTGAGGGCGACTTCGCGGATCGACTGCGGGGTGATCTTGCCGTTTTCAGTGCCGGCGATCAGCAGTTTCGAACCGTTGGAGAAGAATTCCGGAGCGCCGCATTCGTCGGTTTCGACGTGGGCGGTTTCCGAGCAGATCACGCTGTGGTAACTCTGGCACAGCGACGACAGCGCCAGGGAGTTGGCGGCGGTGCCGTTGAAGGCGAAGAACACTTCGCAGTCGGTTTCGAACAGTTTGCGGAAATGGTCGGCCGCGCGTGCGGTCCATTCATCGTCGCCATAAGCGCGCTGGTGGCCGTGGTTGGCCTGTTCCATCGCAGCCCAGGCTTCAGGGCAGATACCGGAGTAGTTGTCGCTGGCGAATTGTTGGCTCTTGTCGGTCATGGCCGGCTTCCGTGGTCGAGACTCTTGTGAAGGCTCGTGGTCAATGATGATGCGCACTTTACCGAAGATCTTCCGGGGAGCACACGAGATGTCGCTGTCAGAAAATTACCAGTTTGTGGCCCGATTATGCACGTGACTAAACGCGACGGCGCGCTGGATTTGCTCAAGTGGCTGGCGCTGCTGAGCATGCTGCTCGATCACCTGCGATATGTCGGGATCAGCGCCGATTGGCTGTATGTTCCGGGGCGGATGGCCTTCCCGTGGTTTTGTCTGGCGATGGCGGCGAATCTCTCTCGTGCCGGTGCGCAGAAGACCGAATGGCGCTATCTGGGCTGGTTACTGCTGTTCAGCGCGGTCAGCGAGATTCCCTACCGCTTGTACATTCCGGATCCCGACACCTTGAACGTGATGCCTACCCTGGCGCTGGGACTGCTGGTGGCGCGGGGTTGGCAGGATCGGACGCTGCTGTCGCGGCTGCTGGGCGTCGGAGCCTTGCTGTTGGCGACGCTGTTTTCGCAATGGCTGATGTTCGGCTTGTTTGGCGTGTTGCTGCCGCTGGCGCTGCTGTGGGTGATTCGTCGCCCCTGGTATTTCAGCCTGCTGCCGGGGCTGGTGTGTCTGGCGGGCAATCAGTGGCAGGTGTTGTATGAGGCGGCGGAGTTCGGCAACTACGTGGCGGTGTTCGGCATCGCGGCATGCTTGATTGCGCCAATGCTTGGGTTGTTCTTGTTGCGACATTCCCGTTCTATCCATCCGCTGCCCATGCGCCGCTGGGCCTACGCGCTCTATCCCCTGCATTTCCTCCTGCTGTTCACCATCCGCGCGGCCTGCACATAACCCCTGTGGGAGCGAGCCTGCTCGCGAAAGCGGTCTGTCAGCCAACTTCTATGTCGGAGGTGCCGGTCTCTTCGCGAGCAGGCTCGCTCCCACAGGGGATCTCCACGGATTCGAGGGATGCGTTCGACCAGCCATTTCGAACCATGTCGTAAACGCACCTTTGCGTGGCGTCCGTAGGCATTTGAGCTGTCTGCGCCGGTCATACCATCGCATCAAAGGGCACTGTCGCAAGCGGCGGGCCTGACCAAGACAAAATGGCGCACCGACGCCGCCGGGAGAGACGCGATGTTCAGCAAGCAAGACCAGATCCAGGGTTACGACGATGCACTGCTGGCGGCGATGAATGCCGAGGAGCAACGTCAGGAAGATCACATCGAGCTGATCGCGTCGGAAAACTACACCAGCAAACGCGTGATGGAAGCGCAAGGCAGCGGCCTGACCAACAAATACGCTGAGGGTTATCCGGGCAAGCGCTACTACGGCGGTTGCGAGCATGTGGATAAAGTCGAAGCGCTGGCCATCGAGCGCGCCAAGCAGCTGTTCGGCGCCGATTACGCCAACGTCCAGCCGCACTCCGGTTCGTCGGCCAACAGCGCCGTGTACCTGGCGCTGATCCAGCCGGGCGACACCATCCTCGGCATGAGCCTGGCCCACGGCGGTCACCTGACCCACGGCGCCAAAGTGTCGTCCTCGGGCAAGCTGTACAACGCGGTGCAGTACGGGATCAACACCGACACCGGGCTGATCGATTACGACGAAGTCGAGCGTCTGGCCGTCGAGTGCAAGCCGAAGATGATCGTTGCCGGTTTCTCCGCCTATTCCAAGACCCTGGACTTCCCGCGCTTCCGCCAGATCGCCGACAAGGTCGGTGCGCTGCTGTTCGTCGACATGGCCCACGTGGCCGGTCTGGTTGCCGCTGGTCTGTATCCGAACCCGCTGCCGTACGCCGACGTGGTCACCACCACCACGCACAAAACCCTGCGCGGTCCACGTGGCGGCTTGATCCTGGCCAAGTCCAACGAAGAGATCGAGAAGAAGCTCAACGCTGCGGTATTCCCCGGCGCCCAGGGCGGTCCGTTGATGCACGTCATCGCCGGTAAGGCGGTGTGCTTCAAGGAAGCGCTGGAGCCTGGCTTCAAGGCCTATCAGCAGCAAGTGATCGACAACGCCAAGGCGATGGCCAGCGTGTTTATCAAACGTGGCTACGATGTAGTGTCCGGCGGTACCGACAACCACCTGTTCCTGGTCAGCCTGATCCGTCAGGGCCTGACCGGCAAAGAGGCTGACGCTGCCCTCGGCCGCGCGCACATCACCGTCAACAAGAACGCCGTGCCGAACGACCCGCAATCGCCGTTCGTGACCTCGGGCCTGCGCATCGGCACCCCGGCGGTCACCACGCGTGGCTTCAAGGTCGCCCAGTGCGAAGTGCTGGCCGGCTGGATCTGCGACATTCTCGATAACCTCGGTGACGCCGATGTTGAAGCGAATGTGGCCAAGAACGTCGCGGCACTGTGCGCCGACTACCCGGTTTATCGCTGAGCGGTTTGGAGTAAATGACTATGCAACGCTATTCGGGCTTCGGCCTCTTCAAACACTCCCTCAGCCACCACGAAAACTGGCAGCGCATGTGGCGCACGCCAACGCCGAAGAAGGTCTACGACGTGGTCATCGTCGGCGGCGGCGGGCACGGTCTGGCGACTGCCTACTATCTGGCGAAAGAGCACGGCATCACCAACGTCGCCGTGGTCGAGAAGGGCTGGCTGGGCGGCGGTAACACCGCGCGCAACACCACCATCGTGCGCTCCAACTACCTGTGGGACGAGTCGGCGCACCTCTACGAACACGCGATGAAATTGTGGGAAGGCCTGTCGCAGGACCTGAACTACAACGTGATGTTCTCCCAGCGTGGCGTTTACAACCTGTGCCACACCCTGCAGGACATTCGTGATTCCGAGCGTCGGGTCAGCGCCAACCGCCTCAACGGCGTCGACGGCGAACTGCTCAACGCCAAGCAAGTGGCCGACGAGATCCCGTACCTCGACTGCTCGAAAAACACCCGTTACCCGGTGATGGGCGCAACTGTTCAGCGTCGCGGTGGCGTCGCCCGTCACGATGCCGTGGCCTGGGGCTTTGCCCGTGCCGCCGACGCCCTCGGTGTGGACTTGATCCAACAGACCGAAGTGATCGGCTTCCGCAAGGAAAACGGCGTGTGCATCGGTGTTGAAACCAACAAAGGCTTCATCGGCGCCAAGCGCGTCGGTGTGGTGACCGCCGGTAACTCCGGGCACATGGCCAAACTCGCCGGTTTCCGTCTGCCGATCGAATCCCACCCGCTGCAGGCGCTGGTGTCCGAGCCGATCAAACCGATTATCGACAGCGTGATCATGTCCAACGCCGTGCACGGTTACATCAGCCAGTCCGACAAGGGCGACCTGGTGATCGGCGCCGGTATCGACGGCTACAACGGCTACGGCCAGCGCGGTTCGTACCCGGTGATCGAGCACACCATTCAGGCCATCGTCGAGATGTTCCCGGTGTTGTCCCGCGTACGCATGAACCGCCAGTGGGGCGGTATCGTCGACACCACCCCGGACGCTTGCCCGATCATTTCGAAAACTCCGGTACCGAACATGTTCTTCAACTGCGGTTGGGGCACCGGCGGCTTCAAGGCCACACCTGGCTCGGGCAACGTGTTTGCCGCAAGCCTGGCCAAGGGTGAAATGCACCCATTGGCTGCACCGTTTTCCATCGACCGTTTCCACAACGGCGCACTCATCGACGAACACGGCGCTGCTGCCGTCGCCCACTAACAGGAGAAATCCCCATGTTGCATATCTTCTGTCCTCACTGCGGCGAACTGCGCTCCGAAGAGGAATTCCACGCATCCGGTCAGGCGCATATCCCGCGCCCACTGGATCCAGGCGCCTGCACCGACGAGGAGTGGGGCGACTACATGTTCTTCCGCGATAACCCGCGCGGTCTGCACCACGAGTTGTGGGATCACGTCGCCGGTTGCCGCCAGAACTTCAACGTCACCCGCGACACCGTGACCTACGAGATTCTCGAAACCTACAAGATCGGCACCAAGCCGCAATTCACCGACAAGGCTGATACGGCGAAAACAGCCACGACGGCGCTGGGAGAGAAGGTATGAGCCAGACCAATCGCCTGTCCAACGGTGGACGGATCGACCGCAACAAAGTGCTGAGCTTTACCTTCAACGGTCAGAGCTACAAAGGCTTCGAGGGTGACTCGCTGGCCGCCGCACTGATCGCCAACGGCGTCGACATCATTGGCCGCAGCTTCAAGTATTCGCGTCCTCGCGGGATTTTCGCCGCCGGTGCCGAAGAGCCGAACGCGGTGCTGCAGATCGGCGCGACCGAAGCTACGCAGATTCCCAACGTGCGCGCCACGCAACAGGCGCTGTATCAAGGTCTGGTTGCGACCAGCACCAACGGTTGGCCGAGCGTCAACAACGACATGATGGGCATTCTCGGCAAGGTCGGCGGCAAGCTGATGCCGCCGGGTTTCTACTACAAAACCTTCATGTACCCGCAATCGTTCTGGATGACCTACGAGAAGTACATTCGCAAGGCTGCCGGTCTCGGCCGTTCGCCGACTGAAGTCGATCCGGACACCTACGACTACATGAACCAGCACTGCGACGTGCTGATCGTCGGCGCTGGGCCGGCCGGTCTCGCCGCTGCACTGGCCGCTGCGCGCAGCGGTGCCCGAGTGATTCTTGCCGATGAGCAGGAAGAGTTCGGCGGCAGCCTGCTCGATTCCCGTGAAAGCCTCGATGGCAAGCCGGCGATGGAATGGGTAGCCAGCGTCATCACCGAACTGAAGAACACTCCGGATGTGCTGCTGTTGCCGCGCGCCACGGTCAACGGTTACCACGACCACAACTTCCTGACCATTCACGAACGCCTCACCGATCACCTCGGTGACCGCGCGCCAATCGGTCAGGTGCGTCAGCGTATTCACCGTGTCCGCGCCAAGCGTGTCGTGCTGGCGACCGGTGCTTGCGAGCGTCCGCTGGTCTACGGCAACAACGACGTGCCGGGCAACATGCTGGCTGGTGCGGTGTCGACTTACGTGCGCCGCTACGGCGTAGCACCGGGCAAGAAACTCGTGCTGTCGACCAACAACGATCACGCCTATCGTGTGGCGCTGGACTGGCTCGACGCCAGTCTGCAAGTGGTCGCCATCGCCGATGCCCGTAGCAATCCGCGTGGTGCGCTGGTGGAAGAAGCCCGCGCCAAAGGCATCCGCATTCTCACCGGCAGCGCCGTGATCGAAGCCCGTGGCAGCAAGCGCGTCACCGCTGCCCGCGTTGCCGCGATCGATGTCAAAGCGCACGCTGTGACCAGTCCTGGCGAATGGCTCGACTGCGATGTGATCGCCAGTTCCGGCGGTTACAGCCCGGTGGTTCACTTGGCTTCGCACCTCGGTGGCAAGCCGACCTGGCGTGAAGATATCCTCGGTTTCGTACCGGGCGAAGCACCGCAGAAACGCGTGTGCGTCGGTGGCATCAACGGTGTTTACGGTCTCGGTGATTCGCTGGCTGATGGTTTCGAAGGGGGCGTGCGCGCTGCCGCTGAAGCCGGTTTCCAGACCGTCGAAGGCGTGCTGCCGAAAGCCCTCAGCCGTCACGAAGAACCGACGTTGGCGCTGTTCCAGGTGCCGCATGAAAAGAACACCGCACGGGCGCCGAAGCAATTCGTCGACCTGCAGAACGACGTCACCGCCGCCGCCATCGAACTGGCGACCCGCGAAGGTTTCGAATCGGTCGAGCACGTCAAACGCTACACCGCGCTGGGCTTCGGCACCGATCAGGGCAAGCTCGGCAACGTCAACGGCCTGGCGATTGCCGCTCGTTCGCTGAACGTGACCATCCCGCAGATGGGCACCACGATGTTCCGCCCGAACTACACGCCAGTAACTTTCGGCGCCGTGGCCGGTCGTCACTGTGGGCACATCTTCGAACCGGTGCGTCACACCGCGCTGCATGCCTGGCATGTGAACAACGGCGCCGAGTTTGAAGACGTCGGCCAGTGGAAACGTCCGTGGTACTTCCCGAAAAACGGTGAAGACCTGCACGCGGCCGTGAAGCGCGAATGCAAAGCCGTACGCGACAGCGTCGGCCTGCTCGACGCCTCGACCCTGGGCAAGATCGACATTCAAGGCCCGGATGCCCGCGAGTTCCTCAACCGTGTGTACACCAACGCCTGGACCAAGCTTGACGTGGGCAAGGCGCGTTACGGCCTGATGTGCAAAGAAGACGGCATGGTCTTCGACGACGGTGTGACGGCGTGTCTGGCCGACAACCATTTCGTCATGACCACCACCACGGGCGGCGCGGCTCGCGTGCTGCAATGGCTGGAGCTGTACCACCAGACCGAATGGCCGGAGATGAAGGTGTATTTCACCTCCGTCACCGACCACTGGGCGACCATGACCCTGTCCGGGCCGAACAGCCGCAAGCTGCTCAGCGCCGTGACCGACATCGATCTGAGCAACGAAGCGTTTCCGTTCATGACCTGGAAAGAAGGTCTGGTCGGCGGTGTACCGGCGCGGGTGTTCCGCATCTCGTTCACCGGTGAGCTGTCGTACGAAGTCAACGTCCAGGCCGACTACGCGATGGGTGTGCTGGAGAAAATCGTCGAGGCTGGCAAGCAATACAACCTAACCCCTTACGGCACTGAAACCATGCACGTACTGCGTGCCGAGAAGGGTTTCATCATCGTCGGTCAGGACACCGACGGCTCGATGACTCCGGACGACCTGAACATGGGCTGGTGTGTGGGGCGCACCAAACCGTTCTCGTGGATCGGCCAGCGCGGCATGAACCGTGAAGACTGCGTGAAGGATCAGCGTAAGCAACTGGTCGGTTTGAAGCCGATCGATCCGAATGTCTGGCTGCCGGAAGGTGCGCAGTTGGTGTTCAACACCAAGCAGGCGATCCCGATGACCATGGTTGGCCACGTGACTTCCAGTTACGCGCACAACTCCCTTGGTTATTCGTTTGCCATGGGTGTGGTCAAGGGCGGTCTGAAGCGCATGGGCGAGCGAGTATTTGCCCCGCTGGCCGATGGCAGCGTGATCGAGGCGGAGATTGTGTCTTCGGTGTTCTTCGATCCGAAGGGTGATCGCCAGAACATCTGACACTGATCGTTCCCACGCTCTGCGTGGGAATGCATCCCGGGACGCTCTGCGTCCCAAGAGCGGACGCAGAGCGTCCATGGCGGCATTCCCACGCAGAGCGTGGGAACGATCAAGAATTCAGGAAGGTGCTTTATGACCACAGCCAATGTTTACCAACAACGCCCGACCACCGGGGCCCGTGCCGAGTCGTCGCTGCACCATGCCGACCTCGCCAGCCTGGTCGGCAAGGGTCGCAAGAACGCCGGCGTGACCGTGCGTGAAAAGAAACTTCTCGGTCACCTGACCCTCCGTGGCGATGGCCACGATGCGGCGTTTGCCGCCGGTGTGCACAAGGCCCTGGGCATCGAATTGCCCGGCGCCCTGAGCGTGATCGTCAAAGGCGAGACCAGCCTGCAATGGATGGGCCCGGACGAGTGGCTGCTGATCGTGCCGAGCGGTGAAGAGTTCGCCGCCGAGCAGAAACTGCGCGAAGCGCTCGGCGATCTGCACATCGCGATCGTCAACGTCAGCGGCGGCCAGCAAGTGCTCGAACTGAGCGGGCCGAACGTGCGTCAGGTGCTGATGAAATCCACCAGCTACGACGTACACCCGAACAACTTCCCGGTCGGCAAAGCGGTCGGCACGGTGTTCGCCAAGTCGCAGCTGATGATTCGTCATACCGCTGAAGACACCTGGGAACTGCTGATCCGCCGCAGCTTCTCGGATTACTGGTGGTTGTGGTTGCAGGATGCATCGGCCGAATACGGGTTGAGCGTTCAGGCTTGATGGATGATCGTTCCCACGTCGAGGCGTCGAACCGTCTGCGTGGGAATGCATCTCGGGACGCTCCGCGTCCCAAAAGCGGACGCAGAGCGTCCATGGCGGCATTCCCACGCAGAGCGTGGGAACGATCAGAGGAAAAAATATGAGCCGCGCCCCAGACACATGGATTCTGACCGCCGACTGCCCCAGCGTGCTCGGCACGGTGGACGCGGTGACGCGTTTTCTGTTCGAGCAGGGTTGCTACGTCACCGAGCACCACTCGTTCGATGACCGGCTCTCGGGACGTTTCTTCATTCGCGTGGAATTCCGTCAACCCGACGGCTTCGACGAGCAGTCTTTCCGTTCCGGTCTCGCTGAGAGGGGTCAGGCGTTCGGCATGATCTTCGAGCTGACCGCACCGAACTACCGGCCGAAAGTGGTGATCATGGTCTCCAAGGCCGATCACTGCCTCAACGACTTGCTCTACCGCCAGCGCATCGGCCAGTTGTCGATGGACGTCGCGGCAGTGGTGTCCAATCACCCGGACCTCAAGCCTTTGGCCGATTGGCACCAGATCCCCTATTACCACTTCCCCCTCGACCCCAACGACAAACCGTCTCAGGAGCGTCAGGTGTGGCAGGTGATCGAAGAGTCCGGCGCCGAACTGGTGATCCTCGCCCGCTACATGCAGGTGCTGTCGCCGGAGCTGTGCCGCAAGCTCGATGGCAAGGCGATCAACATCCATCACTCGTTGCTGCCGGGGTTCAAGGGCGCCAAGCCGTATCACCAGGCCTACAACAAGGGCGTGAAACTGGTGGGCGCGACGGCGCATTACATCAATAACGACCTCGACGAAGGGCCGATCATCGCCCAGGGCGTCGAGGCGGTGGATCACAGTCATTACCCTGAGGATCTGATTGCCAAGGGGCGCGATATTGAAGGCCTGACGTTGGCGCGGGCGGTGGGTTATCACATTGAGCGGAGGGTGTTCCTTAACGCCAATCGCACGGTCGTTCTTTAGATAGCTATCGCGAGCAGGCTCACTCCTACAAGGGTACGCATTCCAATGCAGGAGTGAGCCTGCTCGCGATAGGGCCATAACTGACAACGCAAGACCAACAAGCAATAACCCGAGCACTTAACGCGCTGCCTGCCTGGGCAACGCGGTTTCATAAAAACAACAGCGAGGTGAAAGCATGTCTGGCAATCGTGGTGTGGTGTATCTCGGCGCTGGCAAGGTCGAAGTACAGAAAATCGACTATCCGAAAATGCAGGACCCGCGTGGCAGGAAGATCGAACACGGTGTGATCCTGCGTGTGGTGTCCACCAACATTTGTGGCTCCGACCAGCACATGGTGCGTGGCCGGACAACGGCACAGACCGGTCTGGTGCTGGGCCATGAAATCACCGGCGAAGTGATCGAAAAGGGTTCCGACGTCGAGAACCTGAAAATCGGCGACCTGGTCTCCGTGCCGTTCAACGTGGCTTGCGGGCGCTGCCGTTCCTGCAAGGAGCAACACACTGGCGTCTGCCTGACCGTCAACCCGGCCCGTGCCGGCGGTGCCTACGGTTATGTCGACATGGGTGACTGGACCGGCGGCCAGGCCGAATACGTGCTGGTGCCGTACGCTGACTTCAACCTGCTGAAACTGCCGGACCGCGACAAGGCCATGGAGAAAATCCGCGATCTGACGTGCCTCTCCGACATCCTGCCAACCGGTTATCACGGCGCGGTCACTGCCGGCGTTGGCCCGGGCAGCACCGTTTACATTGCGGGCGCTGGTCCGGTCGGTCTGGCCGCTGCGGCCTCGGCGCGCCTGCTGGGCGCTGCGGTGGTGATCGTCGGCGACGTCAACACCATCCGCCTGGCTCACGCCAAGGCCCAGGGTTTTGAAGTGGTCGACCTGTCCAAGGACACACCGCTGCACGAACAGATCGCCGCGCTGCTGGGCGAACCGGAAGTCGATTGTGCAGTGGACTGCGTGGGCTTCGAAGCCCGTGGCCACGGTCATGACGGGGTCAAATCCGAAGCCCCGGCCACCGTGCTCAACTCACTGATGGGCGTGGTGCGTGTCGCCGGCAAGATCGGTATCCCGGGCCTGTACGTCACCGAAGACCCGGGCGCTGTCGATGCCGCCGCGAAAATGGGCAGCCTGAGCATCCGCTTCGGTCTGGGCTGGGCCAAATCCCACAGCTTCCACACCGGTCAGACCCCGGTGATGAAGTACAACCGCCAACTGATGCAGGCCATCATGTGGGACCGCATCAACATCGCCGAAGTGGTTGGCGTGCAGGTGATCAGCCTCGACCAGGCGCCGGAAGGTTACGGCGAGTTCGATGCCGGTGTGCCGAAGAAGTTTGTGATCGATCCGCATAAATTGTTTAGTGCGGCGTAAGCGCAATGCAAAACGGCGACCTCAGGGTCGCCGTTTCTAATCTTCCTTCACGCGCCAGATGCAGCTTTTCAGTTCAGTTTGAACGCACATTTCGCAGGTTCTTTCGCTTCACAATCCAACTTGCTCACAGCTGCTGTGCTGACGCTGCCTTCTGGCTGTTTGCCCCACTGGGGAGAGGCGGTTGTGATCTCTTTTCCGGGTTTGAGCACCATGGTCGCGTTGGCCTCTTCATTACCTGCACCTTGCCCCTCATACCGACAAATGACGCTCCAGACCCTGGATTTTTTCGGGTCTGTCTTATCAATAACTTCTGGCTGGATACGCGCCGATGTGAAAGCGAGTTTTTCCTTATCGCTTTCTCCGGTCCATTTATCTCCACCAGTCCATTCAAGCTTCTGGCTCGCAGCAGCAAAGGGGGCTTTGTATTCGAATCCACCGCCAGGTAGTGCGGTTTGGGATATCTGTGAAACCTCCGGGCATTGTTCCGCATTCACATTGCTCATCGCAGCCAAGCCAAGAATGGCGGTAGCAATTTTCAGCTTCATTGTCGGTACTCCGTTACAGGACAGGAGCAGCAATGTTGGCTAGTCAGGTACTTATCGACCACTGTCAGATCTGACAGTTGTATAGCCCCATTTGAAATAATGAAACGAATATTCACTAAGAAAATGATCCAAGGTATCAACCGATTTCGGCACTCAGAGTGCCGCCAGTGCGCCTTGATATAGAACCGGCCCCGTAGGCTGCCCAGTCGGTGAACCACCCTTCGGCTCCAGGCTCACAGCCAGCGCAATCGGTTTCCCGATCAACACTTTCTGCGCCTCGCTCAACTCCACCTTGCCTTTGCCTCCCGCCGGAATCACACCCAGCGAGATCGGCTTGCCATCTGCCGGAATCGCCCACAGTTCCAGGCTGTGATCAGGCGCGACGGCGGCCAGTGTCAGCGGCTCGACTTGCAGGTAATCCGCATGCGCCTCGACCTTCAGCGCCGGTTGCGCCTCGGCGGTCAGCAGGGTGGCGCTGTAGCGGGTGTCGTCGCGGTTGTACAGCGAACCGAGGAACACCAGCACGACAATCGAGCAAGCTGCTGCCGTGAGTCGTAGCCAATTCCAGAACGGAGGTTTCTCGGGTACATGCAGCACTTGCGGTTCGATGCGCGCGGTGATGCCTTGCCACACGCGGTCAGGCACCGGATGTTCCGGCAAGGATTCGGTGAGGCTGACCAGCGCTTCCTGCCACTGCGCCAGTTCGGCACGCAGCGCCGCGTCATCCAGCAGCAATTGTTCAAAACGCCGACGTGCGGGCGCAGACATCAGGCCGATGGCGTAATCGGCGGCGAGGGCGCGGCGCAGGGCGGGGGTCTGGTAGTTCATGATTCAAGGCACCGGCGCAGGCGTTCGATGCCGCGGCGGATCCATGATTTGACCGTCCCCAGCGGCGTCGCGAGGTGTTCGGCGAGTTCCGTACACGACAATCCCTGAAAGTAGGCCACAGTGATCGACTGGCGCTGCATGCTTTCAAGCGTTTCCAGGCAACGGTTCAACGCATGAGCCTCGCGGGCGCTGTCCAGTTGTTCGTGGGCCGAAGGACTTTCATCCGACAGCGCGTCCTGTTCCAGATCGGTCAGCGGGCGTTCGCGCTGTTTGCGCAACTGGTCGATGGCTTGATTGCGGGTGATGTTGATCATCCAGGTCAGCGGCGCCGACAAGTGCGCTTCGTAGCGCGAGGCGTTGTTCCAGATGCGCACAAAGGCTTCCTGTAACACTTCTTCAGCCAGATCCGCACGGCCCATGAAGCGCAGGGCCACGCCGTGCAGGTGCGGGCCGACGCTGCGATAGAGGGTTTCGAACGCGCGACGGTCACCCAGTGAACACTGGGCCAACAGGTGTCGCAACTGATCGGTGTCGGCGATGGAAATGACGGCTCTCCAGGCAATGGACGGGTGACGAGGGCAGCGCTCGGGCTGTTCACAGGCTAGTTCAGCGACAGCGCTTGTGCCATTCATCTCGGGCTATCCGCGGTTTCACGTTTTATATACGTGGCTATCCTGAAAATGGATGCGCCGGTGAGGAACATGCCGGCCGAAACCCTGTCAAACCGGCAGTTTTGCCGCTCATTGAAGGGCGGTTACCACAGCGCAAGAGGATGTCTGAATGAAGATTTCACGCGGTATTGCCTTGGCTTCACTGATGACCCTTGCAGCGAGCCCGGTGTTCGCCGGCTTCAGTCTGGACGATGTGACCAAAGCGGCTTCGAGCATGCAGGGCGGTAACGCTGCTACCGCCGCCGCGCCGACCTCGGAAACGGCAGGTTTGCTGCAAGCAGTCACCGGTCTAGGGGTGACGCCGCAGCAAGCCGTCGGTGGCACCAGTGCGATGTTTGGTCTGGCGAAGAACAAGCTCAGCGGCAGCGATTATTCGGAACTGGCCAAGAGCGTTCCGGGGCTCGACAAGCTCTCGGGCGGTGCCGGTCAGTTGGGCGCGTTGAGCAGCGTACTGGGCAGCTCCGGCAAATCGGCGGGTCTGGAAAATGCTCTGGGCAATGTGAAAGACACCAGTGACCTGAACAGCGCGTTCGGCGCACTGGGCATGAACGACAGCATGGTCGGCCAGTTTGCCCCGGTGATCCTCAAGTACCTGGGCGACCAGGGCGTTGGCGGTTCGCTGCTGAAAACCCTCGGTGGTGTCTGGGGCGTCGGCGGTTGACCGACCCCCGCTGATCAGCCGCGCTCGCCGCGCAGTGCGGTGATGCGCTGATCCTTCTCGGTCCAGAGTTGGTTGACCCAGCTCTGGACCTGTTCGCGAAACAGCGGATCGTTCTCGTAATCGCCCTGTGACAGCGCCGGGTCGAGTTCGCGGGTCTGGATGTCGACAATCACGCGCGGCACGCCGCCGCTGATCAGATCCCAGAACCCCGGAATCTTCTGCTGTGGATAAACCACGGTCACGTCGAGCAGTGCATCCAGTTGTTCCCCCATCGCTGCCAGAACAAACGCCACACCGCCCGCCTTGGGCTTGAGCAGGTGCTTGAACGGTGACTGCTGCTGCGCGCTTTTTGCTGCGGTGTAGCGTGTGCCTTCCAGATAATTCACCACCGTTACTGGCTGGCGTTTGAACAGCTCGCAGGCCTGTCGGGTGATTTCCAGATCCTTGCCCGCCAGCTCCGGGTGCCTGGCCAGGAACGCCTTGCTGTAGCGTTTCATGAACGGGTAATCCAGTGCCCACCACGCCAGACCGAGGAACGGCACCCAGATCAGCTCTTTCTTGAGGAAGAACTTGAAGAACGGCGTGCGCCGGTTGAGGGTCTGGATCAGCGCCGGAATGTCGACCCACGACTGGTGGTTGCTGACCACCAGATACGAGGTGTCACCGCGCAGGTTTTCGCCGCCGCGAATGTCCCATTGGGTGGGGATGCACAGACGAAAGATCAGCTTGTCGATCTCGGCCCAGGTCTCGGCGATCCACATCACCGCCCACGACGCATAATCACGCCAGCGCCCGGGCGCGATCAGCTTGAGCAGGGCAAAGACCATCAATGGCCCGATCAGGATCAGGGTGTTGAGCAACAGCAGCAGGGTGACGAAACAGCCGGTGAGCAGGCGGCGCATAAGCAACTCTATGAAGGCGGATAGGCGCGCCATGATAAGTGGCTTCGGGCGACAGGCCAAATCGGGGGTGACGAATGTTTCACTTTTGGGCAGCTATGCTGGAGCCAATTATTGTGTTGGCAGTCTGGCCCCTTCGCGAGCAAGCCCGCTCCCACATTGGATCTACTGTGTACATGCTGACTTCAGCACACCACTAATCCCCTGTGGGAGCGGGCTTGCTCGCGAAGGCGTACTCAAGGCGAACCAATTGCTTGCCGGCTGTCTAAAGTCTCGCGTCTGACGCCCTCATTTTTCAAGGAAGCCCTCTACGTGAAATCCCTCCTTGCACTGTTTGCCCTCGTCGTCCTGCCGGTCATGGCCGCCGAGCCGACCCTGTACGGGCGTTATGAATACATCGCGCTGCCGGAAATCGGCGGCGAGGTGCTCAAGGCCAAGATGGACACCGGCGCGCTGACCGCCTCGCTGTCGGCCAAGGACATCGAGACCTTCACCCGCGACGGCGAGAACTGGGTGCGCTTTCGCCTCGGCACCAAGGACGCCAGCAACAAGGTCTACGAACACAAGGTCGCGCGGATCAGCAAGATCAAGAGTCGCGCAGATGAAGAGGACGACAGCGACGCCACTGAGGTCGCCAAGCGCCCGGTGGTCGATCTGGAACTGTGCCTGGGTAGCGTCAAGCGTACCGTGGAGGTCAACCTGACCGACCGCAGCAACTTCAACTACCCGCTGCTGATCGGTGCCAAGGCCTTGCGCGAGTTCGGCGCGGCGGTTAACCCGGCTCGTCGTTTTACTGCTGACAAACCGGATTGCTGAACCAAGTGGTCTCATTGACGTAACGTCAGGCTTGGGGCACCGTTCGCGCACTTAACCCATGGGCTCGGATGCCATGCCTCATATCCTGATTGTCGAAGATGAAGCGGCGATTGCCGACACGCTGATTTTTGCCCTGCAGGGCGAGGGGTTCACCACCACGTGGCTGAGCCTCGGCGCAGCGGCGCTGGAGCATCAGCGGCAAACCCCGGCCGATCTGATCATCCTCGACATCGGCCTGCCGGACATCAGCGGTTTCGAAACCTGCAAACAGCTGCGGCGCTTCAGCGAAGTGCCGGTGCTGTTCCTCAGTGCCCGGGACGCCGAGATCGATCGGGTGGTGGGGCTGGAGATCGGCGCCGACGATTACGTGGTCAAGCCGTTCAGCCCACGGGAAGTCGCGGCGCGGGTGCGGGCGATTCTCAAGCGCATGGCGCCGCGTCCTGCGGTGGAAGCCGCTTCGGCCGTGTTTCGCATCGATCCCGAGCGTGTGCTGATCACCTACCGGGGCCAGGCACTGAGCCTGACCCGTCACGAATTCCGTCTGTTGCAGTGCCTGCTCGAACAACCGCAGCGAGTGTTCAGCCGCGAGCAGTTGCTCGACGCGCTGGGCGTGGCGGCGGACGCCGGTTACGAGCGCAGTATCGACAGCCATATCAAAAGCGTGCGCGCCAAACTGCGTCTGGTGCGTGCCGATGCCGAGCCGATCCAGACCCATCGCGGCCTCGGTTACAGCTACAGCCCGGGGCACAGCTGATGTCGCTGGGGCTGCGGATCTTTCTGGTGTATGTGCTGTTTATCGGTCTGACCGGTTACTTCGTGCTCAACACGGTGATGGAAGAAATCCGCCCTGGCGTGCGCCAGTCCACCGAAGAAACCCTGGTTGACACCGCCAACCTGATGGCGGAAATCCTGCGTGATGATTTCAAGGCCGGGACGCTCAGCGAGAACCGCTGGCCCGAATTGTTGCGTGCCTACGGCGAGCGCCAGCCGCAGGCGACGATCTGGGGCTTGCCGAAAAACCAGGTCAACCACCGCATCTACGTCACCGACGCCAAAGGCATCGTGGTGCTGGATTCCAGCGGGGTGGCGGTTGGTCAGGATTATTCGCGCTGGAACGACGTCTACCTGACCTTGCGAGGTGAGTACGGCGCACGGTCGAGCCGCAGCGATCCGAATGATGCGAACTCTTCGGTGATGCACGTCGGTGCGCCGATCCGCGACAACGGCAAAATCATCGGCGTGGTCACCGTAGCGAAACCCAACAGCTCATTGCAGCCTTACGTCGATCGTACCGAGCGGCGCTTGCTGTTTTACGGCGCCGGGCTGATTGGCCTGGGATTGCTGTTCGGTGCATTGCTGTCCTGGTGGTTGAGCCGAGCGCTGCACCGTTTGACTGGCTACGCCCAGGCAGTGAGTGAAGGGCGTCGAGTCGAAGTGCCGCATTACCGTGGCGGCGAGCTGGAGCAACTGGCCACGGCGGTGGAGCAGATGCGCACCCAACTGGAAGGCAAGGCCTACGTCGAGCGCTACGTGCACACCCTGACCCATGAATTGAAAAGTCCGCTGGCGGCGATTCGCGGTGCGGCGGAGTTGCTGCAGGGGGATATGCCGCCGATCCAGCGCCTGCGCTTTGTCGGTAACATCGACAGTGAAAGTGCGCGGATGCAGCAGTTGATCGAGCGGCTGCTGAACCTGGCGCAAGTTGAGCAGCGTCAGGGACTGGAAGAGCGCGTGGCGGTGCCGCTGGCGGCGTTGGTCGATGAATTGTTGCGGGCCCAGGCGGCGCGAGTCGAAGGTCGACGGCTCAAGATCGAGCAGACGATTGCACCGGATCTGTTGCTGATCGGCGAACCGTTTCTGCTGCGTCAGGCGCTGGGCAATCTGCTGGAGAATGCGCTGGATTTCACCCCGGTCGCCGGGTTACTGCGTTTCAGTGCCGAGCGAGTCGGGGAGCAAGTCGAGTTCCGTTTATTCAATGAGGCGGCACCAATCCCCGAGTACGCCTTGCCGCGGCTGAGTGAGCGGTTTTACTCGCTGCCGCGTCCGGACAGTGGACGCAAAAGCACTGGGCTGGGGCTGAATTTCGTTGAAGAAGTGGTGAAGTTGCATGGCGGTTTCATGCATATCCGCAACGTTGAGGGCGGCGTGGAAGTGACTGTGCGCCTGCCTTGAAACCGCGTCGCCGCCATCGCGAGCAGGCTCACTCCTACAGGGGAATGCGATCAACTGTAGGAGTGAGCCTGCTCGCGATGGGGCCATGACTGTCTCCACACAAACTCCATAATCGCCCCATATTCCTCCCACAAAGCCCAACCAGACTCTGCCCCATCCAAACAGGGAGAGTCCCATGAACAAGAGTCTGACCATAAAGCTGGGGGCCATTGCCCTGTTGATTCTGCTGTTGCTGATCCCGTTGCTGATGATTGACGGCATCATCGACGACCGCCAGCAATTGCGCGACGGTGTGCTGGAAGACATCGCCCGTAGCTCCAGCTACAGCCAGCAGTTGAGCGGGCCGGTGATGGTGGTGCCGTATCGCAAGGTCGTGCGCACCTGGAAGACCAACGAGAAAACCAATAAGCGCTATGAAGAGCTCGGTGAAGAACGCGGGCGCCTGTATTTTTTGCCGGAGCGTTTTGAGCTCGATGGACAAGTGCAAACCGAACTGCGCGCCCGAGGCATTTACGAAGCGCGACTGTTCCATGTCGACAATCGCATCACCGGGCATTTCTCGTTGCCGGCGCAGTTGGGCATCAAGGAAGACTTCTCTGATTACCAGTTCGATGCACCGTTTCTGGCGGTGGGCATCAGCGATATTCGCGGCATCGAAAATGCGCTGAAGCTGGAACTCGACGGCCAGCGCCTGGATTTCGTGCCCGGCACCCAGGTGGGATGGCTCGGCGAGGGTGTGCGGGTCACGCTGCCAGCGCTGGACACCGGTAAAGCCACAGAACTGGCCTTCGGCTTTGACCTGCGCCTGCAAGGCACCGGTTCGCTGCAGGTGCTGCCGGTGGGCAAGACCAGCCAAGTCAGTCTCGCCGCCAACTGGCCGCACCCCAGCTTCATCGGCAACTTCCTGCCAGCCAAGCGCGAGATCAGTGATCAGGGTTTCAGCGCCGATTGGCAGACCTCGTTTTTCTCCACCAACCTGCAAGAAGCCATGAACCGTTGCGTCATGGGCAAAGACTGTGAAACGTTCAACGGACGCAGCTTCGGGGTGAGCTTCATCGACCCGGTGGATCAGTATTTGAAGAGTGATCGGGCGATCAAATATGCGCTGCTGTTCATTGTCCTGACGTTCGCCGGTTTCTTCCTGTTCGAAGTGCTCAAGAGCCTGGCGGTGCACCCGGTGCAATACGCGCTGGTCGGTGTCGCGCTGGCGTTCTTCTATCTGTTGCTGCTGTCGTTGTCGGAGCACATCGGCTTTGCCCTTGCGTATCTGCTGTCAGCCAGTGGCTGTGTGTTGCTGATCGGGTTTTACGTGTGCCACGTGCTGCACAGCGTGCGCCACGGTTTGAGTTTTTCTGCCGGATTGGCGGCGTTGTATGCCCTGCTGTATGGGCTGCTGAGCGCTGAGGATTACGCGCTGCTGATGGGCTCGTTGTTGCTGTTCGGCCTGCTCGGGGTGTTTATGGTGCTGACGCGCAAACTGGACTGGTACGGGATTGGGCAGAAGCCAGCCAAACCGTTGGAGTTTGATGTGGGGGCGATGCAATGAGCGGGTCGTTGGGTCTGCGCGAGGACCAGCGCTGGAAGGATGAGTTGGTGACGCGGATTATTGGATATTTACCTGTGGAACCGAGCTGGTACATTCGCGAGCAAGCCCGCTCACACAGGATTTGTACTGGATCAGATTTCTCTGTCATACATAAAAACAAGGTGGGAGCGGGCTTGCTCGCGAAGAGGCCGGAACAGACGGCGCATCCTTAAGGCTTGGGCAGGGTAGCGATCATGGACGGTCGCTGGCTCACTTCGAAATACCAGTTGGCCAGTTGCGGATTGGCGGTGCGCCAGTCCAGGTCCGGATGACGCAGATCGATGTAACCCAGCGCACAGGCCACGCTGATCGCTGCCACGTCGAAATGGCTGGTCAGCTCGGCGATGGCGTCACTTTCCAGATAGGCCAGGGCGCGACGGATCTTGTCGCGCTGGGCTTCGAGCCATTCGTCCCAATGCTTTTGCGGCGCGCGCAACACCAGTTCATAACGCACCATAACCGAGGCGTCCATGATCCCGTCAGCCATCGAGGCCAGGGTCAGGCGCCGCCAGCGGGCCGAGCCTTCGCGGGGGATCAGCGGATTGCCGACGTGCTGCTGGTCGAGGTATTCGAGGATCACGCGGCTGTCATGGATGACGTTGCCATCGGCCAGACGCAGGGCGGGGATCTTGCCCAGCGGGTTGTCGACATTGAGCTCGGCGCTCGGGCTGACCGGGCTGAGCACGCAGTCTTGCAGGGCGACTCGATCCTGCTGGCCGGTCTCGTGCAACAGCACCATCACTTTGCGCACGAACGGGGAGAGCGTGTTGTGAAACAGGGTCATGCTGGGGGTGGACATTGGCAGGGTCTCGGTCAGGACAGTGAGGGGGGAGCATAGCGCGTTACTCGCCTTGCTCAAGCCCTGTGCAGTCCCTTGTAGGGGGGAGCCTGCTCGCGATAGCGGTAGGTCAGTCAACATTGATGTTGAATGTCAGTGCGCCATCGCGAGCAGGCTCACTCCTACAGGGTTCTTCAGCTTCGCCGCAACAAGCCTCTTATGGCCAGAAATGCCGGGACACCCAGCCCGACCCAGCTCAACGCATCCCACACCCCATCCCCCAACAACGCCGAAAACAACCCCGCCGCACTCAACAGCGCAATCACCAGCGGTGTGCTGAACACCTTCCAGAAATTCGACTGACGCGGCTTCATGCAGCAGCCTCCACCGGCAGCGGTTTCGCCGCTTTACGCCGTACCAGCCACAGGTACACGCCGCTGCCGAGGACGACGGTGGTCAGCACGTCGAGGGCTGCCCAGAGGATTTTCATCGGCATGCCGCCGTAGTCACCGAAGTGCAGCGGCTGTGACATGCCCATGGCGTCCATGTACCACGGGCGCTCGGCCACGGCGGTGACCTGCAGGGTGCTGGCGTCGATCAGCACCGGCGTCAGCAGGTGCGAGGTCAGGTGGGTGCCGCCCTTCATGAACACCGCGTAATGGTGCTCGCTGGAGAACCGCGTACCGGGAAACGCGATGAAGTCCGGGTTCATCCCCGGCGCCACGTCCCGGGCGATGTCCAGCAGGCGGGTGGCCGGGGCCAGTTGGGTGAGCGCTGGCGCGTCGCGATAGGGCGCGACCATGGCGGTCAGCGAATCATTGCGCCATGCGGCGATGATCAGGTCGGCGCAGGCGCTGATCACCCCGGTGACGCCGACCACCAGCGCCCAGGTCAGCGTCACGACGCCAATCAGGTTATGCAGGTCGAGCCAGCGCAGGCGGGTGGACTTGTCCTGACGCACGGTGCCGAACGGCAAGCGGCGCATGAACGGCAGGTACAACACCGTGCCCGAAATGATCGCGACCACGAACAGCAAGCCCATGAACGCCAGCAGCAATTTGCCCGGCAGTCCGGCAAACATGTCGACGTGCAGGCGCAGGATGAACAGCATCAGGCCGCGGTTGGCCGCGGGCGTTTCCAGTGCTTCACCGCTACGCGCGTCGAGCATGAAGGTGTGCGAGGAGTTGGGCTCGGTACCGGCGGTTTTTGCCATGATCGTCAGTACGGCGTTCGGCTCGTCGTCTTCGAAACCGAAGTACTGCACCACTTCGCCGGGGCGATGTTGTTCTGCCGCCTCCACCAGTTGCGCCAGGTTCAGGTGCGGCGTGTCAGCCGGCATCTCGCGCAGCACTGGCGCATCGCCGAGCAGGTGCTCGATTTCGTGATGGAAGATCAGTGGCAGGCCGGTCAATGCCAGCAACAGCAAAAACACGGTGCAGATCAGGCTGGTCCAGGTGTGGATGAACGACCAGCGGCGAATGGTTTTACTTTTCATTTCATGACCTTCAAAAACGCCGAAGCCGTCCACGGGGGACGGCCTGGTGACAGGACCGGTTTCAGCTCACGCGCTTACCACTTGTAAGTGGCGCTGGCGACGACGCTGCGCTGGTCGCCGTAGTAGCAGTAGTAGCCGTCGCAGGTGGAGATGTAGTCCTTGTCGAACAGGTTGGTGGCGTTGACCGCGACCGAGGCACCTTTCAGGCTGTTGTCGAGGCGGCCGAGGTCGTAATGCACGGAGGCGTCGAACACGGTGTAGGCGTCCGCTTTACCCAGCCAGGTGTTGGCCTTGTCGCCATAAGTGTTGCCGGTGTAACGCACGCCACCGCCAACACCGAAACCGTCGAGTACGCCGGAGTGCCAGGTGTAGTCGGTCCACAGCGAGGCTTGCTGGTTGGGCATCAGTTGCAGGCGATTGCCCTTGTCCACGCCATTTTGTATTTCGGACTTGGCCAGGGTGTAGGCGGCGATGACTTTCAGGTTATCGGTCACGTCCGAGACCGCTTCCAGTTCCAGGCCTTTGACTTTCACTTCACCGGCCTGGGTGGTGATGGTCACGTTGTTGACGATGTTGTTGACCGAGACGTTCTTCTGAGTCAGGTCATACACCGCTGCGCTGAGCAGGGTTTTGCTGCCCGGTGGCTGGTACTTGATACCCAGTTCCCATTGTTTGCCTTCAGTCGGTTTGAGCGAACCGGTGGAGGTGGAGTCGGCACCGCTGGTTGGCTGGAAGGATTCGGCGTACGACAGGTACGGCACGAAGCCCGAGTCGAACACATAGCTGAGCGCCGCGTTGCCGCTGAAGGCTTTGTCGCGCTGGGTGTTGGTGGCATCGCCCTTGTTGATGAACTTCGTGCTGGTGTGTACCCAGTCTTCACGACCGCCCAGGGTCAGGCGCCATTGATCGAGGGCCATTTGGTCCTGCACGTACAGACCGGTTTGATAGGTCTTCTGGTCGTAATCGTAAAACGCGCTGGAGCGCGGCGGACGGGTGATCGGCTGGCCGTAGATCGGGTTGTTGAGGTTGATGTCCGGCGCAGTGCCGAAGATCGAGGTGTAGTGGGTGTTGCTGCGCTGATGGTCCAGGCCGAGCAACAGCGTATGGCGGATGTCGCCGGTGGCGAAGTCGGCCTGGAAGTTGTTGTCCACGGCGAACTGGCTGATGTCCTCATCGGCGTTGGTGGTGCCGCGACCGACGTTGCCCTGATCATCAACCGTGTAGCCTGCGTACTGGGTGTTGTAGCTGTTCACGGTTACGGTCTGGAACGACAGGTCCGACTTGGTGTAACGCAGGTTCTGCTTGAACTGCCAGACGTCGTTGAGACGATGCTCAAAGGCATAGCCGAGCGCGTAGTAGGTGCGGTCGTAGTAGTCGTAGTCAGGATCGCCGAGGTTCTTGTGATGGGAAATCTTGCCGAACGGCATGTCGATCTTGGTGCCCTGGATCGGATAGAACTGGCTGGTGACGCCAGTATCGTCGCGAGTGAACTGGCTCAGCAGGGTGAGCCTGGTGTCGTCGTCGATGTTCCAGGTCAGGCTCGGCGCGATGTTGTAGCGCTTGTTCTCGATGTGATCAATCTGTGTGTCGCTGTCACGCACCACACCGCTGATGCCGTAGAGAAACTGCCCGGCGTCGTCGATCTTGCCGGTGCTGGCGAAGTTGATCTGGCGGTGGTTGTCGCTGCCGTACTGCAGCTGGATTTCGCTGCTGGCTTCGGCACTCGGACGCCGACTGACCATGTCCAGCAGGCCGCCCGGCGGGGTCTGGCCGTAAACGGAAGAGGCCGGGCCGCGCAGCAGGGCGAGGCGATCGAGGTTCCAGGTTTCCTGTTTCGGGTTGGCGTACACGCCTTTTGGCAGCGGCAGGCCATCGAGGAACTGAGTTGGCTCGAAACCGCGCACGCGCAGCCAGTCGGCGCGGGTGTCGCTGCCGTAGCTGCTGGCGGTGATGCCCGGCATATAGCGCACGGCGTCATCGAGGCTGTGCACGCTGCGGTCGTCCATTTGCTGGCGGGTCGCGACCGAGATCGAACGCGGTGCTTCGACCAGCGCGGTGTCGGTCTTGCTGCCGGCGGCAGTGCGGGTGGCGGTGTAGCCTTCGACCGGGCCCCAGGCGCTTTCAAGATTTTCCACGCCGATCACCGCAGTTTCCGGCAGCGCCAGTGTCCCTTCCGGCACCGCAACCAGGGTGTAGGTGCCGGTGCTGCTTTGTTCCAGTTGCAGGCCGGTGCCTTGCAACGCCGCGCGCAGAGCGCCAGCGGCGTCGTAGTGACCGTTGATCGGTGCCGAGGTCTTGCCGGCGGCCAGCGACGGGTTCAGCGACAGCGCGAGGCCGCCCTGGCTGGCGATCTGGTTCAGCGTGGTCGACAGTGGCGCTGCCGGCAAGTTGTAGGCGTGCACACTGGACGCCTGCTCAGCGGCGAACAACGGGCTGCTGAGCAGCGGTGTGCCGAATGCGATGGCTGCAGCCAACAGACTGGGGCGCAACAAGGTGTCTAGCGAACGGGACATGCGAAGGCTCCTGAATGGAAATATTTCTCAATTGCCTGTGTGCCGGACGAGAATTGAAAAGTGATAGGGCTGGATGAAAATAATTTCGATTAACGGGGGAGTGGGGCGGCCGATTCTGATGACACGCCGGAATTTTAGAGTGCGGCGGATGGCCCTATCGCGAGCAGGCTCACTCCTAGAGGGGAACGCATTCCAACTGTAGGAGTGAGCCTGCTCGCGATAGCTGTTTCCCTGACAACGAATTTTTAAGGCTTGGTATCAGCCTTCGCCACCGTGACCCAATACGGCGTGTGCTGCTCGATCTGCACTGGCAGCGTCGGCAGCAGGGCGCTCAAGGCCTTGTCGGTGTCGTGCAGCGGGAAGCTGCCGGTGATGCGCAAGTCAGCCACTTCCGGCGCCACGCCCAGATACCCGCGGCGATAACGCCCCAGTTCATGCACCAGGTCTTCCAGCCGCGCGTTATCCACCACCAGCATGCCGCGGGTCCAGGCATCGGCGTCGGGCGTGAGCGCAGCGATCGTGTCGAGGCGGTCATTGCGGATCAGCACTTGCTGGCCTTCGCGCAGGATCTGTTCTTTGGGCTGGCTTTGTGGATGCGCGGCGACGGCCGACTGCAACACGCTCAGGCGTGTGCCTTGCTCCTCGCGCTTGACCAGAAACCGCGTGCCCAGCGCGCGCATGCTGCCTTCGCGGGTTTCGACGATGAAGGGCCGGGCATCGCCATGGCCGGTCTCGACCATGATCTCGCCTTCCTGCAATACGATCAGCCGCTGCCGGGCATCGAAGCGCACATCCACCGCACTGTGGGTGTTGAGGTTGAGCAGGGTGCCGTCGGCCAGATGCACCGTGCGTTGCTCGCCGGTGGCAGTACGTTGATCGGCGAGCCAGTAATCCAGCGGTAGATAACGATCACCGACCAGCAGCGCGACACCGACCACCGCGACAATGCTCGCCAGACCACTGCCCAGCTTGCGCACCCGGCGCCGAATGCCTTCGCGTGATTGCAGCAAGGCGTTGCGGGCCGGACCGCTGGCCACGCTGAAACGCTGATCGAGCATGCCCAACTGGCGCCAGGCCCGGGCGTGCTCTTCATGGGCCGCGTGCCACTTGGCGAACTCTTCGCGCTCCAGCGGGCTGCCGGAATCCAGCGACAACTGCCAGGCAATCGCCGCGTCCAGCACCTGGGCCGAGACCGGTTTGGAACTGGCCGGACTCATGTCGGCTCACCGTACAGGGCGATGTAGCACTGGCGTATCCCCTGCGCGAGGTACTGCCGCACACGCGGCACCGAGACGCCGAGCTTCTCGGCGATTTCGGCATGGCCGAGGCCGTCGAGGCGGTTATAAAGGAAAGCGGCGCGGGCCTTGGTCGACAGTTTGCCGAGCAGACGATCGATGGCCTTGAGGTCTTCGAGGATCAGTTGCTGTTCTTCCACCGAGGGCTGTTCGCCTTCGGGGATCAGCATCAATTCGGCGAGATAGGCTTGTTCCAGCGCGGCGCGGCGGAAGTAGTCGAACAGCAGACCTTTGGCGATCGCCACCAGAAACGCTCGGGGTTCGCGCGGCGTCAGCAGTTCATCGCGACCGAGCAGACGCACGAAGGTGTCCTGGCTCAGGTCTTCGGCCCGCTGCGGGCACGCCACGTTGCGCCGCAACCAGCTCAGCAGCCAACCGCGATGGTCGCGATACAACGCACCGACGAGTTCACTGTGAGGGCTTGGGACTGACGACACCAGACGCACCGATTGGGAAATGTTAACCAACGAGAATTGTTCGCGATTCTCGCAGAGGTGGGAATGGTTAGCAATTGGCCACTGGTCGGGTGATCTCAGGAAGACCGCATCATCGTTCTTCGCGAGCAAGCCCGCTCCCACAGGGGAATGCGATCAACTGTGGGAGCAGGCTCGCTCCCACAGGGGAATACGATCAACTGTGGGAGCGGGCTTGCTCGCGAAGGGGCCGGAACCGGCACCGAAAATCTAGAAGGACGGCGCCTGCTGACGACGCTTCCACTGACTCAAACGCTGCTGCAGATTCAACGGACTGTGAATCTGCTGCTGCCGCGCCCGGCTGAACAGAATCAACGCCAGCTCCGCCGTCGCCTGCGCATCGGCACTCGCGTTGTGCCGCTCGAACACTTCGAGCCGGAACCAGTCGATCCACTCATCCAGCCCGGCCTCGCGGATATTCGCCTGCGGGCACAGCAGCGGCGCCATGTCCGCGACATCCAGAAACACATTTTGCAGCTTGTAGCCCAGGTGTTCCTTCAGCGCGCGCCCGAGCATGTGCTGATCGAAGGGCGCATGAAACGCCAGCACCGGGCTGTCACCGATGAACTCCATGAGCTCCAGCAGCGCCTCGGCCGGGTCGCTGCCGGCGGCAATCGCATTCGGCCCCAGGCCATGAATCAACACGCTCGGGCCGAGCTTCAGCTCCCGACATTGCAGAGTGCGTTCGAACTGCTGGCTGAAGTCGATCGCGCCGTCTTCGATGACCACGGCGCCAATCGACAGCACGCGATCCTTGTTCAGGTTCAGCCCGGTGGTTTCCAGATCCAGCACTACCCAGCGTTGTTGGCGCAGGCTGCATTCGCGCAGTTCGCTGATCGCTGGCAGCTGTGCCAGACGCTGTTGCAGGTCTGCCGACAGCAGAGGACTGGCCGGTCGCAGCCACGAGAACAGGCTCATAGCTGATACCGCAAGGCCAGGCTGCTTTGCAGGCGCTGGGCCTGGCGCAGGGATTCACGCAGGATGCGTCGGTCCAGATGATTGAGGCTGTCGGGGTCGACCCGATTCGACCAGGGCAGGTTCTCGCGGGTCTGGATCTGGTGTTGCTGCATGCGCGTCTGCTGGATGAAGTGATAAGCCTCTTCATACGCCGCGCCATCGAGCCGTTCGATGACTTCTTTTTCGACCAGCTGACGCAAGCGCTCCAGGGTGTTGTTGGTTTCGATGCCATGCGCCAGTGCCAACAGGCGTGCGCCGTCGACGAAGGGTGTCAGGCCCTGGACCTTGAGGTCGAGGGTGGCTTTCTCGCCGTTCTTGCGCGCCAGCACAAACTCGCGAAAACGCCCCACCGGCGGACGATTGCGCAGGGCGTTCTCGGCCATCATGCGCTGGAACAAACGGTTGTCGCCGACCTGATCGAGGATTCCCCGGCGCAACTGCGCGCAACCTTTCTCATCGCCCCAGACCACCCGCAGGTCGAAATAGATGCTCGAACCGAGCAGGTTCTCCGGCGTGGCCTCGCGAATGAACGCCGCAAAGCGCCGCGCCCATTCCGCCCGGGACAGGCACAGCTCGGGGTTGCCGGCCATGATGTTGCCTTTGCACAGGCTGAAGCCGCACTGCGCCAGGCTCTGGTTGATCTGCTGCGCGATGGGCAGCAGCTTGCCGCGAATCTGCGCCGCATGCGCCGCGTCCCGGGCTTCGAAAAGTATGCCGTTGTCCTGATCGGTGTGCAGGGTCTGCTCGCGCCGGCCCTCGCTGCCGAAGCACAGCCAGCTGAACGGCACGCCGGGGTCGCCTTTTTCGGCGAGGGTCAGTTCGATTACCCGACACACGGTGTGGTCGTTGAGCAGGGTGATGATGTGAGTGATCTGCGTCGAAGACGCACCGTGAGCCAGCATGCGCTCGACCAGTTGGCCGATCTCGCCACGCAGGCTCACCAGTTGCTCGACGCGCTGGGCGCTGCGGATGGTCCGGGCCAGATGCACCAGGTCGACCCGTTGCAGGGAAAACAGATCGCGCTCGGATACCACGCCACACAGGCGCTGATCCTTGACCAGGCAGACGTGGGCGATGTGCCGTTCGGTCATGGCAATCGCCGCGTCGAAGGCACTGTGATCCGGCGAGAGATAAAACGGTGCGCGGATCATATGCCGCTCGATGGTTTCACTGAAATCGCCGCTGCCATTGGCGACTACTTCGCGCAGATCACGCAGGGTGAAAATTCCCAGCGGCGCCTTGTGTGCATCCACCGCAACGATGCTGCCGACCTGCTGCTCGTGCATCAGCTTCACTGCTTCGCGCAGTGGCGTGTCGGGGCTGCAGGTCACCGGATGGCGCATCGCCAATTCGCCCAGGCGGGTGTTGAGCGAATACTGGGTGCCGAGGGTTTCCACGGCTTTTTGCTGGACTTGCTGGTTGACCTGATCGAGCAGGCTGCTGACCCCGCGCAAGGCGAAATCGCGAAAGCTGTTGGACAGGGCGAACAGTTTGATGAACGCCGGTTTGTTCAGTTGCAGGCAGAAGGTGTCTTCGCTCGCCAGATGCTCGGTGCGGGTTGCCCGTTCGCCAATTAGCGCGGCCAACGGGAAGCATTCGCCGGTGGTGATCTCGAAGGTGGTTTCGGTGCCGGGCTTGGTGATGTGCTGACGTTCGCCGACCACGCGGCCCTGTTTGACGATGTAGAAGTGTTCGACCGGCCCGTCGGCGGGCTTGATGATGCTTTCGCCCTGGCCGTAGAAACGCAGCTGACATTGCTCCACCAGATAAGCCAGGTGGGCGTGTTCCATCTGATTGAAGGGCGGGAAGCGCTGGAGGAATTGCAGGGTACCCTGAATGTTCTGCAACACCGCGGTTTTCCCTGCCTGGGTGAAGGCGTCCGCTTTACTCATAACCATTACCGCAGTCTTTTTTGAATTGTTGTTGTCGGATCGTTGCAGCCATGGTCGGCCCCTGCGCGCAGGGTGCCCATTGGACGTAAGTCTAGGTTTGCGCTGCCGTTGGGCACATTTGGGAATTGCCCTACAAAAACAGTCGGAAATTCTGCCGTCAGCCTCTTGGAAAAATATCCGACGAAGTGCACATTGAAGCTCTGCTTAGCGATGTCTGACGACTATGCCAGGTGATTGATTTGAAAACGTAGAGAACGCCATGTCCGACCACGATATTTTGAGCGACGCCGAGCGAGAAGCGCTCAGCGCTGTCATGCTCGAACCCGACCTGCCGCCGCAGCGTGTACTGATCGTTGATGACGACAAGGACGCCCGGGAGCTGTTGTCGGAGATTCTCGCGTTGGACGGGATTCGCTGCATGACCGCCGCCAGCGGCGAAACCGCGCTGAAGATGCTCGACGAAAAACCTTCGATCGGGCTGGTGATCACTGATCTGCGCATGGGCCATGTCGATGGCCTCGAGCTGATCCGCCAGGTACGCGAGTCGGTCAGGGCGGCGCTGCCGATCATCATCGTTTCGGGCGATGCGGATGTGAAGGACGCCATTGCGGCGATGCATCTGAGCGTGGTGGATTTTTTGCTCAAGCCGGTTGATACGGGCAAGTTGCTCGAACTGGTCAAATACGAATTGGGCATCGAACCCTGACTTTCAAGCACCACCGAAAAACGGTGGGAGCGGGCTTGCTCGCGAATGCAGACTGACATTCAACATTAATGTCGACAGACAAGACACCTTCGTCGGAACGCCGCCCGGAGCAAGCCCGCTCCCACAATGGTTCTCCAGTGGTTGTCAGATTTTATCGGCCAATGAAAAAGCCCTGATCGAAAGATCAGGGCTTTTTCATGTCCGGCAATCAGCGCAGGTTACAGGCCGTTGGCCTTCTTGAACTCGCGACGACGACGGTGCAGGACCGGCTCGGTGTAGCCGTTCGGCTGTTTGGTGCCTTCGATCACCAGTTCGACCGCTGCCTGGAAGGCGATGTTGCTGTCGAAGTTCGGTGCCAGCGGACGGTACAGCGGGTCGTTGGCGTTCTGACGGTCGACCACCGGCGCCATGCGCTTGAGGCTTTCCATCACTTGCGCTTCGGTGACGATACCGTGGCGCAGCCAGTTGGCGATGTGCTGGCTGGAGATACGCAGCGTGGCACGGTCTTCCATCAGGCCGACGTCGTTGATGTCCGGCACTTTCGAACAACCCACGCCCTGGTCGATCCAGCGCACTACGTAACCGAGAATGCCCTGGGCGTTGTTGTCCAGTTCGTTCTTGATCTGCTCAGGCGTCCAGCTTGGGTTGACCGCCAGCGGGATGGTCAGGATGTCGTCCACCGAGGCGCGGGCACGCTTGGCCAGTTCGGCCTGACGAGCGAACACGTCGACCTTGTGGTAGTGCAGCGCGTGCAGCGCAGCAGCCGTTGGCGACGGTACCCAGGCGGTGTTGGCGCCGGCCAGCGGGTGAGCGATTTTCTGCTCAAGCATCGCCGCCATCAGATCCGGCATCGCCCACATGCCTTTACCGATTTGCGCACGACCTTGCAGGCCGGTGCTCAGACCGATATCGACGTTCCAGTTCTCGTAGGCGCCGATCCATTTCTCAGCCTTCATGTCGGCCTTGCGCACCATCGGGCCGGCTTCCATGGAGGTGTGGATTTCGTCGCCGGTGCGGTCGAGGAAACCGGTGTTGATGAACACCACGCGCTCGCTGGCAGCCTTGATGCAGGCCTTGAGGTTGACCGTGGTGCGGCGCTCCTCGTCCATGATCCCGACTTTCAGCGTGTTGCGCTTCAAGCCCAGCACGTCTTCGATGCGACCGAACAGCTCGTTGGTGAACGCCGCTTCTTCAGGGCCGTGCATCTTCGGTTTAACGATGTAGACCGAACCGGTGCGGGTGTTGCGACGCGAGGTGTTGCCGTTGAGGTTGTGCATCGCCGCGAGGCAAGTCACCAGACCGTCGAGAATGCCTTCCGGCACTTCGTTACCGTGTTTGTCGAGGATCGCGTCGATGGTCATCAGATGGCCAACGTTACGCACGAACAGCAGCGAACGGCCGTGCAGGGTCACCTCGCCACCCTTCGGCGCGGTGTAGGTGCGATCCGGGTTCATGGTGCGGGTGAAGGTCTGGCCGCCCTTGGACACGGATTCCGCCAGGTCGCCCTTCATCAGGCCGAGCCAGTTGCGGTAGATCACCACTTTGTCGTCGGCATCGACGGCGGCCACGGAGTCTTCGCAGTCCATGATGGTGGTCAGCGCCGCTTCCATCAGGATGTCTTTGACGCCGGCAGCGTCGGTCTGGCCAACCGGAGTGGTGGCGTCGATCTGGATTTCGAAGTGCAGACCGTTGTGTTTCAGCAGGATCGCGATTGGCGCGTCTGCCGGGCCCTGAAAGCCGATCAGTTGCGCGTCGTTGCGCAGGCCGGTGTTGCTGCCGCCCTTGAGGGAGACCAGTAGTTTGCCGTCAACGATCTTGTAAGCGGTGGAGTCGACGTGGGAGCCGGCGGCCAATGGTGCGGCTTCGTCGAGGAAGGCACGGGCGAAGGCGATGACTTTGTCGCCACGTACCTTGTTGTAGCCTTTGCCTTTTTCCGCGCCACCGTCTTCGCTGATTGCGTCGGTGCCGTAGAGGGCGTCGTACAGCGAACCCCAGCGGGCGTTCGAAGCATTGAGAGCGAAGCGGGCGTTCATCACCGGTACAACGAGTTGCGGGCCGGCGGTACGGGCGATTTCATCATCAACGTTTTGCGTCGTTGCCTGGAAGTCAGCCGCTTCTGGCAGCAGATAACCGATTTCTTGCAGGAAGGCTTTATAGGCCACGGCGTCGTGCGCCTGACCGTGGCGTTCCTGATGCCAGGCGTCTATACGAGCCTGGAAGTCATCGCGTTTGGCGAGTAGGGCTTTGTTCTTCGGTGCCAGGTCATGAATGACCTTGTCGGCACCTTCCCAGAATTTGTCGGCGGTGAGGCCGGTACCGGGAATGGCTTCGTTGTTCACGAAGTCGAACAGGACTTTGGCGACCTGCAGGCCACCGACTTGAACGTGTTCAGTCATTGCTTGCCTCACTCTGCTCAGCTATTTCGCTTTTCAGCTCTTCAATTTAACAATGAAGCCTCTGGCCATTTAAACCACAAACCTTCCGACCAGTACATGCCATTGCTGGCGGCTGGGCTGGGACCAATCAACGGCTTGGGGGCCTTGCTGACGGGGCTTTCAAGGTTGCGAACGTGCCTTGGGCAGACATCGATCCAGCGTTATGTAGTGCGCGCTGCGGCATACTACATGATGAGTTGCGCTTGTGAAAATCAGACTAATTACGTCGTTCTGCGACCTCATGACGCATTGCGGTCACGTCGCGGAACGGGATGTTCTCAAAAAACCAGCAGATTGTTCCAGCTAAATATAAAAAGTTGTACACATAAATACTTTCTGCCTGCTATGGCATCCCCCTGCGGAGCACACTTCTGTGGCGAGGGGATTTATCCCCGATGGGTGGCGAAGCCACCCCCTGCGCGCTGACAGGTAGACTGAGCTGACAGGGTTTACGGCTGCTGCGCAACCGATCGGGGATAAATCCCCTCGCCACAGGTTGCTTCCAAAACCCAGACACAGGTCATCCGCAAAAAATGCTGCCCGGGCTGAATCAAACCCCTTGCCTATACTTGCCTTTCTATAACAAAAGTCATGACAAGAGGGCTGCGCCATGGACCATCTCGTACTCACTGTCTTTGCCCCGGACAAGCCCGGGCAGGTCGAGCGCATTGCCCAATGCATCGCCGAGCACGGTGGCAACTGGCTGGAAAGCCGCATGTCACGGATGGCCGGGCAGTTCGCCGGGATTCTGCGGGTGGGTGTACCGGCGGAGGCTTACGACGAATTAGTCGATTCCTTACAAGCACTGTCGGCGCAGGGTATTCGCGTGTTGATTGCCGAAAGCGGCATCGAGCAATCCTGCACCTGGAAACCGATCGCCATGGAACTGGTGGGCAATGATCGCCCGGGGATCGTGCGCGACATCACCCGCCTGCTCAGCGAGCAGGGGGTGAACCTCGAACGGCTGGTGACCGATGTGCGGCCGGCGCCGATGAGCAGCGAGCCGTTGTTCCACGCCGAAGCGATTCTCGCGGTGCCGCTGACCCTGTCGCTGGACGTGTTGCAGTCGCGCCTGGAAACCCTGGCCGATGATCTGATGGTCGAACTGGTGTTACGCACAGACGTTTAACCGGCGCCCGGGTTATCCAGATTTAACGTGCACCTGCCTGTGGATAACCTGTAGAGACCGGGCGCAACGCCATGCTGGTCGGGGCTTTCCTGGAACTGATCAAAAAACCGCCAGCATTCAGTGACTTGCGCACAAACGGCGGGGATCACGCTGTGGATAACCTTGGGAAGGAATGTTGCAGGCCACGAGAACCGTGGCTTGCAAAGCTTTGTGCGTTTTTTGATCAGCTGCGCCGACGCAAACTGATCACTGCATCGATGCTATAAACCGCCAGACCGGCCCAGATGAAGATGAACGCGATCAGGGTGCTCGACGACAAATGCTCGCCGAACAGCAACACTGCCTGCAGCAGCACCAAGGTCGGCGCCAGGTATTGCAGGAAGCCGATGGTGGTGTAGGGCAAGTGTCGGGTCGCAGCGTTGAAGCATACCAGTGGCACCAGCGTCACCGGGCCGGCCGCCACCAGCCACCAGGCTTGCGAGGTGGTCCAGAATTCGGGTTGGGCACTGGTGGCTGTCTGGTTGAACAACAGCCAGGCCACGGCGATCGGCACCAGCATCCAGGTTTCCACCACCAGCCCCGGCAACGCTTTGACCGGTGCCTGTTTACGGATCAGCCCGTAGAAACCAAAGGTCAGCGCCAGCACCAGCGACACCCACGGCAGACTGCCGACCTGCCACACCTGCTGCGCCACACCGACGGCTGCCAGCCCCACCGCGACCCACTGCATGCGCCGCAAACGCTCGCCGAGAATCAACATCCCCAACAGCACGTTGACCAGCGGGTTGATGTAGTAGCCGAGGCTCGCTTCGAGCATGCGCCCGTTGTTCACCGACCACACATAGGTCAGCCAGTTCGCCGCAATCAAGGTGCCGCTAAGTGCCAGGATCGCCAGGCGCTTGGGATTGTCGAGCAACTCGCGCAACCAGCCGGGATGCTTCCACACCATCAGCAGCAAGGCGCCGAACAGCGCCGACCACAACACCCGATGGATGATGATCTCGACAGCCGGGACTTCGGCGATGGCTTTGAAGTAGATCGGGAACAGGCCCCAGATGATGTAGGCACTCAGGCCCAGAATGTACCCGCGACGCGGGTTGGCGGCTTGCATGCAGAATCCTTGCTTAGACAGCTGACAAAGCAGGGATTGTAAGGAGATTTGTTGGCCAATGAGTTCTGAAATTGTGAGCACGGGACAAAATTGTGGGAGGGGGCTTGCTCCCGAAGGCGGTGTGTCAGCCAACATTTATGTTGAATGTCAGTCCGTCTTCGGGAGCAAGCCCCCTCCCACATGGATTTGCGGGTAATCAGAAAAGTTTCAGTGGCTCTTCGTTTAGCGCTGACAGCTGTTCGCGCAACGCCAGCACCTGATCACCCCAATAACGTTCGGTACCAAACCACGGAAAGCTGTGCGGGAACGCCGGATCGTCCCAGCGCCGGGCCAGCCAGGCGCTGTAGTGCATCAGCCGGAGGGCGCGCAGCGGTTCGATCAGTGCCAGCTCGCGCGGGTCGAAGTCGTGGAATTCGTTGTAGCCGTCCATCAGTTCCGACAGTTGCCCGAGGCACTCCTGACGGTCGCCCGCCAGCATCATCCAGATGTCCTGCACCGCCGGGCCCATACGGCAGTCGTCGAGGTCGACGATGTGGAACATCTCGTCGCGGCACATCATGTTGCCGGGGTGGCAGTCGCCGTGCATGCGGATGTTCTGATGCGGGGTATTGGCGTAGGCGTCTTCCACGCGCTTAAGCAGATCGCGGGCGACGGACTCATAGGCCGGCAGCAGGCTTTTGGGAATGAAGTTGCCTTCGAGCAAGGTGTTCAGCGAGGCGTGACCGAAGTTCTGCACGGCGAGCGCTTCACGGTGTTCGAACGGCTTGGTCGCGCCGACTGCGTGGATGCGGCCGAGCAACTGGCCCAGGCGATACAGCTGATCGAGATTGCCCGGCTCCGGCGCACGGCCGCCGCGACGCGGAAACAGGGTGAAACGGAAACCGGCGTGTTCGTGCAGGGTCTGGCCGTTGTGGATCAGCGGCGCCACCACGGGAATCTCGACGTCGGCCAGCTCGAAGGTGAATTGGTGCTCTTCGAGGATGGCCTCGTTGGTCCAGCGCTGCGGGCGGTAGAACTTGGCGATCAGCGGTTCGGAGTCTTCGATGCCGACCTGATAGACACGGTTTTCGTAGCTGTTGAGCGCCAGAATGCGCGCATCACTCAGGAAGCCGATGCTTTCGACGGCATCGAGTACGAGATCGGGTGTGAGGGTTTCAAACGGGTGGGCCATGCTGACTCCTGCGCGCGGCAGGCTGCCGCGTCCGGCCCAGCATGGTAGCGCAGATGGCAGTGGGAGAGTTGGTTGGTGTCTGTGCTGACGCCATCGCGAGCAGGCTCACTCCTACAAGGAAACGCGTTCCAACTGTAGGAGTGAGCCTGCTCGCGATGAGGGCCAATCAGGCGCCGACTATTCCGCCGTCTTCACGGGTGATCGCCATCACCGAAGACCGCGGCTTGCCGTTCGGCAGATGCTCAGGGAAGGTGGAGCCACCGTTTTCGCCCGGATGCTGAATCCCGACAAACAGGGTTTTCTGATCCGGCGAGAAGCTGATCCCGGTGACTTCACAGCCAATCGGCCCGACCATGAATCGACGAATTTCACCAGTCTTGGGGTCAGCGCAGAGCATCTGGTTGTTGCCCATTCCGGCAAAGTCCCCGGCGTTGCTCGAATCACCGTCGGTGAGAATCCACAGGCGTCCGGCCTTGTCGAAACCTAGACCGTCCGGGCTGTTGAACATGTTTTGCGCAGTGATGTTCGACGAGCCACCCTTCGGCGTGCCGGCATGTACACCCGGATTTCCGGCGACCACGAACAGGTCCCAGGCGAAGGTCTTCGACGCGTGATCGTCGCGCTCGGTGCGCCAGCGCAGGATCTGCCCGTAGACGTTCTTCGCGCGCGGATTCGGCCCGCCCACCGGTTGCCCGTCTTCGCCGCGTTTGGCGTTGTTGGTCAGGGTGCAATAAACCTGGCCGTCCTTCGGACTGACCACGATCCACTCCGGGCGATCCATGCGCGTGGCGCCGACCACACTGGCGGCAAGGCGCGCGTGGATCAGCACTTCGGCCTGATCGGCGAAACCGCTGCTGGCGTCGATGCCGTTCTTGCCGTGGGTCAGTTCGATCCACTGGCCCTGGCCTTTCGGATGATCGGGGTTGCTGTCGCCGTTATCGAACTTCGCCACGTACAGGGTGCCGTGGTCGAGGATGTCGCGGTTGGCTTTCGGGTTGCGATGGTTGATGCGGTCGCGGCTGACGAATTTGTAGATGAACTCGCCACGCTCGTCGTCGCCCATGTACACCACGGCGCGACCATCATCGGTCTCGGCCAGCGCGGCGTTTTCATGTTTGAAGCGGCCCAGCGCGGTGCGCTTGACCGGGGTCGATTGCGGATCGAACGGATCGATCTCGACCACCCAGCCGTGACGGTTGAGTTCGTTGGGGTTCTTGGCCATGTCGAAACGCGGGTCGAACGGGTGCCAGTTGATCTCGCGGCTGGCGGCCGACACGCCGTAGCGCTTCTGCGCCGGGTCGAACTGTTGCTGGGCGTTGCTGCTGCCGAAGCCGTCGGTGAAGTTCTCTTCGCAGGTCAGGTAGGTGCCCCACGGCGTCTTGCCATTGGCGCAGTTCTGGAAGGTACCGAGGACTTTCTTGCCGTGTTTGTCGGCGGCCGTTTTCATCAGGTCGTGGCCGGCGGCCGGGCCGCTGATGCGCAGCGGCGAGTTGCCGTGAATCCGGCGGTTGTAACGCGAGCCCTGGACGAACTGCCACTGGCCATTCTTGCGCTGCACTTCGATCACCGACACGCCTTCGCAGGCCAACGCCTTGCGCACGTCTTCGGCCGATTGCGGCATGCCGCCGTGCGGGTAGAGGTAGCGGTAGTTGGTGTATTCGTTGTTGATCGCCATCAACGCGCGGTTTCGGTCGTCGGGGAAGGCGAACAGGCTCATGCCGTCGTTGTTGTCACCGAACTGCACTTCCTGTGCGGCGGCGGTGCCATTGCCGCTCGGGTCGAAGGCCGGACCGTTCTTGTGCAGCGGTTGGCCCCAACTGATCAGTACCGAGGACTTGTAGCCCTTCGGCAGGCTGATGACGTCGGTGGTCGCGGCGGCAATGCTCTCGAAACCGAGCAGGCGGCTGTTGCCGGCGCTGATGCTTGAGGCCAGCGCGCTGCGGCTGAGCAGGTTGCCGCCGAGGAACATGGCGGCGCCGCACAGCGCGCCGGCGCTGATGAAACCGCGACGGCTGAGGCCGACCATCTTTTCCAGATCAGTGGATTGGTTTTCTTCTAATAGGCTCACATCAGGCTCCCTGCTTGGTTTTGGCAGCAACCTTAATGGGGGGCGATGAAGCTTTTGTTGCAGAACGTCCGTTATAGCGGTGCGCCGATCAGCACATTGGACGGCGAGAACTGCACCTGGACCGGTTGCTGGATATTCAGCCCGCGAGTGCGAAGCTGCAGCGGCTCTGCCAGAGCGCACAGCGTCTGGCCGTTGGGCAGGGCGATGCGCACTTCGCTGGGGCCGTCCTCGGCATCGAGAATGGCTTCGATGATGCCGCTCAGAAGATTGTGTCCAGATGTTGCTGCTTGATCCGCCGCCAGCAACTCAAGCCAACCGGCCTTGATCAGTGCCACTACTTCGGTGCCCGGTTGCAGCTCCAGGTGCACGGTGCTGTCGTGGGTGATCTGCGCATCGATGCACAGGCCTTCGGCCAGTTCGAGGCGGATCAGGTCATTGCGTCCCGCGCCTTCGATGGCCACGACCTTGCCGTGCAACTGGTTGCGGGCGCTGGTGCGCAGCATCAGCCGACCGAGCAGATCGAGGTCGCTGGCGTCTTCGGCGGCCTCCAGGACCTGCGCCTGCAAGGCTTGCAGCTTTTGATACAGACGCAACACCCGTTCGCCTTCGCTGGACAGCTTGGCGCCACCGCCACCCTTGCCGCCAACCGCGCGCTCCACCAGTGGTTTCTGCGCCAGGTTGTTCAGCTCATCGATCGCATCCCAGGCCGCCTTGTAACTCAGCCCGGCGCTTTTCGCGGCGCGGGTGATCGAGCCCTGCTCGGCAATGTGTTGCAGCAAAGCAATGCGCTGCGGACGGCGGACGATGTGCTGGGACAACAGGGAGGGCAGGGACATGAAGTGGGCGCTTTTTAACGGTGGCGGTGAGGAGTGAAGTTGGCCGCTTGCGGCGCATCAGTCAAGCCAAACACAGTTCCCTTGTAGGAGTGAGCCTGCTCGCGATAGCGGTGGATCAGTCGGCATCTATGTTGACAGTGAAGGCGCCATCGCGAGCAGGCTAACTCCTACAAGGGGGGTGCCGATTTCAGCTTCCGGGTTTCGGTGTGCGGGCCAGGCAATACACATCAATTCTCGCCGCCCCTGCATCCCTCAGCAGTCGCGCCAGAGCCTGGGCCGTGGCGCCGGTGGTCAGTACATCATCGATCAACGCGATATGCCGACCGTTCACATCCGCATCGGGCGCCATAGCGAAGGCGTTACGCAAGTTGCGCTTGCGCGCCTTGGCGTCGAGGTCCTGCTGAGCGCTGGTGTCATGTATCCGCCGTAGAACATGTTCCTCAAAAGGCAGCTCAAGCTGTTTGCTCAACCATCGCGCCAGCATCGCCGCTTGATTGAAGCCTCGTTGACGCAAGCGCTTGTTCGACAACGGCACGGGCAACAACACGTCGGGGCGTGGCAGTCCCTCATCGAAGCGATGTTGCAGGTATTGTCCGGCAACGTCGGCGAGCAGGTGACCAAACGGCCATTTTGCGTTGTGTTTAAAACGCGTAATCAGACTGTCCACCGGGAAGTCATAACGCCACGGTGCAATGACCTGCTCGAAGGCCGGAGGCTCTAGCAGGCACTCGCCGCAAGTCAGGCCTGTGTCGGGCAGCGGCAGCGCGCAGCTCTGGCAGTGGTCGCCGAGCCAGGGCAATTCGGTTTCGCAGGCGACGCAGATTGGCATTTCTGCTTCTGCGGGCTCATCACACAGCAAGCAGGTCTGTGCGTTTTTTAAACAGATGTAAACCTGTTGTTCGTGTCGTGGTTGACAGCGCATGGCTCTTCCTTAAATATGCCGAACATCCGTGTCGCGCCTGTGGGTATTCCATTCCCGCAGCCGCCAGCCAAGCATAACCAAGGAACTGCCCATGAGCGCCAGCACCTCTGCCACCCTGCGTCACGACTGGTCTTTAGCCGAAGTCAAAGCCCTCTTCGTACAGCCATTCAACGACTTGCTGTTCCAGGCGCAGACGGTGCACCGCGCGCATTTCAACGCCAACCGCGTGCAGGTTTCGACCCTGCTGTCGATCAAGACCGGTGCCTGCCCGGAAGACTGCAAGTACTGTCCGCAGTCCGGTCACTACAACACCGGCCTGGAAAAAGAAAAACTGATGGAAGTGCAGAAGGTCCTCGAAGAGGCTGCCCGCGCCAAAGCCATCGGCTCCACGCGTTTCTGCATGGGGGCTGCGTGGAAACACCCGTCGGCCAAAGACATGCCGTATGTGCTGAAGATGGTTGAAGGCGTCAAGGCCATGGGCCTGGAAACCTGCATGACCCTCGGCCGTCTCGACCAGGAGCAGACTGCAGCGCTGGCCGAGGCCGGCCTGGATTACTACAACCACAACCTCGACACCTCGCCCGAGTTCTACGGCAGCATCATCACCACCCGCACCTACAGCGAGCGCCTGCAGACCCTGGCCTACGTGCGTGAGTCGGGGATGAAGATCTGCTCCGGTGGCATCCTCGGCATGGGCGAGTCGCTCGATGACCGCGCCAATCTGTTGATTCAACTGGCCAACCTGCCGGAGCATCCGGAGTCGGTTCCGATCAACATGCTGGTGAAAGTCGCCGGCACTCCGTTGGAGAACGCTGATGACGTCGACCCGTTCGACTTCATCCGCATGCTCGCGGTAGCGCGCATCCTCATGCCGCAATCCCACGTGCGCCTGTCTGCCGGCCGCGAAGCGATGAACGAGCAGATGCAGGCGCTGGCGTTCTTCGCCGGTGCCAACTCGATTTTCTACGGCGACAAACTGCTGACCACCGCCAACCCGCAGGCCGACAAGGACATGCAACTGTTCGCCCGTCTGGGCATTCAGCCGGAAGCGCGCGAAGAGCATTCCGATGAAGTGCATCAGGCCGCGATCGAGCAGGCGCTGGTGGAGCAGAAGAGCGGCGAGCAGTTCTATAACGCCGCCGTCTGAACAAAGCTTGAAATGCAAAACCCCTGTAGGAGTGAGCCTGCTCGCGATAGCGGCCTGACATTCACCATTTATGTCGGCTGATACACCGCCATCGCGAGCAGGCTCACTCCTACATAGGATGTGTGTCATTAAAAAAGTCGAGGCCTGCATGTCTTTCGATCTCGCCGCACGCCTTGCTGCCCGCCGTGCCGAAAATCTCTATCGCCAGCGCCCCTTGCTCGAGTCCCCGCAGGGGCCTGAAGTGGTGGTCGACGGTCAGCCGTTGCTGGCGTTCTGCAACAACGACTACCTGGGCCTGGCCAATCACCCGCAGGTGATCGAAGCCTGGCGCGCCGGTGCCGAGCGCTGGGGCGTCGGTGGCGGGGCGTCGCATCTGGTGGTCGGCCACAGCGGTCCACACCACGCACTCGAAGAAGCATTGGCCGATCTCACGGGCCGGCCGCGAGCGCTGTTGTTCACCACCGGTTACATGGCCAACCTCGGCGCGGTCACGGCGCTGGTCGGGCAGGGCGATACCGTGCTTGAAGACCGGCTCAACCATGCCTCGCTGCTCGATGCAGGCCTGTTGTCCGGCGCGCGTTTCAATCGTTATCTGCACAATGACGCCGACAGTCTGGCCAAGCGTTTGGAGAAAGCCACCGGCAACACGCTGGTGGTCACCGACGGAGTGTTCAGCATGGACGGCGACATAGCCGATCTGCCGGCGCTGGCGCGGGAGGCCAAGGCCAGGGGCGCGTGGTTGATGGTCGACGATGCCCATGGCTTCGGTCCGCTGGGCGCCCATGGCGGCGGAATCGTCGAGCATTTCGGTTTGAGTCAGGACGATGTGCCGGTGCTGGTCGGCACCCTCGGCAAGGCGTTCGGCACCGCAGGCGCATTTGTCGCTGGCAGCGAAGAGCTGATCGAAAGCCTGATCCAGTTCGCCCGGCCGTACATCTACACCACCAGCCAGCCACCGGCGCTGGCCTGCGCGACGTTGAAAAGTCTGGAGTTGCTGCGCACGGAACACTGGCGTCGCGAACATTTGCAGACGCTGATCCGTCAGTTCCGCCACGGTGCGGAGCAGCTCGGTCTACAACTGATGGACAGCTTTACTCCGATCCAGCCCATCCTGATCGGCGACGCCGGTCGCGCCGTGCGCCTGTCGCAGATGCTGCGCGAACGCGGATTGATGGTCACCGCGATCCGCCCGCCCACCGTGCCCGCTGGCAGCGCACGTCTTCGCGTGACCCTGACCGCCGCCCACAGCGAGGCGCAGGTGCAGCTATTGTTAGAGGGACTGGCCGATTGCTTTGCCCAACTGCCGCCGGAGCCAAGCCATGCGTAATCGCCTGATTCTGCTGCCCGGCTGGGGCCTCGGGGTTTCACCGCTGGAGCCTTTGGCAGCGGCGTTGCAGGGACTCGACGAGCATCTGCATGTCGAGATCGAGCCGTTGCCGGAACTGGACTCCGGCGATCTGCAGGATTGGCTCGACGAACTCGATGAGCGTATTCCTCAGGATGTGTGGCTGGGCGGCTGGTCGTTGGGCGGCATGCTTGCTTCTGAATTGGCAGCACGGCGTGGCGAGCGTTGCTGCGGCCTGCTGACGCTGGCGAGCAATCCGTCCTTCGTTGCCCACGAGCAATGGCCGAGTGCGATGCCGGGGGAGACGTTCGATGCGTTTCTCGCTGGCTGCACGGCCGATCCCAAAACCACCCTCAAACGTTTCTCGCTGCTGTGTGCCCAAGGCGCGCAAGACCCGCGCGGTTTGTCGCGACTGATGCTCGGCGGTGCGCCAAACGCGGCGCCAACGGCATTGATGGCCGGGCTGGAATTGCTGGCGCAACTGGACACCCGTGGCGCGTTGCAGGCGTTTCGCGGCCCGCAATTGCACCTGTTCGCCGGGCAGGACGGATTGGTGCCAGCAGAGGCAGCAGGTGAGTTGTTTGCACTGCTGCCGGATATCGAGATTGGTCTGATTGAACAGGCCAGTCATGCGTTTCTTCTGGAAGACCCCCATGGTGTGGCGGGTGCGATCCAGGCTTTTTTACATGAGTGCGGTGATGACTGATTTGTCTCTTGTTGCGCTGCCCGGCGGCTTGCCCGACAAGCGCCAGGTCGCGGCCTCTTTTTCCCGTGCAGCGGCAAGCTATGACAGTGTTGCCGAGTTGCAGCGTGATGTCGGTTCGCAGTTGCTGCAGCGCTTGCCATCGGGTTTTGTGCCATCGCGCTGGCTGGATCTGGGCTGCGGCACCGGGTATTTCACTCGCGCATTGGCCGAGCGCTTTACTCAGGGGCAGGGGCTGGCGCTGGACATCGCCGAAGGCATGCTCGCGCACGCGCGTCCCTTGGGCGGTGCGCAGCATTTCATCGCCGGTGATGCCGAACGTCTGCCGCTGCGGGATGCGACGTGTGATCTGCTTTTCTCCAGCCTCGCGGTGCAGTGGTGTGCGGACTTCGAGTCGGTGCTCAGTGAGGCTTTTCGCGTGCTGAAACCCGGCGGGATTTTTGCGTTTGCTAGTCTTTGTGTAGGGACGTTGTACGAATTGCGCGACAGTTGGCGTCAGGTCGATGGCTTGGTGCACGTCAACCGCTTCCGCGAGTTCACCCGTTATCAACAGTTGTGCATGGCCAGTGGTTTACACACGGTGAGTCTGCAGAATCAGGCGCACGTACTGCATTACCCGGATGTGCGCAGCCTGACGCATGAGCTCAAGGCGCTGGGTGCGCACAATCTGAACCCTGGTCGTCCGGGTGGCTTGACCGGGCGGGCGCGGATTCTCGGTCTGGTCGAAGCATATGAGCAGTACCGTCAGGCACAAGGATTGCCGGCGACCTATCAGGTGGTTTACGCCGTGTTGGAGAAACCCTTATGAGCGCAGCCTATTTCATCACCGGAACGGACACCGATGTCGGCAAGACCACCGTGGCTGCCGGCTTGCTGCATGCGGCGCGGTCGGCGGGGCTGAGTACGGCGGCGGGTAAACCGGTGGCTTCGGGCTGCGAAGTGACGCCCAAGGGACTGCGCAATGCCGATGCACTGGCGCTGCTGGCCGAATGTTCGGTGCCGCTGACTTATCAACAGGTCAATCCGGTGGCGTTCGAACCTGCGATCGCCCCGCATCTGGCGGCGCGGGAGGCGGGCGTGGCGCTGACGGTGCAATCGTTGCTGGCGCCGATGCGCGAGATTCTGGCGCTGAATGCCGATTTCACCCTCATCGAAGGTGCGGGTGGCTGGCGGGTGCCGTTGGCGGATCAGGCCAATCTATCGGACCTGGCCATTGCCTTGAAGCTGCCAGTGATTCTGGTGGTAGGTGTTCGGCTGGGGTGCATCAGTCACGCCTTGCTGACGGCTGAGGCGATCGCGCGCGATGGTCTGCAACTGGCCGGGTGGGTGGCCAACATCATTGATCCGAAGACTTCGCGGCTGGAAGAGAATCTGGCGACGCTGGCTGAACGGCTACCGGCGCCGTGCCTGGGGCGCGTGCCGAAATTGAAGTCGCTTAGCGCTGAGGCGGTGGCTGATCACTTGCAACTCGATCTGCTCGACTAATGTTTTTGGCTATGACGAGGCACTGTGCCATCAGTATTTTTGACGGGTGTTTTTCTGGCGCCTCTGCTTCAATGGCACCCATTGATCCTTCCCAAGGATGAGAACTCCCATGGAAATCTCCGGTAACACAGCTTTTTATGCGGGTTTGAGCACCATTCAGACCGGGCAGAACCGCGTCGATCAGGCCGCCAGCCAGATTGCCAACAACACCATCGAGCGTTCGGTCACCAGCCAGTCTTCCGAGGCACAGGTCGATCGTCTGCGCGGCATTGATCGCAGCCAGCAAATGGATCCGGGCAGCGCCATGGCCGAGATGGCCCAAGGCAAGTTCCAAGTCGAGCTGGGCACCAAAGTCGCCAAGGCTTCCGATGAAATGCTTGGGACGATCATCGATACATTTGCCTGATTTTTCTCAATCAGTGTTTGCCGAACGCCGCGTCTTGTCGCGGCGTTTTTCGTTGTAAGTCCTTCTCCCTCAACTAATCTTTTTTATCGCCCATGACGCTTCACCGTCCATGGCGGTTTGCTGTGTCCGGTGTTTGAAAGCAGTGATGACGAACGGCAAAAGATCGACGCTTGACAAGGTTTCGGCGTAAACGTATGTTTCAAACAACTGTTTGACCGTCACAACAAATCAACACGGTCGTTCATTCCCGGTTACATCAGCAGAGGTTTATCGCTATGCCTGACTACAAGGCCCCCTTGCGTGATATTCGCTTCGTTCGTGACGAACTGCTCGGCTACGAAGCGCATTATCAGAGCCTTCCGGCTTGCGCCGACGCAACGCCGGACATGGTTGACGCCATTCTCGAAGAAGGCGCCAAGTTTTGTGAGCAGGTACTGGCACCGCTGAACCGTGTGGGCGACCTCGAAGGCTGCACCTGGAGCGAGTCCGGCGTGAAAACCCCGACTGGCTTCAAAGAGGCGTACAAGCAATTCGTCGAAGGCGGCTGGCCAAGCCTGGCGCACGACGTCGAGCACGGCGGTCAAGGCCTGCCGGAGTCGCTGGGTCTGGCCGTCAGCGAAATGGTTGGCGAAGCCAACTGGTCGTGGGGCATGTACCCAGGCCTGTCGCACGGCGCGATGAACACCATCTCCGAGCACGGTACCCCAGAGCAGCAAGACGCTTACCTGACCAAACTGGTTTCCGGCGAGTGGACCGGCACCATGTGTCTGACCGAACCGCACTGCGGCACCGACCTGGGCATGCTGCGCACCAAGGCCGAGCCTCAGGCCGACGGTTCCTACAAGGTTTCCGGCACCAAGATCTTCATCTCGGCCGGCGAACACGACATGGCCGACAACATCGTCCACATCGTACTGGCCCGCCTGCCGGACGCGCCGGCTGGCACCAAAGGCATTTCCCTGTTTATCGTTCCAAAGTTCCTGCCGAATGCTGATGGCACTCTCGGTGCACGCAACGCAGTGAGCTGTGGTTCGCTGGAACACAAGATGGGCATCCACGGCAACGCCACTTGCGTGATGAACTTCGACGGTGCCACCGGTTTCCTGATCGGCCCGGCGAACAAAGGCCTGAACTGCATGTTCACCTTTATGAACACCGCACGTCTGGGTACCGCGCTGCAAGGTCTGGCCCACGCCGAAATCGGCTTCCAGGGCGGCCTGAAATACGCTCGCGACCGTCTGCAAATGCGCTCCCTGACTGGCCCGAAAGCGCCGGACAAAGCTGCTGACCCAATCATCGTGCACCCTGACGTGCGCCGCATGCTGTTGACCATGAAGGCATTCGCCGAAGGCAACCGCGCGATGGTGTACTTCACTGCCAAGCAGGTCGACATCGTCAAATACGGCGTCGATGAAGAAGAAAAGAAGAAGGCCGACGCACTGCTGGCGTTCATGACCCCAATCGCCAAGGCATTCATGACCGAAGTCGGTTTCGAATCCGCCAACCACGGCGTGCAGATCTACGGCGGCCACGGCTTCATCGCCGAGTGGGGCATGGAGCAGAACGTTCGCGACAGCCGCATTTCGATGCTGTACGAAGGCACCACCGGTATCCAGGCTCTCGACTTGCTGGGCCGTAAAGTGCTGATGACTCAAGGTGAGGCTCTGAAAGGCTTCACCAAGATCGTCCACAAGTTCTGCCAGAACAACGAAGGCAACGAAGCCGTCAAAGAATTCGTTGCACCGCTGGCTGCACTGAACAAGGAGTGGGGCGAGCTGACCATGAAGGTCGGTATGGCGGCCATGAAAGATCGCGAAGAAGTCGGCGCGGCCTCTGTGGACTACCTGATGTACTCCGGTTACGCCTGCCTGGCCTATTTCTGGGCCGACATGGCACGTCTGGCAGCCGAGAAACTGGCAGAAGGCACCGGCGACGCAGCGTTCTACACCGCCAAGCTGCAAACCGCGCGTTTCTACTTCCAGCGCATCCTGCCACGCACCCGTACCCACGTGGCCACCATGCTGTCGGGCGCGAACAACCTGATGGACATGAAAGAAGAAGATTTCGCACTGGGCTACTAAGCCTTAACGCGGTCTGACGAAACCGCTGCTCCTCCCGGGGCAGCGGTTTTTTTGTTTCTGAATCGCTCAGAAACCCGGGTTTTCTGCCGTTAAAGAGACTGCATGTGATCTGGATCACATTGTGTGTGCTTAACTGGCCACATTGCAGGCACAATGCCATCTCTTTGATATGACGGGTCGGAGCTTTACCCTTGCCGCGTTCTTCCGCTGTACGTTTCAGTCATTTCCTACCTTCACTGCTGTTGTTGCTCGCGGGGTTGGCGGCTGCGTACGTCAAAGACCTCAACGTGTTCTTCACGTCACTGTTCAACGTGCTGCCGACTCTGGTGCTGCTGTTGGGCGGCGCTTACTGTGCGGTTTACCGACGTCAGCGTGAACTGTTTCTGATGCTCACGGTGTACATCGCCTACTTTCTGCTCGACACTCAGACCGACTATTATCGCGACAACGGCAAAGTGCGCGAAGACGCCGCCGTGGTGTTCCACCTGGTCTGCCTGCTGCTGCCGTTGCTGTTCGGCCTGTTCGCCGCGTGGCAGGAGCGCACCCATCTGTTTCAGGACATGGTCGCGCGCTTCGCCGTGTTGTTGGCCTTTGGCAGCGTCGCCCTCGGCCTTGAGCAGAGCTATCCCCAGGCGCTGTTGATGTGGCTTTCGGAGATTCGCTGGCCAGCGCTGCACGGTGCGTGGATGAGCCTGATCCAGATGTCCTATCCGGTGTTCCTCTCGGCGTTCCTGTTGCTGGCCTGGCAATACTGGCGCAACCCGCGTCCGCTGCATGCGGCGCAATTGGTCGGCTTGCTCGGGGTGTTCTGGATGCTGCCGAAAACCTTCATTCTGCCGTTCACCCTGAACATCATGTGCAGCCAGGTGATGCTGATGATTGCCGCTGCTGTGGCGCATGAGGCCTACCAAATGGCCTTCCGCGATGAACTCACCGGTCTGCCGGGGCGTCGTGCGCTCAATGAGCGTATGCAGCGGCTGGGCCGCAACTATGTGCTGGCGATGAGCGACGTCGATCACTTCAAGAAATTCAACGACACCCACGGCCATGATGTCGGTGACCAGGTACTTCGACTGGTCGCCAGCAAACTGTCGAAAATCAGCGGTGGCGGTAGGGCGTATCGCTATGGCGGTGAGGAATTCGCCCTGGTGTTTGCAGGCAAAACCCTCGAGGAGTGCATGCCGCACCTGGAAGTCATTCGCGAGTCGATTGCCTCCTACAACATTCAGCTGCGCAATCAGGAAAACCGTCCGCAGGATGACCTGCAAGGACGTCAGCGCCGTGGTGGCACTGGTGCTTCAAGTGTGTCGGTCACGGTCAGTATCGGCGTCGCTGAGCGCGTGGAGCAGCGCACGCCGGAAGAAGTTCTGAAGTCCGCCGACCAGGCGTTGTACAGCGCCAAGGGGGCCGGGCGTAACTGCGTCATGGCGTTCGGGCAGAACCGTCGCGGTGCGGTACGCATGGACGCTGCGGCAGGCTGAATTGCGCTCTGCTCAACGCGCCTCTCTACAATAAAAAGCCCGCTGATCGCGGGCTTTGTTTTTGGTTGAATTACTGGTGACTAAAAATAACAAATCAGTCACTGCCTGACCCTATGTGTCGCAAAAGTTGTTGAGGTACACTCGGCCTCAACGAAAACACTCTTCCACGAATCACCTGTTTAGATCTTGCGAGGTTTGCCATGGCTGACTACAAAGCGCCGCTGCGCGATATGCGCTTCGTCCTCAATGAAGTATTCGAGGTCGCCAAACTCTGGGCCGAACTGCCGGCATTGGCCGAGACCGTCGATGCCCAAACCGTAGAAGCCATTCTCGAAGAGGCCGGCAAGGTCACCAGCAAAAGCATTGCGCCGCTGAGCCGGGCTGCCGACGAAGAAGGCTGCCACTGGAAGGACGGTGCCGTCACCACGCCGGCCGGTTTCCCACAGGCTTATCAGACTTACGCTGAAGGCGGCTGGGTCGGTGTCGGTGGCGATCCGGCCTACGGCGGCATGGGCATGCCCAAGGCCGTTTCGGCGCAGGTCGAAGAGATGGTCAACTCCGCCAGTTTGTCGTTCGGTCTGTACCCGATGCTGACCGCCGGCGCCTGCCTGTCGATCAACGCCCACGCCAGCGAAGAGCTGAAAGCGGCGTACCTGCCGAACATGTACGCCGGGATCTGGGCCGGTTCCATGTGCCTGACCGAGCCGCACGCCGGCACCGACCTGGGCATCATCCGCACCAAGGCCGAACCTCAGGCCGACGGGTCCTACAAGGTCAGCGGCACCAAGATCTTCATCACCGGTGGTGAGCACGACCTGACCGAAAACATCATTCACCTGGTGCTGGCGAAACTGCCGGACGCACCCGCCGGCCCGAAAGGCATTTCGCTGTTCCTGGTGCCGAAGTTCATGGTCAATGCCGATGGCAGCCTGGGCGCGCGCAACCCGGCGAACTGCGGTTCGATCGAACACAAGATGGGCATTCAGGCGTCTGCCACCTGCGTGATGAACTTCGACGAAGCCGTGGGGTATCTGGTCGGTGAGCCGAACAAGGGCCTGAACGCGATGTTCACCATGATGAACTACGAGCGTCTGGGCGTCGGCATTCAAGGCCTGGCCAGCGGCGAGCGTTCTTATCAGAACGCCGTCGAATATGCCCGTGATCGTCTGCAGAGCCGTTCGCCGACCGGCGCGCAGAACAAGGACAAGGTCGCTGACCCGATCATCGTCCACCCGGACGTGCGTCGCATGCTGCTGACCATGAAAGCCTCGAACGAAGGTGGCCGCGCATTCTCCACCTACGTGGCGATGCAGCTCGATACCGCCAAGTTCAGCGAAGACGCCACCACCCGCAAACGTGCGGAAGATCTGGTGGCGCTGCTGACGCCAGTGGCCAAGGCATTCCTCACCGACCTCGGTCTGGAGACCACCGTTCACGGCCAGCAGATTTTCGGCGGCCACGGCTACATCCGCGAGTGGGGCCAGGAGCAACTGGTGCGTGACGTGCGCATCACCCAGATCTACGAAGGCACCAACGGCATTCAGGCGCTGGACCTGGTCGGGCGAAAGATCGTTGGCAGCGGCGGTGTGTTCTACAAGCTGTTCGCTGACGAGATCCGCCACTTCACCGCAACTGCCAGCGCTGACCTGAGCGAATTCACCAAGCCGCTGAACGATGCCGTCAGCACCCTCGACGAGCTGACGGCATGGCTGCTGGATCGGGCGAAAACCAATCCGAACGAAATCGGCGCTGCCTCGGTCGAATATCTGCAAGCGTTTGGCTACGTTTCCTACGCCTACATGTGGGCACTGATGGCCAAAGCCTCGCTGGGCAAGGAAGCGCAGGACGATTTCTACGCCAGCAAGCTGGGCACCGCGCGGTTCTATTTCGCCCGTCTGCTGCCGCGCATCCACTCGTTGAGCGCATCGGTGAAGGCTGGCAGTGAATCGCTGTTCCTGCTGAACGCTGAGCAGTTCTGATGATGTAACGTCATGTAAGCATTCTCTTACGTGACGTGCTGCTGTTCTCCCATAGGCGTAGATTGGATCCACAGCTAATCTACAACTCATGGACGTCGCGCAGGAAGCGCAAAGCAACAACATGGACACGTAGGATTCTGCCAGGGTGGCGGAGTGAAATGGATGTCAGGGAAACAGTCTGCAAAGCCCCGCTTCGGCGGGGTTTTCTTTTGCCTGAAGAAAAGTGTTCAGGCTAGGGGATCCAGCGCCGGTTTCACTTCACGTTCCATCACTTCCTCCAACAATGTCCGTAGCAGCGCCAAAGGCGCCTGCTGGCGTTGTACGTCGCGACACACCAGACCGACCTTCAGCGGCACCCGTGGTTCGCTCAGTGGCTTCCACAGCAGATCCTCATCGTCGTACTCCTTCTGCGAACGTCCGGGAAGTACCGTCGCCAGTTTGGTGTGCGGCAGGCTGTCGAGAATCCCCAGCATATTGTTCAGCTCGGCCTGAACTTGCGGGCGCCGTCCCAGGCTGGTCAGCTGAGCCTGCCAGATCTGCCGAATCTGGAACTCTTCGCCCAGCAGCAACATCGGCAGCTCGGCCGCCTGACGGATCGAAACCTTCTTGAACTCACGCAACGGATGATCTGCCGGGATCACCAGCGTCAGCTCATCTTCGTAGAGCATCACGCCATGCAGCCCGGGCTGTCGCGGTGGCAGGTAGCTGATGCCAATGTCCAGCGAGCCGTTGAGCAAGCGACGTTCGATTTCCAGCCCACTCAGCTCATAAATCTGCACCACCAGATGCGGCTGCGCCTTGCGCACCCGCTCGAGCATTTGCGGTACGAGGCTGGTGTGCACGGTTTGCAGCACGCCAATCGCCAGGGTGCGTAATGCCTGGCCCTTGAAGTTGCCCAGCGCCTCTCGTGCCCGTTGCAAACCATCGAGCAGTGGCAGGGCGTGGTTGTACAAGGTGTGCGCGGCGAGGGTCGGCAGCAGGCGTTTGCTGCTGCGTTCGAACAGGGTGACGTCGAGGTTTTGTTCGAGTTGGCGAATCTGCTGCGACAGCGCCGGTTGCGAGATCGACAGGCGCTCGGCGGCTCGGCCGACATGGCCTTCTTCGTAGACCGCGACGAAATAACGCAGTTGTTTAAAATCCATAAGTAATTCTTATCGAAAATGCTGGTAAATCGAAATGGCCCGAAGCCCTCGCTGAGCCTAGTCTAACCGCAATCACAAGGCTTACAGGGCCATAAAGCGCGATGAATAGCGTTTGCTTCGACAGTGTTTGCATAGGCAGTTCAAAAAACCTCACGCGAGGTTTTTTTCAATGAATCTGTTCAGTTTGCGGCGCCAGACGCCGAGTCTTGATGACCTCGCGTTCGAGGCCAACCCACGCGATGCCGGCGAAAGTCTGAATGCCGAACGGCTGATGCCCAGCGTTGAACGACCACAGCAGGTGTTTGTTCGCGGCCAGGGTTCCTGGCTGTGGGACAGCAATGATCGCGCCTACCTCGACTTCTCTCAGGCCGGCGGCGCCAACAGTCTGGGGCACAGCCCATCGGCGCTGGTCAAAGCGATTGCCGGTCAGGCTCAGGCGCTGATCAATCCCGGTTTCAATCTGCACAATCGCGGCATGCTCAGCCTCGCCGAGCGCCTGTGTGCCAGCACCTCAAGCGATCAGGCCTACTTGCTCAACAGCGGCAGTGAGGCCTGTGAAGCGGCGATCAAACTGGCGCGTAAATGGGGCCAGCTGCATCGTGGCGGCGCGTCACGGATCATCGTGGCGAAGCAAGGCTGCCACGGTCGCAGTCTGGCGACGATTTCGGCGTCGGACAGTTGCAACCTGCACAACCGTTTCGCTCCGTTGCTGCCGGGTTTCGATCTGGTGCCGTTCAACGACTTGCCGGCGCTGCATGCGGCTGTCGATGCGCAAACCGTGGCGATCATGCTCGAACCGATCCAGAGCGATGCCGGGGTGATTGCGGGCACCGAGCATTACCTCAAAGGCGTTGAGCGGCTGTGCCGCGAACTGGGCATTCTGCTGATTCTCGATGAAGTCCAGACCGGCATCGGTCGCTGCGGTACCTTGCTCGCCGAACAGTCCTACGGCGTACGCGCCGATATCGTCGTGCTCGGCAAAGGGCTTGGTGGTGGCGTGCCGCTGGCGGCGCTGCTGGCCCGGGGCCAGGCTTGCTGCTTCGAGGTGGGCGAGTTGGGCGGTACTCATCACGGCAACGCACTGATGACAGCGGCCGGTCTGGTGGTGCTCGACAGCGTGCAGGACCGGGCGTTTCTGCAGCAAGTCAACGACCACGGCCAGTACCTGCGCGAAGGCCTCGCTCGACTGGCACACCGTTACGGCCAAGGCGAGTTGCGTGGGCAAGGGCTGTTCTGGGGACTGAGCCTGTCAGAGGATTGCGCTGATGCTGTGGTCAATGCCGCCCTGCATGAAGGCCTGTTGCTCAACGCCCCGCAAGCCAACTGCCTGCGTTTCACTCCGGCACTCACCGTCAGCAAGGCCAACATCGACGAAATGCTCCTGCGCCTGACCCGTGCCTTCTCGCGGGTGCGTACCGCGCAATTGCAATGTCGCAAAGGGATTGCCGTCTGAGCTGAAGTTTCCTACCCGATTTCAAGAACCGTCTCGCGGTATAACGCACGCCTCACGCCTGATTCTTTTGGCGTGGGGCGTTTTTTTGTGCTCGATGATGGCGATCAAATGGCGTTTGCACTGAACCCTGACGAACGGCACGGGTCGATTAGCTTGTATGGCTCAAGTGAGCCAACCCCCCAATCAGGAGCTGCCCCATGGACTTCATTCGCATCATCATCGCCATTCTGTTGCCGCCACTGGGTGTGTTTCTGCAGGTCGGGTTCGGCGGGGCGTTCTGGCTGAACATTCTGCTGACGCTGTGTGGCTACATTCCGGGGATCGTGCATGCGGTGTACATCATCGCCAAGCGCTGAGTTCAGCGGCGCCCAGTAGATAGCTTTCGCGAGCAGGCTCGCTCCCACTGGGGATTTGTGAACACCACAGATCCATTGTGGGAGCGAGCCTGCTCGCGAATGGGTCGACGCTAATTTGAAAGAAGCGCGGTACTCAGTCCGCCAACCCCATCACCCGCCGATAAAACGTCCACTCCTGCTCCAGCGCATGCGCCTGATTCACCGCCCGGCGAAAGCCATGGCGCTCTTCAGCGTAGTAATGCGCCTCGACCGCGATGCCATTGCGCTCCAGTGCCATGACCATGTCGCGGGTCTGTTGCGGCACGACGACGGCGTCCAGTTCGCCCTGAAAGAAAATCACCGGCACACGAATGTTGCTCGCGTGCAGCAATGGCGTGCGGGCGGCGTAGCGGTCGGCGTCCTGTACGGGATCGCCGATCAGCCAGTCCAGATAATCACCTTCGAACTTGTGCGTCGCCCGGGCCAGTGCCACGGGGTCGCTGACGCCGTACAAACTGGCGCCCGCACGGAACACCTGCTGGAACGCCAACGCGCACAACGTTGTGTAACCCCCGGCACTGCCACCGCGGATGAAGGCGCGCTCGCCGTCGATCAAGCCTTGTTCCGCCAGATACGCCACCACCGCGCAGGCGTCCTCGACATCCACTTCCCCCCAGCTCAGATGCAAAGCCTGGCGATACTCGCGGCCATAACCGCTGCTGCCGCGATAGTTGAGGTCGGCGACGGCGAAACCGCGTTGCGTCCAGTACTGGATGCGCGGGTCGAGCATCGGGTAGCAGGCTGAGGTCGGGCCGCCGTGGATGAACACCACCAGCGGTGGCCTGGATTCGTCGTTCATTGCCGGATAGAAGAAACCGTGGGCCTCACCCGAGCCACTTGGATAACGCAGGGTTTGCGGACGGCTGATGCGATCGGCAGGCAAGGGCGCCACGCCACCGGCCAGCACGTTGACTTCGCGAGTAGCGCGATCAATGGCGATCACCGCTGAAGGGCTGATCGGCGAGGCGGCGATGCAGTAGATGAACTGCTGATCCAGCGCCAGATGCCGGAAGCGGCTGTAGTCGCCAGTGAAGTCTTCGTCGCCGAGCATCAGGCGACCAAAACCACCTTCGCTCCAGCTCGCCAAAAACGAACTCTCGACAGGCAGCCAGGTGCAGCCACCCAGTTGCCACGGCGCCGGGGCATGATCGGCCTGCGCCGCTGGCAATGGCCTCAAGCCGTCGGAGGTTTCAGCCCATGGCTGCCAGAATCCACCGCGATCGGTCAGGCAATACAGGCGATTTTCGGCGTCGAATCGCGGTTGCTGGATCGACTCTTCAAGGTCGTCACCGGCGACGCAGCGGGGTGCGGAAAAACCACCCTCAGCCATATGCTCGGCCACCATCAGTCGCGTAGACGTCCACGGCTGATGTGGTCGGCTCCACTCGATCCACGCCAGTCGCGAACCGTCCGGGCTGATGATCGGCGCAGCGTAAAAGTCCGCGCCTTCTGCCAGCAAATGCCGCATGCCGTCAGCCAGATCAATGGCTACCAGCCGATGTTGATCTTGCTGTTCCTCAACCGCCAGAACCTGGCCGAAAGCGAAATGCAGATCGCCATAACGACACTCGCCTGACGTCAGCGCCTCAGGCACGCCCTCCAGTGTCTGCCGATACAGCTGCTGGTCTGCCTCATTGACGAAAACCACCCCCTCAGGCGTCAGACAAAACGCGCCACCGCCATATTCGTACACCCGGCTACGCACGCTGAAACCCGCAGGCGTCAGACATTTCGCCACGCCGTCGCGCCAATGCCAGATCCGGCACGCGGCATCCTCCGGGCGATATTCATTCCAGAACAAACCGTGGGTGCCGAGTTGCAGTTCGGCGAAATCCATTCCGGCGGCGACGGCTTGCGAGGCGCTGAAAGGTTCAGCCCTTGGCGATGAGGCGTGAGTTTCGTTCATTGCGAAAGGCCAGTTGTTCGATGGTCTGGGTGGCGTGCTCGGCTTCTTCGCGGGCCTTGAGGATTACGCCGTGATGTTCGGATTTGCTGCACACCGGGTCGGCATTGCTCGCGTCACCCGTGAGCATGAACGCCTGGCAGCGGCAGCCGCCGAAGTCCTTTTCTTTCTCGTCGCAGGAGCGGCACGGCTCGGGCATCCAGTCGTAACCGCGAAAGCGATTGAAGCCGAACGAGTCGTACCAGATGTGCTGCATGCTGTGATCGCGCACATTGGGAAACTGAACCGGCATCTGCCGGGCACCGTGGCAGGGCAGGGCGGTGCCGTCCGGGGTGACGGTTAGAAAGATGCTGCCCCAGCCGTTCATGCAGGCTTTCGGGCGTTCTTCGTAGTAGTCCGGGGTGACGAAAATCAGCTTGCACGGATGCCCTTCGGCCTCCAGTTTGGCGCGGTATTGGTTGGTGATGCGTTCGGCGCGCACCAGTTGTTCCTGGGTCGGCAACAGGCCGACCCGGTTGAGCTGCGCCCAGCCGTAGAACTGGCAGGTGGCGAGTTCGACGAAGTCGGCCTCAAGCGCGATGCACAGCTCGATGATGCGGTCGATCTTGTCGATGTTGTGCCGATGGGTGACGAAGTTCAGCACCATCGGATAGCCGTGGGCCTTCACCGCCCGGGCCATTTCCAGCTTCTGTGCGAAAGCCTTTTTCGAGCCGGCGAGCAGGTTGTTCACTTGCTCGTCACTGGCCTGGAAGCTGATCTGGATGTGATCGAGCCCAGCCTTCTTGAAGTCGCTGATTTTCTGCTCGGTCAAGCCGATGCCGGAGGTGATCAGGTTGGTGTAGAAACCCAACTGCCGCGCCTCATGAATCAGTTCGGCGAGATCCTGCCGCACCAAAGGCTCGCCGCCGGAAAAGCCCAGTTGCGCCGCGCCCATCTCCCGCGCTTCGCGGAAGACCTTGATCCACTGCTCGGTACTCAGCTCTTTGCCCTGCTCGGCGAAATCCAGCGGATTGGAGCAGTACGGGCATTGCAGCGGGCAGCGGTAGGTCAGCTCGGCGAGCAGCCACAGCGGCAGGCCGACTTCAGGCTTGGGCGGCAGATCAGTCAAGGGTGATCCAGTGCTGCGCACGGGCAACCTCCATGAATTGCTCGATATCGTCACCGAGCTCGGGCACGCCGGGGAACTGCTCATCGAGTCTGGCGATGATCGCCGTGACATCGCGCTCACCGTCGATCAAACCCCCGATCAGCGCGGCGCTGTCGTTGAGCTTGATCATGCCCTCGGGGTAGAGCAGCACGTGGCCTTTCTGCGCCGGTTCGTACTGGAAGCGGTAGCCGGGACGCCAGGTCGGGATCTTGCTGCGATCGAAACTCATAGGGTGATTCCTTTGTGCCAGACCCGTTGCTCGGTGACACTGTGATACGGCGGGCGGTTCAGTTCGTAAGCCATGCTCATGGCATCGAGCATGCTCCAAAGAATGTCCAGTTTGAACTGGAGAATTTCCAGCATGCGCTCCTGGCCTTCGCGGGTCTTGTAGTGTTCGAGCGTGATCGCCAGCCCGTGCTCGACATCGCGCCGGGCCTGCCCGAGGCGGGTACGGAAGTACTCGTAACCGGCCGGATCGATCCACGGGTAATGCTGCGGCCAACTGTCGAGGCGCGACTGGTGGATCTGTGGCGCGAACAGTTCGGTCAACGAACTGCTGGCGGCTTCCTGCCAACTGGCCCGGCGGGCGAAGTTGACGTAGGCATCGACGGCGAAACGCACGCCGGGCAGCACCAGTTCCTGGGAGCGCAGTTGATCCGGGTCGAGGCCGACCGCTTGACCGAGGCGCAGCCAGGCTTCGATACCACCGTCTTCACCGGGGGCGCCGTCGTGATCGAGCAGGCGTTGAATCCACTCGCGACGGATCTCGCGATCCGGGCAATTGGCGAGAATTGCCGCGTCTTTCAGGGGGATGTTCACCTGATAGTAGAAGCGGTTGGCGACCCAGCCCTGAATCTGTTCGCGGGTGGCGCGACCTTCATACATCGCCACGTGGTAGGGGTGGTAGATGTGGTAGTAGGTGCCTTTGGCACGCAGGGCCGCTTCGAATTCGGTGGGGGACATTGGCGTGTCAGTCATGTCTGTTCTCCGGGAACAACCATTGGATTCAGTGTTGTCTGCTCGGGCCTCATCGCGAGCAGGCTCACTCCTACAAGTGATCGCGTTCCAATGTAGGAGTGAGCCTGCTCGCGATAGACCGCGCAGCGGTCTCAAAGGCTTACAACACAATGCTCATGCCGTCATACGCCACTTCAACATTACGCCGCGCCAACTCCGCACGCTCCGCCGAATCCTCATCGAGAATCGGGTTGGTGTTGTTGATGTGGATAAGCACCTTGCGCTGCTCGGGCAACTGCTCCAGTACTTCGAGCATGCCGCCGGGGCCGTTTTGCGCCAAGTGGCCCATCTCGCGCCCGGTGCGGGTGCCGACGCCACGGCGCTGCATTTCATCGTCGTCCCACATCGTGCCGTCGACCAACAGGCAATCGCTGCCAGCCATGATCTCCAGCAACGGCGCATCAACCTTGCCCAGCCCCGGCGCATAGAACAGCTTGCCGCCTGTCTTCAGGTCTTCGACGATCAGGCCGATGTTGTCGCCCGGGTGCGGGTCGAAGCGGTGCGGCGAGTACGGCGGCGCTGCGCTACGCAACGGCAGCGGAGTAAAGCGCAGGTTCGGGCAGGCGGCGACGGTGAAGCTCTGGTCGAGTTCGATGCGGTTCCAGTTCAACCCGCCGTTCCAGTGGGTGAGCATCTTGAACAGCGGGAAACCGGTGCTCAGGTCTTCGTGAACCATGTCCGTGCACCAGACCTGATGCGGGCAGCCTTCGCGCAGGCTGAGCAGGCCGGTGGTGTGGTCGATCTGGCTGTCCATCAGGATGATCGCGCTGATGCCGGTGTCACGCAGAGCGCGGCCCGGTTGCATCGGGGCGAAGCTCTGCAGTTGCGCGCGGATGTCTGGCGAGGCGTTGCACAGCACCCAGTTCACGCCGTCATCGGAAATCGCGATGGACGATTGGGTGCGGGCCTTGGCATTCAGGCTGCCGTCGCGAAAGCCTGCGCAATTGACGCAGTTGCAGTTCCACTGCGGAAATCCGCCACCGGCGGCCGAACCCAGAATCTGGACGAACATGAACGCTCCCATCTTTCAACGCTGAAAATAAAACGCCCCGGCGAGCCGAGGCGTTGCACTGCAAGTCTGCGTAGGCAGAACTCAGCGGCTGGCGAAGTACATGGTGACTTCGAAGCCGATACGCAGGTCGGTGTAAGCCGGTTTGGTCCAAGCCATGAGGTGACTCCTTCAAGTGGGTAATGCGGTGGATGGGATAGCGCTGTCCATAGTTATAGTCCACGGCAGCGCAGGGATGTTCCAAATAGTTAGGCTGCTATGTTACTCAAAATTTCCAGGTGATTGCCCGTGAATCTTTGAGAAAGCTCCTTGCAGCTTGAGTAATGATCATTTTCCTGCTTGCCACGGCGCGCCGGGTGAAGCGCTGCTGGCCAGACAGTGCCAGCCGCCCTCGGCGCTGATCAGGCGTTGCGCCGCCGCCAGCAGTGCCGGGCGCTCCAGTTGCGCGATGGCTGCGATCAGTTGTGTCAGATAATCCGACGAGTGGCCGGCGAGCTTGGCCTGCCACAGCAACTCGGCGGCATCCTTGGCGGACAGGTTGCTCTCGTCCAATTGCTCTGCGAGAGACTGGCGCAGCTGGTTGAAACTGTGGTCATCCAGACGTTCGATCAGTCCGGGAACGCTGGCGAGGAACCGCTGGATATGCCCGAGCAACGCCACTGGCGCGGCGTTGGGCGACTGCACCCCAAACAGCAATCCGGTCTGGCCGTGGATCTGTCGCAAGGCGCTGAACACAGCATAACCCAACTGCAACTCGACCCGTAGGCGCTGATAGAACGGGGCCTGGCACAGCTGCGCGAGCAGACGCCAGGCGGCTTCGTCGGCGATCTCGTGGCCCGCAGTCGGGCAGAACAGCAGCAGTGCGTATTCGCTGGAGGCTGTGTCGATGTGGTACCAGACATGTCGAGTGTTGCTCGCTGGCGTTGCAGGGATCTGGTTGTCCGGGATGCCGGGGATGCGACTCAGGGCCAGGCCCATGGCGGATTGCGTCTGCGCGCTGAGGCCCAGGGCCAGTCCGTCCCAACGGGAAGTTGTCCACAGCTGTTTGGTGTCGTCCGAGCGCGCCGCCGTTGGCAGGCAACGTTCTGGCAATGCCTTGAGCAACTCGCGGATCGCTATCAACGGCGCTTCCGGCTCTGCGCTCGAAGAATTGGCGTCAACGTGCGTCAGGCATTTCAGCGCATGTTCCAGGACACTGGGCATCGGTTCTTGCAGCCCGGTCAGTTTCAGCAGCCATTGAGTCCCGCTGGCACTGAACGACAATTCGACCCCGGCCTGACGTGCGTCTTCCCGGGTTTCTCGCAGACTGTGTTGCAGCTTCCCGTGCAGATCGTTCGTTGCTGCTGCTTCCAACTGCCAGCGCAGGTAAATCGCCCCCTCATCATCGCTATCCGCCAAGGCCTGGCTGAATTGCATCGGCGAGCGTTCGCGGCGGCTGCGTGAGCGATCCTGGGCAAAGGTACGCAGGCCTCGGTGGGCGCTGGTTTGACCGCGAATCAGCCCGGCGTTGGCCAGCGGTTCGCTGGAACCGAGGAAAGGGTTGGCGGCAGGCAGGTGCCAGTGCGCGCTGAAGTTATCCACAACACCGATGTCGCTCAGGATCTGTTTGAGGGCGACGCCGCCGTTTTCCGACAAGCCGTGTTCGAGCTGTTCGCTGTCGAGCCGCGCCAATTGCAGTGCGCCGCTGATTTGCTGTAGACGTTCCAGCAACCTGGCGTACTCCTCGCGCAACGCTGCCCAGTCCTGTTGCGCGGCGAAGAAACTCAGCCAATCCAGCGCCTGTTCACCAATGGCGCTCAGGGATTCGGCCGGAGCAGTGAATTGCAGGTGCAGCAAGGCTTGTCCGGCAAAGTGATACAGCGGTGTAGCTTTGAGGCTGTCCGCGAGATTCTGTTGCCGCAGATGTGCGAGCAGGCCGCCGGGCTTGGTGTTGTTCAATCCATGGCAAAGGAACGCCAGCGCTTCAACGCAAGCGTCGGGCAGCGCTTCGAGGGCGAACAGCAGATTGCAGTGCTGCCCGCCGAGCTGTTGATAACTTGTTACCTGCAGTGGCTGGGTTGCCGCTTGCGCAACGTTATCCCCAACCGGCAGCCTCGCGGCAAACTGCTGCGCCAGTGTGCGCAACTCCTCAATGCTCTGCGGCCCGACCAGACTCAAGGTCATTTGGCCGCTGCGATAAAACTGCTGATGGAAGTTCTTCAACGCCTGTTGAAACGCCGGCTGCTCGACCTTCAGGCTGTCGCGATTGCCCGCATGAAAACCGCGCAACGGATGCGCTGCCGGCAAACCCTCGTACAAGGAAAGTGCCTGCTGCGCTGTGGGATCCTGCGACCAGGCGACAAATTCCGCGTCCAGCACTTCGCGTTCACGCAACTGATCGTCCAGATTCATACGCGGGTGGGCGAGCATGTCTGACAGACGCTCAAGCCCAGCGTCGAAGGCCGTGGTCGGCAACTCAAAGAAGAAGTCGGTCGTGCGCTCGCGTGTGCTGGCATTCACCTGGCCTCCATGCCTTTGCACGTAGGCCATGAGTGCCTGATCGGCAAGAAACCGCTCGGTGCCGAGAAACAGCAAATGCTCGAGGAAATGCGCGAGCCCCGGCCAATCCAGCGGCACATCATGACTACCGGCAGCCACCCGCAACGCGGCAGCGCAGCGCTTCAAGCCAGGCACATGACGCAGGGTCACGCGCAAGCCGTTGGCCAGGGTTTCAGTGTGAGGGCGGGGGTGAGTCGGCGCAGGCATGGGCACTTCCAGAACAGTGAAGTGCCAATGCTAGCGGATTGCGTGGGGTCAGCGCTTGTTCAGTGCGTCGTAAAGCTCGGGACGGCGGTCACTGAGGTAGCGATTGGCGGCGCGGGAATCGACCATCAACTGACGATCCAGCTCGCCGACGATCAGCGCTTCATCCAGCCCGGCCTGGGCGATACGGCTGCCGTCCGGTGCGGCGATGCTGCTTTGCCCGCAATAGTGGATCTCGCCTTCCTGCCCGCAGTAGTTGGCATAGGCCACGTAGCACTGGTTTTCGAAAGCGCGCGAACGCACGGTGACGTCGGCGACGAAATCGAACGGGATCATGTTCGCCGTCGGCACCAGAATCAGCTCGGCACCGGCCAGTGCCAGGCGCCGCGCGTTCTCCGGAAACTCCAGGTCGTAGCAGATCAGGAAACCGAGCTTCCAGCCGTTGAGTTCGACCAGCGGAAAATCGTCTTCGCCCGGGCTGAACATCGAGCGGTCCAGATCACCGAACAGATGCGTCTTGCGGTAATTGCACAGGCGTTCGCCGTGCGCATCGATCAACTGCACGGCGTTGTAGATCTGCCCGTCGGCGGTGCGCTCCGGATAACCGTAGGCAATCGCCAGTCCGGCGGCTTTGGCGATTCGACCGATCTGTTGCGCCCATTCGCCGTTGTAGACCTCGGCCAGCGTACTGACTGCCTCGGCACCAATGTTGTAGCCGGTCAGAAACATCTCCGGCAACACCAGCAGGTCGGCGCCCTTGGCCTCCATCGCCAGTTGCTGCAGGCGTTGCAGGTTGGCGGCGGGGTCCAGGGGCAGCGGTGGACATTGGTAAAGGGCTACACGCATCGGGGATTCCTCTTACTCGGGCAGGGCGATAGGGCCGATGTCTTTGAACACATCACCCGGGCCCGGGTTCGCTTTATGTGTCGACCCGCCGAAGTGCTTCATGATGCCCCATACCGCGTTGAGCGAAGTCTGCACCGCGCCTTCGACCCACGCCGGCGTCCACGACACGTCATCACCGGCGATGAAAATCCCGCGCTGCTCGGCTGGCATGTCGTCCTGCATGAAGTGCGCGTACATGCGCTGGTTGTAGCGATAGTGGCCGGGCAGGGCGCCCTTGAACGCACCGAGGAAGTACGGGTCGGCTTCCCACGACACGGTGATCGGATCGCCGATGATCCGCGCGGCGATGTCGACTTTCGGGTAGATCTTCTTCAACGCGTTCAACGCCAGTTCCACACGTTTTTCCACCGGGTGCGGCAGCATCTTCAGCGCGTCGCTCATCCACGAGTACGACAGGCAGATCACGCCGGGCTTGTCGTCGCCGTTATCGAACAGATAGGTGCCACGGGTCAGGCGATCGGTGAGGGTCATGCTCATCAGGTCGCGACCAGTTTGCGGGTCCTTGTCCTTCCAGAACGGTCGGTCGACCATCACGAAGGTCTTCGACGACTGCATGTAGCGCGTACGGTCCAGCGCCATCCACATTTTCTGCGAGAACAGGGTTTCGTCGCATTCGATCTGGGTGGTCAGCAGCCAGCTCTGGCAAGTGGTCAGCACGGCGGCGTATTCGCGGGTGTCGCCGTTGTTGTCGGTGACGGCGAAACGGCCGTCCGGCGCGTGGGCGATTTTTTTCACGCCGGAACGCGGCGCGCCACGGTGCAGGGACTTCAGGCTGGTGCCTTCAGGCCAGTACACGCAACGCTCCGGCACATGCCGCCAGATGCCTTGCGGCACCTGTTCGACACCGCCGACCACCAGGTGCTGGTGATCGTCGCAGTTGGTCATCACCACGCGGAAGATTTCCAGCATCGAGTTGGGGAAGTCCGAGTCCCAGCCGCCAGTGCCGAAGCCGACCTGACCGAACACTTCGCGGTGATGGAACGACAGCTTGGCGAAGGCCTTGGACGTGGCAACGAAGTCGTAGAACGTGCGGTCATCCCACAGCGGCACGAGCTTGTTCCATAGCTCCTTGAGGCGTGGCACATCGCGGTCGCGGATTGCTTGCTGGATATCGGCGAACTGCGAGCCGGCCTCCAGCGCATCCGCCCAGGCGTCAGCCACTTCCTGGAACAGTGCAGGAAGATCCTTCAGGCTTTGTGCGTAATGGGTTTTGCCTTCCAGGTCGATGACGGTGCTGCCGGAGGCCGGCGTCAGCGGGTTCGGGAACGGTTTGGTCTCGAGGCCTAGCTTGTCGACATAGTGGTAGAACGCCGTGGAGGACACCGGGAAACGCATGCCGCCCAGTTCCGCGACGATGCCGTCGGTGCCGTTGAACGCTTGTGAACGCAGACGTCCGCCGAGCTTCGAAGCCTCGTACACCACCGGTTTCAGGCCGAGCTTCATCAATTCGTACGCGGCCACCAGACCAGCGATACCAGCACCGACAATCGCCACTTCAGCGCCGTGATTGTGTTCAGGAATGCTGCCTAGACCGGCCGGGTGTTCGATCCAGTCGTCGAAAGCGAAAGGAAAGTCCGGACCGAAAATGGTGATTGGTTTCTTACCGTCTGCAGGATGGCGATTGTTCTTGTTCATGGCTGACCTTGCTGGCGACCCGACACCGAATGCGCGTCTGAGTATAGGAAAAGATGCCAGCCATTCTAGGGAGCGTAGAACACGTTAATAAGACGCAAAGTGTCGTCGTTTTGCCAATTAAATGATCAATATGACGATTGATGACTGCATACCGACCAAAATGTAGGCACGAGCCTGCTCCCACAGTGGATTTGTAGCTGGCGCAGACTCTGTGCGTGATCCGGTCAAAGGTGGGAGTGGGCTTGCTCGCGAAAGCGTCTCGTCAGTCGCCATCAACAGTGGCTGATCCACCGCCTTCGCGAGCAAGCCCGCTCCCACAGTGGATTTGTAGCTGGCGCAGATTCTGTGCGTGATCCGGTCAAAGGTGGGAGCGGGCTTGCTCGCGAAGAGGCACTGTCCGCCAACCGAAATGTCACGACCAACATTCAAACCGGTTGCCCGCGATCAATCTTGCTACTCAAAATAATCGAAGTAGTGGTCTTCTCTACCCCATCCACCCCGCCAATCTGATCCAGCAACTGATCCAGCTGTTCCGGCGAATCGGTGCGCAACCACGCGACATAATCAAATTCGCCACTCACCGCACACAACTGCTGGACCTGCGCCATCGCACTCAAGCGGCGCAACACTTCCTTGCCGGAGCGCGGCTGCACCTTGATCCCGACATATGCCTGCAACCCGCCATCGACCACCCGTTGCCCCAGCCGCACGCCATAGCCGGTGATCACCTTGGCCTTTTCCAGTCGCGCCAGCCGCGACGTGACAGTGGTACGCGCAATGCCCAACTGCCGGGCGAGCATTGCCACGCTCTCGCGGGCGTTGATTTGCAGGGCGGCGATCAACTGGCGGTCGATTTCATCGAGCACGGGCGGGCGGATGTCTGGCAAGGGCGGGGCTCCATGGGGCGCGGGTCTTTGGGCGAGCATGTTACAGCGTCAGCCGGCTGGATATGGAAGCCCCTTATCGTAGTCGGGGTTAAACGCAGAAACGAAAAAGCCGCGCATGTAGCGCGGCTTTCAAATGTGGTGGGCCCACACGGACTTGAACCGTGGACCAAAGGATTATGAGTCCTCTGCTCTAACCAACTGAGCTATAGGCCCTCAGTAGGTCGCGGATTATAGCGATGGTTTCTCGGCTGTGCTATCCGAATAATCCGATACGGTAATACGCAGAAACGTTGCGGCGAACTCTTCCGGGGGCAGTGGCAGGCTGACGATGTAGCCCTGGATCTGTTCGCAGCCTTCGGCGGCGAGGAATTGTTGTTGCGCCTGGGTTTCCACACCTTCGGCAATCACGGTGAATTGCATGCTCCGGCCAAGCGCTATGATCGCTCGTACAATCGCCGCGTCGTGCGGGTCGTCGGGCAGGCCGCGGACGAACGACTGGTCGATCTTGAGGATGTCCAGCGGCAAGCGTTTGAGGTAACTGAGCGAGGAATAGCCGGTGCCGAAGTCGTCAATTGCCAGTTGCACACCCAGGTGTTTGAGCTGGTGCAGTACCGCCAGCGCCTCTTCGGCCTGGCTCATGATGAAGTTTTCGGTAATTTCCAGTTGCAGTAAATCTGGCTGCAGACCGTTCTCCCTCAGCAGTTGTTCGATGCGCCCGAGCAGGTTCGGCTGGCGCAGTTGCGCGCCGGCGAGGTTGACCGACAGTGGGCCGAGACTGTCGTAGATCTGGTTCCATTCGAACATCTGCCGGCAGGCGGTTTCGAGTACCCAGTCGCCGATCTGCAGGATCATGCCGTTCTCTTCGGCCAATGGGATGAAGTGCTCTGGCGGCACTTCGCCAAAGGTCGGGTGGCGCCAGCGAATCAGCGCTTCGGCGCCGACCAGGCGATGGTCGTCGAGGCTGATCTTCGGTTGGTAGTAGAGGAACAGTTCGTCGCGTTCGATGGCGCGGCGCAGTTCGTGCTCCAGTGCCACGCGTTCGCTGGCCTGGGCGGTGAGGTCGCGGGTGTAGCTTTCGACGCGATTGCGGCCCTTGGCCTTGGAGCGGTACATCGCGGCATCGGCGTTTTTCACTAGCGTGGCGACGTCGCAGCCGTCGCGAGGGTACAGGCTGGTGCCGATACTGGCGCTGATGAAAAACTCGTGTTCGCCGGCCTGAAACGGCGCGCCAAAGCAATTGAGCAGTTTGGTGGCGATGTGGTCGGCGTCGCTGGCTTGTTGCAGGCCGGGCAGCAGGATAATGAATTCATCGCCGCCTAAACGCGCGACAGTATCGATGTCACGCAATTGTTCCTTCAGGCGCACGGCAATGCCCTTGAGCAGCAGGTCGCCGACCGGGTGCCCGAGGCTATCGTTGATGTGTTTGAAACGGTCGAGATCGAGGAACAGCACCGCGCCCTGACCGCCGTTTTCCTGCTGGCTGTTCAGTGCGGTGAGCAAGCGACTTTCAAACAGCGTGCGATTCGGCAGGCCGGTGAGTGGATCATGGTGCGCCTGATAGTCGAGCTTGGCCTGCGCGTGTTTGAGGCTGGAGATGTCGGCAAACACCGCGACGAAGTGAGTGATGAACTTGTCGCGGTTGCGCACGGCGCTGATGGTCAGCCAGCTCGGGTACAGCTCGCCGTTCTTGCGTCGGTTCGATATCTCGCCCTGCCAGTGTCCCTCGTCGGTCAACTGGTGCCACATCGCCGCATAAAACGCGCTGTCGTGCAGTCCCGAGGCGAGCAGGCGCGGGGTGTGGCCGAGGGCTTCGCTTTCGCTGTAGCCGGTGATTTCGGTGAAGGCGCGATTGACCGCGCTGATGTGCTGCTGGGTGTCGGTGATCAGCACGCCCTCGGCAGTGCTCTCGAATACGGTGGCGGCCTGTTGCAGCTTTTCCTGCATCAGATGGCGCTCGGTGATGTCCCGGGCGATGGTCAGCATGCAGTCTTCTTCGCCGATCGGCAGCGGTCGGCTGGACACTTCACACAGACGGATCTGCCCGTCGCTGCGGCGGATATGGCAGGTGAAGTCGCGTACGAAACCGTCGCGGTGCAACAGGTCGAGCATCTGCTTGCGTTCGTTGAGGTTGACCCAGATCCCCAGGTCCAGCGCCGAGCGGTCCACCGACATCGCGCTGTTGAACCCGGTGATGCGGCTGAAACCCTCGTTGACCTCCAGCAGCAGACCGTCGCTTTGGCGCGACAGCAGCAAGCCGTCCGGCGAGGCATGGAAGGCCTTCGCGAATTTCTCTTCGGAGGTTTGCAGCTGCTGCTGGGTTTCCTTGAGCTGGGTGATGTCGCGCACCACCACCACCAGCGCCGGGGTGGTGTCGAGGTCGAACGGCTCGGCGGAAATCAGGCCGGTGAACACCTGGCCGTTGTTGCGGCGAAAGGGCATCTCCAGGTTGCGGATGCTGCCGGCCTGCAAGCGCTGCAGCAGTCCCGGCCCGACTCCGGGAATGCCCCAGATGCTGAGTTCGGTGGCGGTCTGGCCGACGACCTCTTCGGCTTTCAAGCCGATTTGTTCTTCAAAGGCTTCGTTGACCTCCAGCAGGCAGCCGTCAGACAGCCGTGCGATCACCAGAATGTCCGGGCATTGCTGGAATACCGAGGCGAATTTCTGCTCTGACAGCCGCAGCGCCTCCTCGGTACGTTTGGTCTCGCTGATGTCGATCATCAGCCCGCGCATCACCGGCTCATGCCCGTGCTCAATCAGGCTGACGATGTCGCGAACCCACAGGCAGCGCCCGTCAGCGGTAATCACCCGATAGTCGAGCGTGTGATCACGCCCTTCGCGCACCGCGTCATCGCAGATGGTCTGGGCACGGGTCAGGTCGGCGGGGTGGATGATGTTGCGCCAGAAACCGGGGATCAGCCAATGCGCCTGTGGATAACCGAGCAAGTCCTCGGCATGGGGCGACACATAGCTGTAAGTGAAGTCGCTCATGCGCGCTTCCCAGGCGATGGCCGACAGGCTCTCCACCAGGCCGCGATAGTGATATTCGCTGCTGCGCAATTCCTGTTCGAGGTCGACGCGCCGGGCAATTTCCGAGCTCAGGCGGCGGTTGATGCGAATGACCACCCCCAGGATGATCACCAGCAATAACAGGCCCGGCAGACCGTAAATCAGCAGGTCCGACCAAAATGTCCGATGGTCCAGGACATTGCCGACCCAGTGTTCCTGAATGCTGCTGATTTCCTCCGGGCTCATGTCCGCCAGGACTTTGTCTAGAATGCCCACCAGCATTTTGTTGTCGCGGGGCACGCCCATTGCCAACTGGTAGCGATACGGCGTTTCGCCGCTCACGTATAAACCGTCGAGCTTGAGTTGGCGCAGGCTCCAGACGCTGGAGGCGAGATCGCCGACCACGGCGTCCACCTCATCGGTGGCCAGGGCCTGGAGTGCCGAGCTGACATTGGGCATCGCCACCAGATTCAGGTCGGGATGGTGGGTGCGCAGGAGTTCGTGGGGGGCGTAGTTCTCTACTACGGCGATCTTCAGGCCGTACAAGTCTTCGATTTTGCGTGGCTGTGCGCCGCCGATGTGGGCGAGGATCACAATCGGGAAGTCGAGGTAGGGGCGGGTGAACGACAGATAGCTCTGGCGCTCGGGTGTGGACATGATCCCCGGCAGCAGATCGATCTTGCCGGCTTTCACCTGAGCCAGCACTTCGGTCCAGCTCGATGGTTCGATCGGGGTGAGTTTGACCGCCAGACGCTGGCGGATGACGTCGATGTAATCCGCGGCCAGGCCTTGATAGCGATTCTGTTCATCGCGGAACTCGAACGGCGGCCACGAGGCGTCGACACCCAGGCGCAAGTCCGGGTGAGCCGCGAGCCAGCTACGTTCTTCATCGGTCAGAGTCAGCGCGTTAGCCGTTGCGGTCCAGATCATCAGTGACAGCAAGAAAAGCACGGGCGCCAGTCTGGGCATAACCGTCTCGTTAGGGCACGGGATTCATAGTTTCGAGTGTAGACGGGGTATGCGGGGGAGGGGCGGTGCGGGGGATTTAATCTGCTCTATAAACAAAACCCCCGGCCTGGGCCGGGGGTTCTGGTATCACTCGTCGAGGAAGGAGCGCAGATGCTCGCTTCGCGTCGGGTGGCGCAGCTTGCGCAGCGCCTTGGCTTCGATCTGACGGATCCGCTCACGCGTTACGTCAAACTGTTTGCCCACTTCTTCGAGTGTGTGGTCGGTGTTCATGTCGATACCGAAACGCATGCGCAGTACCTTGGCTTCACGGGCAGTGAGGCCGGACAGCACTTCGCGAGTCGCTTCTTTCAGGCTTTCAACGGTTGCAACATCGATTGGCGACTGCATGGTCGAGTCTTCGATGAAGTCACCCAGATGAGAGTCTTCGTCATCACCGATCGGGGTTTCCATGGAGATCGGTTCTTTAGCGATCTTCAATACCTTGCGGATCTTGTCCTCAGGCATTTCCATGCGTTCACCCAGCTCTTCCGGGGTCGGTTCGCGACCCATTTCCTGCAGCATCTGGCGGGAAATGCGGTTGAGCTTGTTGATCGTCTCGATCATGTGCACCGGAATACGGATGGTGCGGGCCTGGTCGGCGATCGAGCGAGTGATCGCCTGACGGATCCACCAGGTGGCATAAGTCGAGAACTTGTAACCACGACGGTATTCGAACTTGTCCACCGCTTTCATCAGACCGATGTTGCCTTCCTGGATCAGATCGAGGAATTGCAGGCCGCGGTTGGTGTACTTTTTGGCGATCGAGATCACCAGACGCAAGTTGGCTTCAACCATCTCTTTCTTCGCGCGGCGGGCCTTGGCCTCACCGATCGACATGCGACGGTTGATGTCCTTGATTTCTGCGATGGTCAGACCGGTCTCGGTTTCCAGCGCGATCAGTTTCTGCTGGCAACGGATGATATCCGGCTGTACGCGACCAATGGCTTCGGCGTATTTGCTCTTGCCTTTGGCCAGGGCGTCGGACCAGCTTTCGTCGACTTCGTTGCCCGGGAACTGACGCAGGAAATCGGCGCGTGGCATACGTGCATCACGTACGCACAGTTGCATGATCGCGCGCTCTTGCTGACGCAGACGATCCAGGGCACTGCGAACACGCTCGACCAGGGCTTCGAATTGCTTCGGCACCAGTTTGATCGGCATGAACAGCTCAGCCAGGGCCAGCAACTCGGCAATCGTTGCCTTGTTGTTGCGCCCGTGCTTTTTCAGGGCCTTGCGGGTGACTTCCATCTGGTCGGCCACAGCACCAAAACGCTGGGCAGCGATGACCGGATCCGGACCGCTTTCGGCTTCTTCTTCGTCATCCGAAGATTCGGCGTCATCGTCGTCGGTGTCGTCGTCAGCCTTGGCGGCTTTGGCGTCGATCGGCGGTGGCACTTCGGCAGCCGGCGGCGCAATGCCGTCGTCCGGGTCGATGTAACCGCTCAGAACGTCGGACAGGCGACCACCCTCGGTGGTAACACGAGTGTACTCGGAGAGAATGTGGTCAACCGTGCCAGGGAAGTGCGCGATAGCGCTCATCACTTCACGGATGCCCTCTTCGATACGCTTGGCGATTTCGATTTCGCCTTCACGAGTCAGAAGCTCGACCGTACCCATTTCACGCATGTACATGCGCACTGGGTCAGTGGTGCGACCGATATCGGTCTCCACCGCTGCCAACGCAGCGGCTGCTTCTTCCGCAGCGGCCTCGTCGGTATCGGCGTCGGCCAACATAAGGGCGTCCGCATCCGGAGCACTCTCGTGTACGGGGATCCCCATGTCGTTAATCATGCGGATGATGTCTTCCACCTGCTCAGGATCTGAAATATCCTCGGGCAGGTGGTCGTTGACCTCGGCGTAAGTCAGATACTTCTGCTCACGACCCAGTTTGATCAACTCAATAATACGAGACTGCTGTTGCGCTTTTCCGGACATAACACCCTATCCACTGAAGGTCTTGGCGGGCAAAAAACAAGCCGAGGATTATACCTGAGCTATGACCTCACGCGCCAGTTGAGGTCGGGTTTGATGCGGAAACATTGCGACTTAGAAGGTCGCGCAGTTGATTTTTCTCTTCGATGCTCAGTTCGCTTTGACGCGCTTTCCTGAGTAACTGTTCCAGATTTCGCTCGCGTTGGCGGGCTGACAAGCTAGTAATGGTGTCGAAAAACTGTTGTTCAAGGTTTTCTCCATCAATCAGCCACTCCTTTTCCGCGAGTGCTTTAAGCAAGCGACCCTGTTCAGTGCCGTGCCATCGCGCGATCAACTGAAATGAGTTTAGCTTGGGATTCTTCTGTACGGCTTCGAGCAGCGCCACAAGCAACTGGGCGTTGGTCTGATTTTCGTCCGCGATGTGCCCGGCGTCCTCGACGTGCTCGGCCAGTTGCGGGTGATGAAGCAAGGTGCGCAGGGCGGTCAGGGTCGGCGATTCGACGCCAATCGGCGTCCGCGGGCGTTGTTGATCGCGATCGCCGCCACGCTTGCCGTTCTTGTCCCAGGGTTTCTTGTCCCACTTCTTGCCGCCGGCGCCGGGTTTTTTCGGCGTCCACTCCTGCTGCGGCACATACATGTCCTGTGCCTGCGGCTGATGGTAGTCGCTGTAGTCCGGCATTGCGTCGTAATCGATGCCCGGATCGTAAGCCGGCGGCGCTTCCTGTGGCGCACTTTGCGCGAGCTGACTGACGGTTTCGCTGCTCAGGCCGGTGATTTCGGTCAGGCGCTGACGCATCAGGATGCGCAGATTGGCTCCGGGCACTTTGTCGATCAACGGTGCGGCGAGGGTGGCCATGTGAGCCTTGCCCTCGAGCGAGCGCGGATCGGCTTCTTCGGTCAGTTGCTGGAAAAAATAGTCCGCCAGCGGCTGTGCATGCTGATTGATTCGAGCCTTGAAGGCATCAGTGCCTTCGGCGCGCACCAAGGTGTCCGGGTCTTCGCCTTCGGGCAGAAACAGGAAGCGTGCGCGGCGCCCGTCCTGCAGACACGGAAGTGTCGCTTCCAGCGCGCGCCAGGCGGCGTTGCGACCGGCCTGGTCGCCGTCGAAGCAGAACAATACGTTCGGCACGACGCGAAACAGACGTTTCAAATGTTCTTCGCTGGTCGCGGTACCCAGCGTTGCGACGGCATTTTTCAGGCCTTGTTGGGCCAGAGCGATGACGTCCATGTAACCCTCGACGACGATGATTTCGTCGAGGTTGCGGTTGTTCTTGCGGGCTTCATAGAGGCCGTAGAGTTCCTGGCCTTTATGGAAGACCGGGGTTTCCGGCGAGTTCAGGTATTTCGGCTTGTCGTCGCCGAGTACCCGGCCACCGAAAGCGATGATCCGGCCACGAGTGTCACGGATCGGGAACATCACGCGATCGCGGAAGCGGTCATAGCGTTTGCCGGTTTCGGCGTTCTCGATCAGCAGGCCGGCGTCGATCATGGCTTTCTGTTGCAAGGTGTCGCTGCTCAAGTGTTTGAACAGGTTGTCCCAGCCCGGCGGCGCGAAGCCGAGACCGAAGTCCCGGGCGATTTCGCCGGTCAGTCCGCGGCCCTTGAGGTAATCCACGGCGGCCTTGCGCGCGGGATGGCTCTTGAGTGCCTGCCGGTAAAAGTCGGCGGCGGCGGTCAGTAGTGGGTACAGCGGCGAATCGGTCGGCTGCCGCGGTTTGTGCGGGCGGCCACTTTCTTCGCGGGGGATTTCCATTCCGGCGGCTTTGGCCAGATCTTCGACGGCCTGGGGGAAGTCCAGGTTGTCGTGGTCCATGAGAAAGCCCAGGGCGTTGCCGCCGGCACCGCAGCCGAAGCAGTAATAGAACTGCTTGTCGGGGCTGACGCTGAACGACGGGGTTTTCTCTTTATGGAACGGGCAGCAGGCGGTGTAGTTCTTGCCGGCCTTTTTCAGTTGCACGCGCGAGCTGACCACATCGACGATGTCGGTGCGGTTCAGGAGGTCGTCAATAAAGCTCTGGGGAATCAGCCCGGCCATGGCGTTCTCGTCTGTGCTGTAATGAGTCCGATGCGAAGGGCGGCTGGACGCAGGTCTTGAATGAGGCGCGCACAATGGGCGGCTCGACCGTGGTCGGTTGCGTGATCGCTGTCGGGAAGTGTATCTGCCGAAAATCCACTGACGTTAGTACTCATCAGTTTTCGACTATTTGAAAGTGTTGCGCTGAATCCGCTGGCGGCCGATGAATGGCCTCGGATAGCTCAATAAAGCGGGCACGCATGCAGGTGCCTTGGGCTGATCGTCGTGAGAGGAATCAGTGGGTGTGCTCGTCAGTAGCCTTGAAAGGCTCGTCAGAAAAGACGTGCACCGCTGGCAAAAGAGCCAGGCCTGACGCGGTGAAGCGATTTTGTCTCGGTCGCGTGTGCGGCTTCGACGGTGAAGCATCAAGCGTTTTACGCAAATGCCATTAGCCCGGCTGAGGGCCGGGCTTAGGCAAGAAGCTTGCTACGATCGTCTGTGTATTAGTACAGACGAACGGCGCGGCGCTGTTCGCGCTGAACTTTCTTGGCGTGACGCTTAACAGCGGCTGCTGCTTTGCGCTTACGCTCAGAAGTTGGCTTCTCGTAAAATTCGCGGCTACGAACTTCAGCCAGTACACCGGCTTTTTCGCAGGAGCGCTTGAAACGACGCAGAGCTACGTCGAAGGGTTCGTTCTCTTTAACTTTGACGGCTGGCATCCAGAGCTACCTTCATTCATTACCGGGGTCAACATCCTCGCGGCAAAAGAGCACTTGAAGACGTCGGTTTTTAAGGGTTGCGGATGTTAACCCCTCATCGCTCGGAATGCAAAGCCTCTGATCGAAAACCGCTGGTCGGGGCATCACGCGGCGACTATTATGCGCGCCTTCGAATTCAGCCTAAACAAGGCGCAAACCCATGCTAGTACTGGGATTAGAAACCTCCTGCGACGAAACCGGCGTCGCATTATATGACAGTGAACGCGGCCTGCTGGCCGACGCGCTGTTCAGCCAGATCGACCTGCACCGCGCCTATGGCGGTGTGGTACCGGAGCTGGCCTCGCGTGACCACGTCAAACGCATGCTGCCCTTGATTCGTCAGGTGTTGGCCGAAGCCGACTGCGTGCCGACCGAGATCGACGCCATCGCCTATACCGCAGGTCCTGGCCTGGTCGGGGCGCTGCTGGTCGGTGCTTCCTGCGCCCAGGCGCTGGCGTTTGCCTGGGGCATTCCGGCGCTCGGCGTGCACCACATGGAAGGCCACTTGCTGGCACCGATGCTGGAGCCGAAACCGCCTGAATTCCCGTTCGTCGCTTTGTTGGTTTCCGGTGGTCATACGCAGCTGGTTCAGGTCGATGGCATCGGCCAATACAGCCTGCTCGGCGAGACTCTCGACGATGCCGCCGGCGAAGCGTTCGACAAGACTGCGAAAATGATGGGTCTCAATTATCCGGGCGGACCGGAAATCGCCAAGCTGGCGGAAAAGGGCGTTGCAGGACGTTTCACTTTCCCGCGTCCGATGTGTGATCGCCCGGGTCTGGATTTCAGCTTCAGCGGCCTCAAGACCTTCGCCCTCAACACCTGGCAGCAATGTGTCAGCGCCGGGGACGACAGCGAGCAAGCCCGTTGCGACATCGCGCTGGCGTTCCAGCAGGCCGTGGTGGAGACTTTGACCATCAAGTGCAAGCGTGCCCTGAAACAGGCGGGCATGAAGCGTCTGGTGATCGCTGGCGGCGTCAGCGCCAACAAGGCGTTGCGTGTTTCGCTGGAAAAGATGCTCGGCGACATGAAGGGCGATGTGTTTTACGCCCGTCCCGAGTTCTGCACCGACAATGGCGCGATGATCGCGTTTGCCGGTTGCCAGCGTTTGCAGGCCGGTCAGCAGGAAAGTCTGGCGATCAGCGTGCAGGCGCGCTGGCCGATGGAGCAGTTGTCGGCGCTGTGATGAGCGGCGTTCATGGGCGGTATTTAAAAATGCCGTTCGCGCCCGGCAAACAGGTCGCGTAGATTGCCGCGGTGGCGCCAGACGATCAATAGCGTCAACGCGCTCATCGGCAGCAGCGCCTCCGGCTCCTGCCAGGCCAGCAATGGCAGGGTCAGGGGTGTGGCGATCAGCGCCGCCAGTGAGCTGGTGCGGGTCAGGTAGAACGTCAGCAGCCAGGCGCACACCGCCAGCAAGGCGGCGGGCGGATACAGGCCCAGCAGCATGCCGGCAGCCGTGGCGACGCCTTTGCCGCCGCGAAAACGGAAATACAGCGGGAACAGGTGACCGATCACGGCGCACACGCCGATCCAGGCCTGATCCTGCAGCGAAAGGCCCATGGTCGCTGCGATCAGCACCGGCAGAAGGCCTTTGCACAGATCACCCAGCAGGGTCAGGATCGCGAGTTTGCGACCGGCCACGCGCAGCATGTTGGTGGCGCCGGCATTACCCGAGCCACTCATTCGCGGATCCGGGTTTCCGGTCAGGCGGCTGAGCAAAATGGCGAAGGACAGAGAGCCGAGCAGGTAGGCGAGAGTCGCCAGTAACCAAAACATGCTAACTATTCCGGGCGAGGACGCCCTGATTCTAACGGCGCATTGCGCCCTTGTCGTGCAGCGGAGAAAAGTGCTTGGACAGAGTGTTTATCGAGGGCCTGGAAGTCGACACCGTGATCGGTGCCTACGACTGGGAGCGCGGCATCCGACAGTGTCTGCGTCTTGATCTGAGCTTCGCCTGGGATAATCGCCCGGCTGCGGCCGGTGACGACCTGACCCTGGCGCTCGATTACGCCAGTGTTTCCACGCGCATCCAGGCCTTTGCCGAGCAGGCGCAGTTCCAACTGGTCGAGACCTTCGCCGAGCGACTGGTCGAAGTGCTGATGGCCGAATTCAAGATCACCTGGGTTCGCCTGAAGCTGACCAAGCCTGGCGCCGTGCCGGCAGCCAAGGGTGGCGTGGGTGTGGAGATCGAGCGCGGATGTCGCTGACTCAGGTGTACCTCGGGCTCGGTAGCAATATCGAGCGCGAAACCCATTTGCGCGCCGGGCTCGACGCTTTGGCGACGTTTCTGGTGGATATCCGCTGTTCGGCGGTGTTCGAGAGTCAGCCGGTGGGAATCAAGAGCGGACCGTTCTTCAACTTCGTAGTCTCGGCGTATACCGATCTGCCGTTGATGGAACTGGATCGACGCCTGAAATTCATCGAGGCCGATAACGGTCGCTATGCACCGGACCGCAAGGGGTTGCCGCTGGATATCGACGTGCTGTTGTACGGCGACCTGACGGGTAACTTCGACGGTTTGATTCTGCCGCGTGCCGAAATTCTGAAAAACGCTTTTGTGCTGTGGCCGCTGTCGCTGATTGCGCCGGATCGGGTGCATCCGGGGGCGGGAAAAAGTTTCGCGACACTGTGGGCCGAGGCGCAGATTGATCAGGTGCTGGCGCCGGTTGGGTTTGAATGGCGCGGGCGGCAACTCACGCCTTCGGATCTTCGTTGAGTTGACTGCCGCCTTCGCGAGCAAGCCCGCTCCCACATTTGGAATGCATTCCCCTTGTGGGAGCGGGCTTGCTCGCGAAGCTTTTCAGACTGACGCCGTGTCTTTATAGGTCTTCAGCGCTTTCAGTCGCTCGCGCTTCAGCGCTTCGCCCAGTTCCGGCCCTTTGAATCCCTTCTCCAGCAGCGGCTGCACTGCCACACTGCGCGCAACCTTGGCCGCGCCGCGCAGATAATCCGCCTGTGGATAACTGCGCTGCTCCAGTCCCTTGCGTCCGCGAGCATCCATCTCGCAGGCAACGATGAATTCTTCAAAACGCTGCGGACGGCGATAAACGTCGAAGCTTTGCAGTAACTCCAGCAAGGTCGACGCCTTCAGCTCCAGAGCCCGGTGGCCGTGGGTGTGGTACTGGCCGACCAGCAGTGCCAGTTCCTGGCAATCCTTCGGCGCCTTGAAGCGTTCGTTGACCGCTTTGATCAACTTCAGTCCTTTATGCTCATGGGCGATGTGCCGTGGCCACTCTTCTTCCGGGGTCAGGCCTTTGCCGAGGTCGTGCAGCAGGCAGGCCCAGCGCACGGTCAGTGGCTGTTTGTGCAGTGCCGCTTGTTCCAGCACGCTCAGGGTGTGGATGCCGCTGTCGATTTCCGGGTGATGGGCCTCCGGCTGCGGCACGCCGAACAGTGCGTCCACCTCCGGCATCAAGACCTTCAAGGCGCCGCAGTCACGCAACACCTGGATGAACACCTGTGGCTGATCCTCCATCAGCGCGCGCGAAATCTCTTTCCAGCTGCGCTCGGCGGTCAAGGCTTGCAGTTCGCCGGACTCGCTGAGCTGAGTCATCAGTTCGAGGGTCTCTGGAGCGACGGTGAAACCCAGCCCGGCATAGCGAGCGGCAAAGCGCGCAACGCGCAATACACGGAGGGGATCTTCGGCAAACGCCGGGGAAACGTGGCGCAGGATTCGATTTTCGAGGTCGCGTTGGCCGTGATAGGGATCGGTCAGATTCTGCTGGCGGTCCTCGGCCATCGCGTTGATCGTCAGGTCACGGCGAATGAGGTCTTCTTCAAGGGTAACTTCGGGGCTGGCGTGAAAAGTGAAGCCACCATAACCGCGACCGCTTTTGCGCTCGGTGCGGGCAAGGGCGTACTCCTCGCCAGTTTTGGGATGAAGAAACACCGGAAAATCTGCGCCGACCGGGCGAAATCCCTGGGCGAGCATCTCTTCTGTCGTGGTCCCGACCACCACCCAATCGATATCGGTAACCGGTAGTCCGAGCAAGCGATCACGTACCGCGCCGCCGACCTTGTAAATCTGCATAAAAAACCTCCGTAGGCCCGACAGGATAACCCTTGCGCCGGACTTTCGGAGGCCAAAACCGGATCAAAGATGAATGACGGCCAGATCAAGCCTGCCGTAATCCCCTTCACTGTGTTCATTGCGTGGCGGTACGTGGTGGGTTTTCATGATCTGATCACCCTGCAGGGTTTCCAGATGAATGTCGAAGCCCCACAGCCGGTGCAGATGCTTCAGTACCTCGTCGGTTGAGTCACCCAGTGGTTTGCGATCATGTTGCTGATGGCGCAGGGTCAGCGAGCGGTCGCCGCGCCGGTCGATGCTATAGATCTGCACGTTTGGTTCGCGATTGCCGAGGTTGTATTGCGCGGCCAGGGTTTCACGGATGATCCGGTAACCGGTTTCGTCGTGGATCGCCGGCACCAGCAGGTCGTCCTTCTGGTCGTCATCGAGGATGCTGAACAGCTTCAGATCGCGGATCACTTTCGGTGACAGGTACTGCAGGATGAAGCTCTCATCCTTGAAACTGCTCATGGCGAACTTGATCGTGGAGAGCCAGTCGGTACCGGCGATGTCCGGGAACCAGCGGTGGTCTTCCTCGGTAGGTTCTTCGCACATGCGCCGGATATCGCGGTACATCGCAAAGCCCAGTGCGTAAGGGTTGATGCCGCTGTAGTAGGGGCTGTCGAAACCCGGCTGGAACACTACGCTGGTGTGCGAAGTGAGGAATTCCATCATGAATCCGTCAGTCACCAGGCCTTCGTCATACAGATCGTTCATCAGCGTGTAGTGCCAGAACGTGGCCCAGCCTTCGTTCATCACCTGGGTCTGGCGTTGTGGATAGAAATACTGGGCGATCTTGCGCACGATCCGCACGATTTCCCGCTGCCACGGCTCCAGCAGCGGGGCATGTTTCTCGATGAAATACAGGATGTTTTCCTGCGGTTCGGCCGGGAAGCGTGCGTTGTCCTTGTCGCTATATTTGTCCGCGCCTTTGGGGATGGTGCGCCACAGATCATTGATCTGCTTCTGCAGGTGTTCTTCGCGATCCTTCTGCCGCCGGCGCTCTTCTTCGGCGGAAATCGGATACGGGCGTTTGTAGCGGTCGACGCCGTAGTTCATCAGGGCGTGGCAGGAGTCGAGCAGGTCCTCCACCGCATCGATACCGTGGCGTTCCTCGCACTGCATGATGTACTGCTTGGCGAACACCAGGTAATCGATGATCGAACTGGCGTCGGTCCAGGTGCGGAACAGGTAGTTGCCCTTGAAGAAGCTGTTATGGCCGTAGCACGCGTGAGCCACCACCAGCGCCTGCATGCAGATGGTGTTTTCTTCCATCAGGTAGGCGATGCACGGGTCCGAGTTGATCACAATCTCGTAGGCCAGCCCCATCTGCCCGCGACTGTAGGATTTCTCGGTGCTGAGGAAGTGTTTGCCGTAGGACCAGTGGTGGTAGCCCAGCGGCATGCCCACTGAAGCATAGGCATCCATCATCTGTTCGGCGGTGATCACTTCGATCTGGTTGGGATAGGTATCCAGCGCGTAGCGATCGGCGAGCCGGCTGATCTCGCGGTCATAGGCCTGAATCAGCTCGAACGTCCATTCGGAGCCGGTGGAAATGGGTTGGCGTTTCTGCTCTTTGGCGGTCATGTCACTAACCTGCGCTGGAAGAGTTCACGGAAGACCGGATAAATATCCCCGGCCGAGACCAGCTGCTGCTGGGCAAACGTGTCGGAAAAGGCTTCGGCGATGCGTTCGTATTCGTACCAGAGGGCCTGATGTTCGCGTGGGGTGATCTCCACATAAGTGTAGTACTGCACAAACGGCATGATCTGATTGATCAGGATGTCGCGGCAGATCGGCGAGTCATCGTTCCAGTTGTCGCCGTCGGAGGCTTGCGCGGCATAGATGTTCCACTCGTTGCTTGGATAGCGCTCGGCCATGATCTCCTGCATCAGTTTCAGGGCGCTGGACACGATGGTGCCGCCGGTTTCCCGTGAATAGAAGAACTCTTCTTCGTCTACTTCCCGGGCACTGGTGTGATGGCGGATGAACACTACGTCAATCTTGTCGTAGTTCCGCTTGAGGAACAGATACAGCAGGATGAAAAAGCGCTTGGCGATGTCCTTGGTGGCCTGGGTCATGGAGCCGGAAACGTCCATCAGGCAGAACATGACAGCCTTGGAACTGGGGTTGGGTTGCTTGATCAGCAGGTTGTACTTGAGGTCGAAGGTATCGAGAAACGGCACGCGATGGATGCGCGCGCTGAGCCGCTCGATTTCCGCTTCAATTTCCTGAATATCACCGAAGTTGTCTGGTTCTTCACGTTTGAGTCGCGCGAGTTCCTCTTTGGCTTCGCGCAGCTTGGCACGGCTGCTGCCGGACAGCGCAATGCGCCGTGCGTGGGCCGAGCGCAGGGTGCGGATGATGTTGATCCGCGACGGATTGCCTTCGTTGCTGATCCCGGCGCGCACGGTCTTGAAGGTATCGGTGCCGCTCAGATTGCGTTTTACCAGGTTGGGCAGTTCGAGGTCTTCGAACATGAATTCGAGGAACTCTTCCTGGGTGATCTGGAAGACGAATTCGTCCATGCCCTCGCCGGAGTTGCCAGCCTTGCCCGGCCCGCGTCCGCCGCCACCCCCGGGTGGCCTGGCGATGTGTTCGCCGGCGGTGAATTCCTTGTTGCCGGGGTGAACCACGGTCTGCTTGCCGCCGCGGCCGTGGTGAAGCACCGGTTCGTCGATGTCGCGACCGGGAATGCTGATCTGTTCGCCATGTTCCATGTCAGTGATGGAACGCCGGCTGACCGCCTCTTCGACAGCCTTCTTGATGTGATCACGGTAACGCCGCAGGAAACGCTGACGGTTCACCGTGCTCTTGTTCTTGCCATTGAGACGTCGGTCGATCACATAGCTCATGACTGCTCCTTAGAAGCTGTCCTGCAAAGGGGCGAGCGGTCATGCAGCATGGAACCGAATGCCAAGGGGCGTACACGCTCCCCCAAGCGCTCTGGATGCTGCCTGTACCTCGCTACCGACTTGCGAACACCTTCCAGAGGCCTGTGTAGCAGAAAATTCGCGCACAGGCCTCGGGCTGACGACAACCGGTCTGACCGGCCGCGGTTTACTGTGATTTTCTGACCCGCAGATACCACTCGGACAGCAGTCGTACCTGTTTGTCGGTGTAGCCGCGTTCGACCATTCGAGTAACGAAGTCGTTGTGTTTCTGTTGATCCTCTTTGCTGGCCTTGGCATTGAAGCTGATGACTGGCAGCAGGTCCTCGGTGTTCGAGAACATTTTCTTCTCGATGACCACCCGCAGTTTTTCGTAGCTGAGCCAGGTCGGGTTCTTGCCGTTGTTGTTGGCCCGGGCCCGTAATACGAAGTTGACGATTTCGTTGCGAAAATCCTTCGGATTGCTGATGCCGGCCGGTTTTTCGATTTTCTCCAGTTCTTCGTTCAATGCCACGCGGTTGAGAATCTCGCCGGTTTCCGGATCGCGATATTCCTGATCCTGAATCCAGAAGTCCGCATACAGCACGTAGCGGTCGAAGATGTTCTGACCGTACTCGCTGTAAGACTCCAGGTACGCGGTCTGGATCTCCTTGCCGATGAATTCGATATAACGCGGTGCCAGGTATTCCTTGAGGTAGCGCAGGTAGCGTTCGCGGGTCTCGGCCTGGAACTGTTCCTGTTCGATCTGCTGTTCCAGCACATAGAGCAGGTGCACCGGGTTGGCGGCGATTTCATGCGGATCGAAGTTGAACACTTTGGACAGGATCTTGAACGCGAAGCGGGTCGACAGACCGTTCATGCCCTCGTCGACGCCGGCCGAGTCGCGGTATTCCTGGATCGATTTGGCCTTCGGATCGGTGTCCTTGAGGTTTTCCCCGTCGTAGACGCGCATTTTCGAATAGATATTGGAGTTTTCCGGCTCCTTGAGGCGTGAGAGCACGGTGAACTGCGCCAGCATCTTCAGGGTGTCGGGTGCGCAGTGGGCCTTGGCCAGGGAGCTGTTGAACAGCAGCTTGTCGTAGATCTTCACTTCGTCGCTGACCCGCAGGCAGTACGGCACCTTGACGATGTAGATCCGGTCGATGAACGCTTCGTTGTTCTTGTTGTTACGGAAGGTGTGCCACTCCGATTCGTTGGAGTGAGCGAGCAGAATCCCGGTAAACGGAATCGCCCCCAGGCCTTCGGTACTGTTGTAGTTGCCTTCCTGGGTAGCGGTCAGCAACGGGTGCAGCACCTTGATCGGTGCCTTGAACATTTCGACGAATTCCATCAGCCCCTGGTTGGCCCGGCACAGCGCACCGGAGTAGCTGTAGGCGTCGGCGTCGTTCTGTGGGTATTCCTCGAGTTTGCGGATGTCGACCTTGCCGACCAGTGCCGAGATGTCCTGGTTGTTCTCATCACCCGGTTCGGTCTTGGCCACGGCGATCTGGTTGAGGATCGACGGATACAGCTTGACCACGCGGAACTGGCTGATGTCGCCGCCGAATTCGGCCAGGCGTTTGGTCGCCCAGGGCGACATGATGGTGTTCAGGTAGCGCCGTGGGATGCCGAAGTCTTCCTCGAGAATCGCGCCATCTTCGGTGGCGTTGAACAGACCCAGAGGGGATTCGAATACCGGTGAGCCCTTGATCGCGTAGAAGGGCACTTTTTCCATCAGCTGTTTCAGCTTCTCGGCCAGCGACGATTTACCGCCACCGACGGGGCCGAGCAGATAGAGGATCTGTTTCTTCTCTTCCAGGCCTTGGGCGGCATGGCGGAAATACGAGACGATCTGGTCGATGCATTCTTCCATCCCGTGGAAGTCTTCAAAGGCCGGATAGCGACGAATCACCTTGTTGGAGAAGATCCGCGACAGCCGCGAGTTGGTCGATGTGTCGAGCAGCTCGGGTTCGCCAATTGCCATCAATAGACGCTCGGCGGCGGAAACGTAAGCGCTGCGGTCCTTTTTGCACAGCTCCAGGTACTCCTGCAGCGAGAGTTCTTCCTGGCGTGTGGACTCGAAGCGTTGTTGGAAGTGGCTAAAGATACTCATGACGTCACCTCGCTCGATACGTGGAGCCGACGCCGGATCACTCAGTCGATGCTGGCAAGCAGCCGCGGTGGCCGCTTGTTTACCCCCCAGAACACTTTCGCGGTCGACAACCTTGAAAGTCACTCCCGATGACCCGTGCGCCGGTGTACCGGCTCTCCCCTGTTTTGGATGGCCTGGGCTTAAGGATAGTTGGGAATTCGGGAGGTAAAGGCGAGATACGTAATTATGTGTGGCAGACCGTTCGTCTGCCGCGCGCAGGCCCACGGCAGCCGGGGCCTGCACGTGACAAAAAAATTATTCGGTGGTGCCTTGCGCGGTTTTCGACGGATAAGTCGTACGCCATAACTCAAAGCCGCCGTCCATGCTGTAGACGTCGGAGAAGCCCTGACTGATCAGGTAGGCCGCCGCACCCTGGCTGGAATTGCCGTGGTAGCAGACGACAACAGTCGGTGCATCGAGATCGGCGCCTTGAATGAAAGCGTGCAGTGAGTGGTTGTCCAGATGCTTCGAACCAGTGATATGCAGGGCGGCAAAAGTCGCAGGGTCGCGGACATCGACTACCACGGCACCTTGCTCACGCAGGGCCTGGGCCTGTTCCGGGGGGATTCGTTTGAATTCGCTCATGGCGGGTTCCTGTAGCTCGGCAGAATGTGCAGTCTAACGCGGGGCGCTGACTGGCGACGTTTCGGGGATAAGTGGTGCGACGGTTGGTGCAAGGCCACCGTGTTCATCGCATTTGCACGACACGCGCTCGCCGCTGTCGACGTTCATCAGGGTCAGGCTGCCGCCCCAGACACAACCGGTGTCCAGTGCCGAGATGCCGGGTTCGTGGACATCGCCTTCCAGCGCGGCCCAGTGGCCGAAAATGATGCGCAGACCGCGGGTCTTGCGCTCTTTGTGCTGGAACCACGGTTTGTAACCTGGCGGTGCGGTATCGAGGCCTTCCTTGCTTTTGAGGTCGAGCTTGCCGTCGGCGGTGCAGAAACGCATACGGGTGAAATAGTTGGTGATCACGCGCAGGCGGGTGACGCCTTTGAGATCGTTGTCCCATTTGGCGGGTTCATTGCCGTACATGCCGTCAAGAAACACCGGAAGCAGATTGTCATCACGCAAAGCCGTTTCCACTTCGTCAGCGCACTTCAAGGCGCGACGTAGCGACCATTGCGGCGGGATGCCGGCGTGGACCATGACGACATCGCGCTGCTCATCGTAGTGCACCAGCTTTTGCTGGCGCAGCCATTCAAGCAGTGCAGGGCCGTCGGGGGCTTCGAGGATCTCGCGCAGGGTGTCGGACTTTTTCAGACGCTCGACGTGCCTGCTGACAGCCAGCAGGTGCAGGTCATGGTTGCCGAGCACGCAGACCAGCGAGTCGCGCATGCCATAGAGAAAACGCAGGGTCTCCAGCGATTGCGGGCCACGGTTGACCAGATCGCCGACCAGCCAGAGCCGATCGTGCGCCGGGTCGAACGCCACTTGCCTGAGCAGGCACTTGAGCGGTTCAAGGCAGCCTTGCAGATCGCCCACGGCGTACGTCGTCATCAGTGCAGGGCTCCGGGCACGGCGAGGCGGAAGGGCTTGATGATTGCGTCGAAATGTTTGCCATCGGTGGCGACCATTTCGTAGGTGCCCTGCATGGTGCCGACCTTGGTGGTCATGACCGTACCGCTGCTGTAGGTGTGGCTTTTGCCGGCGTCGATCAGCGGTTGCTGGCCGACGACGCCTGCACCGCGAACCTCTTCGACATGGCCGTCACCGTCGGTGATCACCCAGTGTCGCGACATCAGGCGCGCGGGCTGCTCGCCGTTGTTCTGCACGGTGATGGTGTAGGCGAAGGCGAAGCGGTCGTGCTCGGGTTGCGATTGGTCTGCCAGATAGTGGGTGACGACACTGACATCGACCTGATAGCGAGGATCGGACATGCAAAAGGGCCTTAAGCAAAGCGGAACGCGAGGCGTAGCTGATGGGGAATCAGTCTAGGCAAGTATCGGGCAGTAAACCAGAGTGGCGTCCTGCCCGATAGCGTTCATCGCCTGTCAGTCGGCGGCGGGGGCTTGTTCGCTGAGCTTGTCGGCCAGGCGCACGAACGCGGCCAGGTCCAGTTGCTCGGGACGCAGGCTGCCATCGACACCGGCGGCTTCGATCTCGGCGGCGGTCATCAATTGCTTGAGGGTATTGCGCAGGGTCTTGCGGCGCTGGTTGAAGGCTTCGCGAACGACGCGTTCCAGCAGGCGATGATCCTTGGCCGGGTGCGGCAGTACTGCGTGCGGCACCAGACGGACGATAGCCGAGTCGACTTTCGGCGGCGGGTTGAACGCGCCCGGCCCCACGTTGAACAGGTGCTCTACGCGGCAGTGGTACTGAACCATGATCGACAGGCGACCCCAGTCACCGCCACCCGGGCCCGCCGCCAGACGCTCGACCACTTCCTTCTGCAACATGAAGTGCATGTCGCGAATGATGCCGGCGTTGTTCAGCAGGTGAAAAATCAATGGCGTGGAGATGTTGTACGGCAGGTTGCCGACCACGCGCAGGCTGTTCGGTGCGGCATTCAGCGTATTGAAGTCGAACTTCAGCGCGTCGCCCTGGTGCAGGTTGAAGTTGCTCTTGCCGGCGAACTGCTGGTTGAGGATCGGGATCAGGTCCTTGTCCAGTTCCACCACGTCGAGTTGCGCGCCGGAGTTGAGCAGGCCGGCGGTCAGTGCGCCCTGGCCGGGGCCGATTTCCAGCAGGCGGTCGTCAGGCTTGGCGCTGATGGAGCGCAGGATGCGGTCGATGACGCCGGCATCGTGCAGAAAGTTCTGGCCAAAGCGTTTGCGCGCCTTGTGTTGGTATTGCTCGGTCATAAACGGGTCTCGGCCATCTGGTAGGCGGTTTCCAGGGCGACCTGCAGGCTGCCGGTGTCGATCTTGCCGCTACCGGCCAGATCCAGGGCGGTGCCGTGATCGACCGAAGTGCGGATGATCGGCAGGCCGAGGGTCACGTTGACTGCGGCGCCGAAGCCTTTGTACTTCAGCACGGGCAGGCCCTGGTCGTGGTACATCGCCAGCACTGCGTCGCAGTGCTCCAGATATTTGGGGGTAAACAGAGTGTCGGCAGGCAGCGGGCCACGAAGGTCCATACCCTCGCCGCGCAGGCGCTCTAATGTCGGTTCAATGATGTCGATTTCTTCATGGCCCAGGTGTCCGCCTTCACCGGCGTGCGGATTGAGTCCGCAGACCAGAATGCGTGGTTGGGCGATGCCGAATTTGTTTTGCAGGTCGCTGTGCAGGATCCGCGTCACGCGTTCCAGCCGTTCTGGTGTGATTGCGTCGGCAATCTCGCGCAGGGGCAGGTGGGTGGTGACCAGTGCCACGCGCAAACCGCGGGTGGCGAGCATCATCACCACTTGGGCGGTGTGGGTCAGGTCAGCGAGAAATTCCGTGTGCCCGGAGAACGGGATGCCGGATTCGTTGATCACGCCCTTGTGTACGGGCGCAGTGATCATCCCGGCGAAATCGCCGTTCAGGCAGCCGTTGCCGGCGCGGGTCAGGGTTTCAAGGACGAACGCGGCGTTGGCCTTGTCCAGTTGCCCGGCGACCACGGGGGCGCTGAGCGGCGTATCCCAGACGTAAAGGCTGTTGGCAGGCGCCGGAGCATCCGGCCAGTGACCCGGCCCGACGTCCAGCAAGTTGACAGCCAGCCCCAGCTGCGCGGCCCGCTCAAGGAGCAGGTCGCGGCTGGTGATGGCAATCAGGGGATGTGGCTGGGCTTGCGAGGCGAGCAGCAGGCACAGGTCGGGACCGATGCCGGCTGGTTCGCCGGGTGTCAGCGCGAAACGCTTGGGTTTCACTGCGCTGCCTGGTCTGCGCCAGGGAGTTTGATTTCTACGTAGGCTTCTTCACGAATCTGACGCAGCCAGTTCTGCAGCTCTTCATCGTATTTCTTGTTACGTAGAACAGTCATTGCCTGTTGCTCGCGGGCTTTTTCGGTGCTGTCGGTAGCGCGACGACCAAGGACTTCCAGAACATGCCAGCCGTATTGGGTCTGGAATGGCTTGGACAGTTGACCTTGTGGGGTCTTGTTCATGACTTCACGGAATTCCGGTACCAGTGCGTTCGGATCGATCCAGGTCAGATCACCACCGTTGAGCGCCGAGCCCGGATCTTCGGAGTAGCTTTTCGCCAGAGTGGCAAAATCTTCGCCCGCCAGAATGCGCTCATACAGCGATTGAACCAGTGCCTTGGTCTTGGCTTCGTCACGAATCGGACTTGGCTTGACCAAAATGTGGCGTACATGGACTTCGTCGCTCATCTGGCTTTCGCCACCACGTTTTGCCAGCACTTTAAGGATGATAAAACCACCCGGGGTGCGTGCAGGTTGGGTGATGTCGCCAACGGCCATGCTGCTCAACTCGCGGTCGAACGGTGGTGGCAGTTGCGCGGCTTTACGCCAGCCCATGTCGCCGCCTTCCAGTGCGTTGTCGCTGCCGGACTTGGCTACGGCCATCTGGCCGAAGTCAGCGCCTTGCTTGAGCTGCTGGTAAACCTCCATCGCCTGGCGTGCGGCACTCTGAATCGCTTCAGAGCTGGCGCTTTCCGGGGTCGGGATCAGAATATTGGCCAGGTGCAGTTCTTCGGACAGCTGCATCTTGCCCAGGTCGGAAGCGAGGAAGTTCTTCACTTCCTGCTCGGAGACCTGAATGCGTTCTGCCACGCGACGCTGACGTACACGGCTGATGATCATTTCGCGTTTGATCTGGTCACGAGCGTCGTCATAGTTCAGACCGTCGTGAGCCAGAGCAGCGCGGAATTGATCCACGGTCATGTTGTTGCGCTGGGCAATAGTGCCGACAGCCTGGTTCAGCTCTTCATCGGTAATGCGGATGCCGGAACGCTCGCCGATCTGCAGTTGCAGGTTTTCGACGATCAGGCGTTCGAGCACCTGTTGATCCAGCACGCCCGGAGGCGGCATGCCGCCGCCACGCTTGGCAATGGTCTGCTGAACTTCGTGGACACGCTGGTCCAGCTGGCTCTGCATGACCACGTCGTTATCAACGATCGCGACCACTTTATCGATGGACTGTACTGCGGCGTTGGCCGCAGTACCCAGGAACAACGCGCCCAGCAGCAGCGGGCGCAGACAATCAGAAAGCTTGGTCTTCACGTTGACGATAACCTTGGATGCCTTTGTCGAGGAAGCTCTCTACCTTGGCGCCAGTCAGGCCGCCGAGTCCCTTCAGAACAATTTGGAGGAAGACGCCGTGGTCGCCTTTTTCGTTTTCCGGGGCGTTCTGACTGAACTCGTCATAGCTGACCCAGTAACGGTTGATCAGGCGCAGTTTCCAGCAGCAGTTGTCGTATTCGAAACCACCGAAGGCTTCCAGCGTACGGTTGCGGTTGTAGTCGTACTGCCAGCGGCTGATGGCGCTCCACTGCGGAACGATCGGCCAGATGACCGAGAAGTCGTGCTGCTCGATCTTGTAGTAGTCCTTCACATAGCCAGGCTGACCCGGGGTGCCGTAGTCACCGCCACCCACCGACCATTTACCGGTGTTCTGGTCGAAACGAACCTGGTCATTGCGATAGCGATAGCCGACGTTGACCACCTTGTTCGGGTTGTCTTCAGGCTGGTAGTGGAACATCGCGCTGCCGGAACGCGGGCTGCGGCTGTCCGGGTCCCAGTTGTAGTCGGCAGTGGTACGCCAGTCACGGTTCCAGCGGTATTCGTATTCCAGTGCGTACGGCGATACGTCGGCCTGGGCGTCTTTGCGATCCTTGAATGCGATGCCCGGCAGTTGTACTTCACGATCCTTGAAGTAGTAAGCCTGACCGACGCTGATGCGTTGACGCTCGAAACCGTCGTCCTCGATCCAGCGGCTGGTCACACCCAGCGACAGCTTGTTCTCGTCGCCGACACGGTCGGAGCCGGAGAAACGGTTGTCACGGAACAGCGACGCGTAGTTGAAGGTGTATTCACTGGTATCGAATACCGGAATGTCTTCCTGATCGACCTTGGGTACATACAGGTAGAACAGACGCGGTTCCAGGGTCTGGCGATAGTTCTTGCCGAAGTACGACGTGTTGCGGTCGAAGTACAGGCCGCTGTCGACGCTGGCGATCGGTACGCCACGGCTCTGGTTGCTGTCGAAGGTGCCGTTGAGTTTGTTCTGCTCAGCGTTTTGCGCAGCAATCTGCGACTTGCCGGTACCGTCCAGATCCAGTTGGTACTGGGTGTACTGGTACTTGAGCGATGGCTTGAGGAAGCCATAGGTCCAGTTCATCGGCAGGCTGACACCTGGTTTCAGGTTCAGGCGATCACCGTTGGCGCGCGCCAGACCCTGAATATTGGTATCGAGGCGCGGGGCAGTAGTGCCGTCTTCATTTACGAAGTTGCCATTCTGCAGATCACGATCGAAACGGACGATTTCGGTCTCGTAATCGAAGTTCAAACCTTCCGGGTGATATGGCAGTTGACCATTGAAGGTGATCTGCGGCAGTCGACCGTACGGCGTGATGTTCGAAACAGTAGCCAGTTGGTACTGCTGAGCGTTCAAGCGAGCGGTATAGCTGTCGCCACGGTAGGTCACCGAACCCTGCTGATTCACGTAGTCGGCGCTCTTCACACCGATCTGATCGGTGGTCAGGTCCTGGAAATAGTACGGATCGCTGATCTTGGTGTAGTCAACCTGAGTCATCACACGGGAGTCGAGACCACCCTTGTGCTGCCAGTTGTACATGTAGCGATTCTTTTCGTAGTCGGTCTGCTTGCTGCGATCGGTATCTTCGTCGTTCAGATACGCCGCACCGAACTGACCTTCGCTGGTCTTGGTCAGGTAGCGGAACTCGCCTTCGACCAGCATGCCGCGCTTGCTCATGTAACGCGGGTACAACGTGGCGTCGTAGTTTGGCGCCAGGTTGAAGTAGTACGGGGTGACCAGCGTGAAGCCGGTATCGCTGCCGGTGCCGATGGTCGGCGGCAGGAAGCCCGACTGGCGACGGTCGTCGATCGGGAAGTAGATGTACGGCGTGTACAGGATCGGAATGTCCTTGACCCGCAGCGTCACGTTGGTCGCGGTACCGAAGCCGGTGGCCGGGTTCAGGGTGATGTTGTTGCCCTTGAGCTGCCACGCGTTGCTGTTCGGTTCGCACGTGGTGTACGTGCCGTCCTTCAAGCGGATGATCGCGTTTTCGGCGCGCTTGGCGTACAGCGCATTACCGCGGATGCGCGATTTGTGCATCACGTATTCGGCGTTGTCGACCTTGGCTTCACCGGTGTCGAGCTGCACATCGGCGTGGTCGCCGACGATCAGCGCGCCGTTGTCGCGGATGCGTACGTCGCCGTTGAGTTCGGCGCGGCTCTCGGCCTGATACAGGCTGGCCTCGTCGGACTCGACCTGCATGCTGCCCTGACGCAGCACCACGTCGCCGGCCAGCGTACCCACCTGATCTTCGGTGTTGTAGCGCGAGGCCTTGGCGCCGATAAAGGTCGGTGCGTCACTTTTATTCGTCTTGTCATTCATGCCAGGACGAATCGGTTCGATATAGGAACCAGAGCAGTAAGGACCGGTCTCGGCCAATTGGGCGGCGGTGAGCTTCTCGCGCGGAACCCAGTCGAGGTGACTGTAGTCTTCGCTACGGGATTTCAGGCCGCGGCCCTTGGCTTCGGTGACCAGCACAGGCTTGGCGCCGGTGTCGGAAGTGGAACCGTTCTGGGCCGGGGCTTCGCCGGCGGCGCTGACAGCGCTGCCGTCATGCACCGGACGCGGCGGCAATGCAGCGGCCGGCGCCTTGGGCGCACACGCCCAGCCACCCGTTGCCGAGACGGCGCAGTCATACTGCTCGGCGGCAACAACGAATTGACTGGCCAGAGGTTGCATAGCCAGCAGACTGCCGGTTACCAACAACGGAAATTTTTTACGAAACGCGGGGGATTTCAATGCCATCTTATTAGTCCGGGCTTCCTGCGTGCCATCTGCCCGCGGTGTGGGCCGCACGCCTCTCGATGGTCTGAAAAAGATGCTGGATAATAAAGCATGACCCGCTTGACGGCTAGCGCCGTCGGAGACCCTTGCAATGCCTGACCAAGATGTACGCTTGCAACACCTGAAAGTTTGGCTCGATGAGCAGTTGGCAATCCTGTTTGCGGATCAGGGCTGGGGCACCGTGCCCCCGGCCACGTTGACCGCGGCCAGCAGTGACGCGAGTTTCCGGCGTTATTTCCGCTGGGAAGGAGAGGGCCGCAGCTTCGTCGTGATGGACGCGCCGCCCCCTCAGGAAAACTGCAAACCGTTCGTGGATATCGCCTTTTTGCTGGCGAAATCCGGAATTAACGTGCCGAAAATTTATGCCGAAGACCTCGAACGCGGATTTCTTTTGCTCAATGACCTGGGCAACAAGACCTATCTGGACGTGATCGACAGCGAAAATGCCGACGCGTTGTTCAGCGATGCCCTGCAGGCTCTGCTGGCTTTTCAGCAATTGCCGATGGTGGCACCGCTGCCGAGTTACGACGTCGCGCTGCTGCGTCGCGAGCTGGAACTGTTCCCCGAGTGGTACGTGAAACGTGAACTCGGCGTGGAGTTCGACGCGGCTCAGCAACAACAATGGCAGCAGATCAGTGATCTGTTGATCGACAGCGCCCTGGCCCAACCGAAAGTGCTGGTGCACCGCGACTACATGCCGCGCAACCTGATGCTCAGCGAGCCGAATCCCGGCGTGCTGGATTTCCAGGATGCGGTCTACGGCCCGGTGACCTACGACGTGACCTGCCTGTTCAAGGACGCCTTCCTCAGTTGGCCTGAAGAGCGCGTGCGCGGCTGGCTGCAACGTTACTGGGAGCAAGCCTCGGCGCTGAACATTCCAGTGCAGCCTGACTTCGAAGACTTCCTGCGTGCCAGCGACCTGATGGGCGTGCAGCGTCACCTGAAAGTCATCGGCATTTTTGCCCGCATCTGCCATCGCGATGGCAAGCCGCGTTATCTGGCCGACGTGCCGCGTTTCTTTGCCTATATAGAAGCGGTGATCGCGCGTCGTCCTGAACTGGCGGATCTGCAGGCGTTGTTCGCCAGTCTGCGTGGCGGAGTGACGGCATGAAGGCAATGATTCTGGCGGCAGGCAAGGGCGAGCGCATGCGCCCGCTGACCCTGACCACCCCTAAACCGCTGGTGCGTGCCGGCGGCGTGCCATTGATCGAATATCACCTGCGCGCGCTGGCGGCGGCCGGTTTCAGCGAAGTCGTGATCAACCATGCCTGGCTCGGTCAGCAGATCGAGGACTATCTGGGCGACGGCTCGAAGTACGGCGTGAGCATCCAGTACTCGCCGGAAGGCGAGCCGCTGGAAACCGGTGGCGGGATTTTCCGGGCCTTGCCGTTGCTCGGTGATGACGCGTTTTTGGTGGTCAACGGTGATATCTGGACCGACTATGACTTCAGCGTGCTGCATCAACCGATCAACGGTCTGGCCCACCTGGTGCTGGCGGACAACCCGGCGCATCACCCGAACGGCGATTTCACCTTGGCCAACGGTCAGGTGATCGATGGCCAGCCGGACGCGCCAACCCTGACCTACAGCGGCATCGCGGTCCTGCATCCGCAATTGTTCGATGGCTGCACGGACGGCGCGTTCAAGCTTGCGCCGCTGCTGCGCAACGCGATGGCAGAAGGACAGGTCACGGGCGAGCGCCTGAAGGGTCACTGGGTCGATGTCGGTACGCATGAGCGTCTGGCCGAAGCTGAAGCATTGATAAAAGCGAGTCGTTGATATGTTGTGGCCAGGGACTCTGATTGGAGCCGGAGCGGGTTTTGCCATTGCCAGCATTCCGGGGGCCATGCTTGGGGCGTTGTTGGGGCAAGCGCTGGATCGGCGCCTGCATTTGCAGAGCTGGGGACATCTGCGGGAAAAACTTGGTGGACGGCCGATGCTGCGCAACGACGAACTGCTGTTCGTCTTGCTCGGGCGTCTGGCCAAGAGCGATGGACGGGTGACGGACGGCCATATCCAGCAGGCGCGCAATGAAATGAACGCTCTGGAAATGAGCGAGCCGGCGCGGCGTCGGGCGATCGCCGCGTTCAATCGCGGCAAGTCCGGCGGTGACCGCTTGCGCGGTTATCTGCGGCGCCTGAGTGCCCAGCCCCATGCGGCCGAAGGCGTGTTGCGTGCCTGCTGGCGGATGGTCTGGGCCGACGGCCGCGCGGGCGTCAGTGAGCGTGAACTGTTGGCGCAGTGGGGCAAGTGGCTGGGTTGGACAACGCACCAGATACAGGCGCTGGCCAGTGATTACGAGCCGAACAAGCGCCCTATTGTCAGTGCGGCGGTGAGCTATCAGGAAGCGATGCGCCTGCTTGGTGTGTCGGCAACCAGCGAACCGGCGCAGATCAAGCGAGCGTACCGGCGCCTGCTCAGCCGTCATCATCCGGACAAGATTGCCGGCAGCGGTGCGACGCCGGAACAGGTGCGTGAGGCGACCGAGAAAACCCGCGAGCTGCACAACGCGTTTACCCTGATTCGGGCGCGGCGGGATTTTCGCTGATCGATAGAGATGAGTTGTTGATGAGGGCCTCTTCGCGAGCAAGCCCGCTTCCACCCTGATCGCATTCCAACTGGTGGAACTCGATCAGGGTGGAAGCGGGCTTGCTCGCGAATGGGGCGACTCGGTCTGTCAGTCAGTCTTCTGCGGATTCAACCAACCGCGAACCCGACGAAACAGTTGTTCCTGCTCGGCCTTGTTGTCCGGCAACGCCTTGAGCGCCACCTGGCTGAATGCCGAGGTCTTCAAGCGCTTGCTGGCCTGCATGCGCTCCAGTGCTGCGTTGCGGTCCAGCGACTTGTCCATGTAGAAAATGTCGGCCGTCGGCAGCTTCAATGTCGGCGTCAGCTCGGCCAGTTGCGGTTGGGCCTTGGCCGGTGCCTGGGCGTCGACCATGACGAATTTTTCCACCTGGGCTGTCTGCCGCTCGCTCAGAAACCGCGCCGCCCAATAAGCGCCAGTGCCGTGCCCCAGCACCACGATGTGCCGGGCACTTTGCTGTTCGGCGTAGCCAATCGCGGCGTCGATACGGGCGAAGATACGTTCGGCGTCAGCCTTGGCTTGCTCTTCGCTGGTTTCGGCAACCACTTGATCTGCAACGTCCGCTTCACCACCTGCGGCCTGCTCGATCGGTTGCGCGGTGGTGGAATCCTTGCTGCCGCTTTCAGGGACTTTCGGTGCTGCCGGGGCTGCAATCACTCGCGGTGCGATGGCATCGCTTTGCAGGTCGGGCAAGGTGATACTCAGGCTGCTCCACTCGACGTCGGGCAGTTTGCGTCGCAGCGGGCCGATGACTTGCGGCCAGTCAGCCGTTTCGCCAGCGCCGGGGACGATAATCACCGCACCTTTTGGCTCGGCGGTGTTGGCCGGTTTCCACAGCGCGAGGAAGGTGTCGGCGCCGGCCTGCAATTGTTGTTGCTCTTGCGCCGGGACTTTGCGTTCGAGTGCCGCGGCCTCTTCCTGACTACGCTCAAGCAGTGGCTGGCGTTCAGCCGGTTTTTCGGCGGCCGGTTGCTCGGCCGTGGAGGCGGGCGCCGGGTCGGCAGCTTCGACGGAAAACGCACAAGGCAGGATCAGCGACAGGCACAATGCTGGCATTGCCAGGCGGTAGACAGAGGGCATCGGTTATTCCAGGCCAGAAAAGTATCCCGGCAGCCTAATGGGTTGGTCAGAATTTGTCAGTGTACGAGACTTCAATGATGCGTTTTTGCTGCCTGTGGGTTATCGGCTGGTTGTGTTTTCCCTTGATGGGCTGGGCGGCGTCTGCGCCGGCAGCGCACGGCGCGTCGTTGACGTTCAGCGAGCAGCAGTGGCTGGCGCAGCACCGTGAGCTGCGCGTCGGTCTGGTCCTGCAGGCGCCGTACGCGCAATACGATCGGCGCCTGCAGCGACTGTCCGGGGCCAACGTCGAACTGATGAAGTCACTGGCCAAGACGTTGAACGTCGAGCTGAGCTGGCGCAACTTTCAGGATCTGGCGCAACTGGAAGAGGCTGCCCGCGACGGCGAAATCGACATCGCCCCGGGCCTGACCCAGACCCCGGGTGCACTGCGTCTGTGGTTGTTTTCCGATCCTTACATGCGTGTGCCGCAACTGGTGGTCAGCGACCAGAAGAGCAGCGGTGTGGTGGAGCTGGAGAAAGTCGACAGCCTGGCCCGCGTCGCCGTGCGCATGCCCAGCGCCACCGCCGATTATTTGCGCAGCAATTATCCTCACCTGAATCTGCAGGGTGTGCCGCTGGAGCGTCAGGCGCTGCAATTGCTGCTGAGTCAGCAGGCGTCCTACGCCGTGATAGATGAAGCGCAGCTCGGGCGGTTGTCCGCGGAACCTGAGTTCGCCGGGTTGGTGGTGGTCGGTGATATCGGGCTGCCGCAACTGTTGCGGGTCGCCACGCGGCGCGACTGGCCGGAGCTGGCCGCGATTGTCGAAAGCGCCTTGCGGGCGATCCCGGCCAAGGATCTGGAGCGCCTGCACACGCAATGGCTGCAACCCAAGTATCCGCGTCTGTCGGAGTCGCCGGGGTTCTGGCAGAACCTCAGCCTGCTGTTTGCCGTGTTGCTGCTCAGTTGCATCGCCATCGTCTGGTGGCAGCGGCGTCAGCAGCACAGCCTTGAACATCGATTACTGGCAGCGCGCGAAGACATCGCGCTGCGCGCAGCCAGCGAAGAGGCTCTGCGCCTGACGCAGTTTTCCATCGACCAAAGCACCGTCGGCATTCTCTGGGTCAATTGGGACAGCCATGTGCGCTACGCCAACCGCGCGGCGGAAAGCATGCTCGGTTATCCACAGGGCGCGCTCATCGAACGACCGCTGATCGATTTCGAACCCGGCCTGCACATGGACCGCTGGCTCAACCTGTGGAAACGCGCACGGGCCAGTGAAGAAGGGCCGCTGAGCTTTGAAACCAGTTGCGTGCGCGCCAATGGCAGCGTCCTGCCGGCGGACGTCTCGCTGAGTTTCCTGCGGTTTCGCGACAGCGAGTACCTGGTGGTTTATCTCACCGACGTCACCGAGCGCCGCCGCGCGCTGGCCGCCTTGCAGGAAAGTGAAGCGCGCCTGCAGGGCATCGCCGCCAACGTGCCGGGGCTGGTGTTCCGCCTCGAACGCGCGCCGGTGACCGGGCAGATCGATTTCGCCTACATCAGTGAGGGCAGCGAGAGCCTGGTCGGTTACGCACCGGCCGCCATCGCGCACCGTGACATGGGCCTGCGCAGTCTGGTGCACCCCGACGACAAGGCCAGTTATCACCAGACCCAGGATCAAGCGCTGGACACCGACAGCGACTGGTCGTGGCAGGGCCGTATCCTCACCCGTCAGGGTGAACAGCGCTGGGCCGAGATCAAGGCGATCACCCGGCAACTGGAGGACGGTGCCTATGTCTGGGACGGTATTGTCTGGGACATCAGCGAAAGCAAGCGCATCGAACTGGAACTGGCCGCGTCCCGCGAGCAACTGCGCGAGCTGTCGGCGCACCTTGAGAGCGTGCGTGAAGAAGAGAAGGCGCGCATTGCCCGGGAAGTGCACGATGAGCTGGGGCAAATGCTCACGGTGCTGAAACTGGAAACCTCGATGTGCGAGCTGGCCTATGCGCAACTCGACCCGGGGCTGAACGAGCGGTTGAACAGCATGAAACGCCTGATCGCCCAGTTGTTTCAGCTGGTGCGCGACGTGGCGACGGCGCTGCGTCCGCCGATTCTCGATGCCGGGATCGCCTCGGCGATTGAGTGGCAGGCACGGCGGTTTGAAGCGCGTACGCAGATTCCGTGTCTGGTGCAGGTGCCGGACAATCTGCCGGCGCTCAGCGATGCCAAGGCGATCGGGCTGTTCCGGATTTTGCAGGAGGCGCTGACCAATGTGATGCGCCATGCCCAGGCGCATACTGTGGAACTGACGCTGGTGCTGGAAGGCGATGAATTGTGTCTGACGGTCAGTGATGATGGCGTAGGTTTCGTCGCCGCCACCGATCGGCCGACTTCCTTTGGCCTGGTGGGCATGCGCGAGCGCGTGCTGATCATGGGCGGGCGCTTGCTGCTTGAGAGTGAGCCGGGGGAGGGCACGAGTCTGGTGGTGCGGGTGCCGGTGAGTGAGGTTTGACATGTTGTGGTGTCTGGACTGATGCCTTCGCGAGCAAGCTCGCTCCCACAGGGATCTGTGTATGTCTGAATTCTGGAGAAGAACGTGATCCGTGTACTGGTAGCCGAAGACCACACCATCGTCCGTGAAGGGATCAAGCAATTGATCGGCCTGGCCAAGGATCTGCAAGTGGTGGGCGAGGCGAGCAATGGCGAGCAGTTGCTGGAAACCCTGCGCAGTGTGCCGTGCGAGGTGGTGCTGCTGGACATCTCGATGCCTGGGGTCAACGGTCTGGAGGCGATCCCGCGGATCCGCGCGCTGAACAATCCGCCGGCGATTCTGGTGCTGTCGATGCACGATGAAGCGCAGATGGCTGCCCGCGCGCTGAAGGTGGGCGCAGCGGGTTACGCGACCAAGGACAGCGATCCTGCGTTGCTGCTGACCGCCATTCGTAAAGTCGCCGCCGGCGGGCGCTACATTGACCCGGAGCTGGCCGACCGGATGGTCTTTGAAGTCGGCCTGACCGACACCCGTCCATTGCATTCGCTGCTGTCCGAGCGCGAGTTCTCGGTGTTCGAGCGTCTGGCCCAGGGCGCCAACGTCAACGACATCGCCCAGCAACTGGCCCTGAGCAGCAAGACCATCAGCACCCACAAGGCGCGGCTGATGCAGAAGCTCAACATCACCTCGCTGGCCGAGTTGGTGAAGTACGCGATGGAACACAAACTTCTCTGAGCCACACCGCAATCAAAAGCTGTGGGAGGGGGCTTGCTCCCGAATGCGCTGTGTCAGTCGCTGAATAAGTTGGATGACCCGCCGCATTCGGGAGCAAGCCCCCTCCCACATAAGATCTCCACCGTGCTCAGGATGGAGGTCATATCCATTTACGACAGACGCTTTCGCCTGTTCTTGCGGCTTGCGGTTCCACACCTGTCGGCGGCTTACCCAATCGCGCCATCCTTGTAGGGCAATCCCTACCCCCAACCTTCCATCCGGCTGAGGCGATTCTCTCCTGCGCCCCGATTTGCGCGGCTGGCGCCAGCCACTAGGCTTAATCCACAGCAGTTACCAATAACAAAGGTGTGGGTATGAGCCAGGTCGAATCAAACGCAGGGGCCAGTGACGTGCTGGTCAGCTTTCGTGGAGTGCAGAAGAGCTACGACGGCGAGAACCTGATCGTCAAAGACCTCAACCTGGACATTCGCAAAGGCGAGTTCCTGACCCTGCTCGGGCCATCCGGCTCCGGCAAGACCACCAGCCTGATGATGCTCGCCGGGTTCGAAACGCCGACCGCCGGCGAAATCCTCCTGGCCGGTCGCGCAATCAACAACGTGCCGCCGCACAAGCGTGACATCGGCATGGTGTTCCAGAACTACGCGTTGTTCCCGCACATGACCGTCGCCGAAAACCTCGCCTTCCCGCTGACCGTGCGTGGCCTGAACAAAAGCGACGTCAGCGACAAGGTCAAGAAAGTCCTCAGCATGGTCCAGCTCGACGCCTTCGCCTCGCGTTATCCGGCGCAACTGTCCGGTGGTCAGCAACAGCGGGTGGCGCTGGCCCGGGCACTGGTGTTCGAACCGCAACTGGTTTTGATGGACGAACCCCTCGGCGCTCTCGACAAACAACTGCGTGAACACATGCAGATGGAGATCAAACACCTGCACCAGCGCCTCGGCGTGACCGTGGTCTATGTGACCCACGACCAGGGCGAAGCGCTGACCATGTCCGACCGAGTGGCCGTGTTCCACCAGGGCGAGATCCAGCAGATCGCCCCGCCGCGCACCCTTTACGAAGAACCGAAAAACACCTTCGTCGCCAACTTCATCGGTGAGAACAACCGCCTCAACGGTCGCCTGCTCAGCCAGAGCGGTGAGCGCTGCGTGGTCGAGCTGGGCCGTGGCGAGAAGGTCGAGGCGCTGGCGGTCAACGTCGGCCAGACCGGCGAACCGGTGACCCTGTCGATTCGTCCGGAGCGCGTCAGCCTCAATGGCTCGAGCGATCAATGCGTCAACCGCTTCTCAGGGAGGGTGGCGGAATTCATCTATCTGGGCGACCACGTCCGGGTGCGTCTGGAAGTCTGCGGCAAGACCGACTTCTTCGTGAAACAGCCGATTGCCGAGCTCGATCCAGCGCTCGCGGTCGGGGACGTGGTACCGCTTGGCTGGCAGGTCGAGCACGTTCGTGCACTTGACCCGCTGTTAGAGGCGAACTGATCGCCCCCGCAATACCAACACCAACCCTGCACGTGGAGAGAACAATAAATGTTGAGATCCCTGAAGTTCACCGCCCTGACCCTGGGCCTGATGGGTGCGGCCAGCGCAATGGCCGCTGGCCCGGATTTGACTGTGGTGTCGTTTGGCGGGGCGAACAAGGCGGCGCAAGTCAAAGCCTTCTATGCACCGTGGGAAGCGGCGGGCAATGGCAAGATCGTCGCCGGCGAATACAACGGTGAAATGGCCAAGGTCAAAGCCATGGTCGACACCAAGAGCGTGTCGTGGGACCTGGTGGAAGTCGAGTCGCCGGAACTGGCCCGTGGCTGCGATGAAGACATGTTCGAACCGCTGGACCCGGCGCTGTTCGGCAAGTCCGAAGATTACGTCAAGGGGGCGATCCAGCCGTGCGGCGTGGGCTTCTTCGTCTGGTCGACCGTGCTGGCCTACAACGCCGACAAGCTGAAAACCGCGCCGACCAGTTGGGCCGATTTCTGGGATACCAAGAAATTCCCGGGCAAACGTGGCCTGCGTAAAGGCGCCAAGTACACCCTGGAATTCGCTTTGATGGCCGATGGTGTGGCGCCGAAAGACGTCTACAAAGTGCTGGCCGGCAAGGATGGCCAGGACCGTGCGTTCAAGAAACTCGATGAACTCAAGCCAAGCATCCAGTGGTGGGAAGCCGGCGCGCAACCGCCGCAGTACCTCGCTTCCGGTGACGTGGTCATGAGCTCGGCCTACAACGGTCGTATCGCCGCGGTGCAGAAAGAATCCAACCTGAAAGTGGTGTGGAACGGCGGTATCTACGACTTCGACGCGTGGGCCATCCCGAAAGGTCTGGACAAGGCGCGCGCTGAAGCGGCGAAGAAATTCATCGCCTACTCGGTTCAGCCGCAGCAGCAGAAGACCTACTCGGAAAACATCGCCTACGGCCCTGCCAACACTCAAGCAGTACCGCTGCTGAGCAAGGACGTGCTGAAAGACATGCCGACCACCCCGGAAAACATCGCCAACCAGGTGCAGATCGACGTCAGCTTCTGGGCTGACAACGGCGAGCAACTGGAACAGCGCTTCAATTCCTGGGCGGCGAAATAACCCGAGCATACGGGCCGACGGCTTTCCGGATGAGCGTTCCCACGCTCTGCGTGGGAATGCCGCCCGGGACGCTCCGCGTCCCTGTGTGACGCAGAGCGTCACTGGATTCATTCCCACGCGGAGCGTGGGAACGATCATGTGTAGCAATCAATAACAGAGGTGGTTCGCCACCTCTGTAACGATCAAAGATTTGCGGAGTACGTCATGGCCATCGCCGTTCCCCTGAACGAGGGCGCCAGCCCCACCTTGAAGCAGAAGCTCAAGCGCGCCGAGCGGGTCAACCGCTGGAAGGCCCAGGCGTTGATTGCGCCGCTGGTGCTGTTTCTGTTGTTGGTGTTCCTGGTGCCAATCGTGGCGCTGCTCTACAAAAGCGTCGGTAACCCGGAAGTGGTCGGCGGCATGCCACGCACCGTGGCGGCCATCGCCAGTTGGGACGGTCGCGGCCTGCCCGCTGAACCGGTGTACAAAGCGGCGGGCGAAGACCTTGCCGAAGCCCGCAAAAACCAGACGCTGGGCGACTTGTCCAAGCGCTTGAACATGGAGTTGGCCGGCTATCGCAGCCTGCTGACCAAAACTGCCCGGGCGCTGCCGTTCACCAGCGAACCGGCCTCTTATAAAGAAGCACTCGAAGGCCTCGATGAGCGCTGGGGCGATCCGGCCTATTGGCAGGCGGTCAAACGCAACACCAGCAGCATCACCCCGTATTACCTGCTGGCAGCGGTCGATCACCGCATCGACGACCTCGGCGAACTGGCCCCGGCCACTCCGGATCAGGCGATCTACCTCGACATCTTTGCGCGCACTTTCTGGATGGGCCTGATCATCACCGTGATCTGCCTGTTCCTCGCGTATCCACTGGCGTACCTGCTGGCGAACCTGCCGTCGCGCCAGAGCAACCTGCTGATGATTCTGGTGCTGCTGCCGTTCTGGACCTCGATTCTGGTACGGGTCGCAGCGTGGATCGTACTGCTGCAATCGGGCGGGCTGATCAACAGCGCGCTGATGGCGATGGGCATCATCGACAAGCCGCTGGAGTTGGTGTTCAACCGCACCGGGGTGTACATCTCGATGGTGCACATCCTGCTGCCGTTCATGATTCTGCCGATCTACAGTGTGATGAAAGGCATCTCGCCGACCTACATGCGCGCCGCCATCTCGCTGGGCTGCCACCCCTTCGCCAGTTTCTGGCGGGTGTACTTCCCGCAGACCTATGCCGGCGTCGGCGCCGGTTGCCTGTTGGTGTTCATCCTCGCCATCGGCTACTACATCACCCCGGCGCTGCTCGGCAGCCCGAACGATCAAATGGTCAGCTACTTCGTCGCGTTCTACACCAACACCAGCATCAACTGGGGCATGGCCACTGCGCTCGGCGGCTTGCTGCTGCTGGCGACCGTGGTGCTGTATCTGATCTACAGCTGGCTGGTGGGCGCCAGTCGCCTGCGCCTGAGCTAAGGGGAATTTGAAATGCTGAGTCCTTACATGTCGCCCATCGAACGGGTGTGGTTCTACAGCTTGCGGATTCTCTGCGGCCTGATCCTGCTGTTCCTGATTCTGCCGGTGCTGGTGATCGTGCCGCTGTCGTTCAACTCGGGCAGTTTCCTGGTGTATCCGCTGCAGGGCTTTTCCCTGCACTGGTATCAGGACTTCTTCGCCTCGGCCGAATGGATGCGCTCGCTGAAGAACAGCATCATCGTCGCCCCCGCCGCGACGGTGCTGGCGATGGTCTTCGGCACATTGGCCGCGATCGGCCTGACCCGTGGCGACTTCCCCGGCAAATCGCTGGTGATGGCGCTGGTGATTTCGCCGATGGTGGTGCCGGTGGTGATCATTGGCGTGGCGAGTTATCTGTTCTTCGCGCCGCTGGGGCTGGGCAACAGTTTCTTCTCGTTGATCGTGGTCCACGCGGTTTTGGGGGTGCCGTTCGTGATCATCACTGTGTCGGCGACGTTGCAGGGGTTTAATCACAATCTGGTGCGGGCGGCGGCGAGTCTTGGTGCATCGCCATTGACCGCGTTCCGTCGTGTGACTTTGCCGCTGATTGCACCGGGGGTGATTTCCGGGGCGCTGTTCGCCTTTGCGACTTCGTTTGATGAGGTGGTAGTGACGTTGTTCCTTGCAGGTCCCGAGCAAGCGACGTTGCCACGGCAGATGTTCAGCGGGATTCGCGAGAACCTCAGCCCGACCATCGCGGCGGCGGCAACGCTGCTGATCGCCTTTTCGGTGATTCTGCTGCTGACCCTGGAATGGCTACGCGGGCGTAGCGAAAAACTGCGTACCGCCCAGGTCTAGCGTATTCCCCTGTAGGAGTGAGCCTGCTCGCGATTGCGGACTTTCAGTCGACATCATTGGTGGATGTCAGTCCGTCATCGCGAGCAGGCTCACTCCTACAATGATTTTTGGTGTGTTCAGAGGTTGGGTCATTCATGCAGTGAATGGCAGACAACCCCAAACCCTCAGCTACGCTTGTGCTCAGCTCCCACACTTATAAGAGGCTGCGCACGATGAGTCTGTCCCAGTTCAAAATCGCTCACAAACTGATCACCGGCGCCGGGGCCATCGAGCAACTGGCGGCGGAGCTCACGCGTCTGGATATCGACAACCCGCTGATCGTCACCGACGCCGCGCTGGTCAAATCCGGCACCGTGGAGCTGGCGCTGTGCCAATTGGGCGGGCGCGAGTACGAGATTTTCGACCGCGTGCTGCCGGACCCGGCAATTGCCATCGTCGAAGACTGCATGCGTGTTTACCGAGAAGGCGGGCATGACGGCTTGATCGGCCTCGGTGGCGGCAGTGCCATCGACATCGCCAAAAGTGTCGCCGCCTACGCCGGTTATCACGGCGCGCTGGAGGACCTGTTCGGCGTCGATCAGGTGCCGCGCAAAGGCCCGCCGCTGATCGCCATCCCGACCACCGCTGGCACCGGTTCGGAAGTGACCAATGTGGCGATCCTCTCGGACAAAGTTGCCCAGTTGAAGAAAGGCATCGTCAGCGATTTTCTATTACCCGACGTCGCGTTGGTCAGTCCGCAGATGACCCTGACCTGCCCGCGCAGCGTCACTGCCGCCAGTGGCGTCGATGCGCTGGTGCATGCCATCGAATCCTATCTGTCGGTGAATGCCTCGCCGATCACCGATTCCCTCGCCATCGGCGCCATCAAACTGATCGCCAAAGCGCTGCCCAAGGCGTACGCCAACGGCGGCAACCTGCAAGCCCGCGAAGACATGGCCACCGCCAGCCTGATGGCCGGCATGGCGTTCGGCAACGCGGGTGTCGGCGCGGTGCATGCGCTGGCGTATCCGCTGGGCGGGCGTTTCAACATCGCCCATGGCGTGAGTAACGCGTTGCTGCTGCCGTATGTCATGACCTGGAACAAGATGGCCTGCGTCGAGCGCATGCAGGATATTGCTGAAGCCATGGGGGTCAAGACCGCTCACCTGAGTGCCACGGAGGCGGCGGACAAAGCCGTGCAGGCGATGAGCGAACTGTGTGCGGCGGTGGAGATTCCGGCCGGGCTGCGCAGTTTCGGTGTACCCGAGGAGGCAATCCCGGCCATGGCCGTGGAAGCCGCGGGGATCGAGCGTCTGATGCGCAATAACCCGCGCAAACTCAGCGCTGCCGATATCGAGAAGATCTACCGCGCGGCTTACTGAGGCGTGCTCGGTCAGCGCTCATGGCACAACCCAATCATCGCGGTCACGGTGCGCGCGCCCAAGCATGAGGCTACAATGCGCGCCATCGTGATTTAGCTCAGAAAAGGTGCGTCATGCAGCCCTTCGTAATTGCTCCGTCGATTCTCTCCGCCGACTTCGCCCGCCTCGGCGAAGAAGTGGACAATGTTCTGGCCGCCGGTGCGGACTTCGTTCACTTCGATGTCATGGACAACCACTATGTGCCAAACCTGACCATCGGTCCGATGGTCTGCGCGGCGCTGCGCAAGTACGGCGTCACCGCGCCGATCGACGCACACCTGATGGTCAGCCCCGTGGATCGCATCGTCGGAGACTTCATTGAGGCCGGCGCGACTTACATCACCTTCCACCCGGAAGCCACGTTGCACGTCGATCGCTCGCTGCAACTGATCCGTGAAGGCGGCTGCAAATCTGGCCTGGTGTTCAACCCGGCGACCCCGCTGGACGTGCTCAAGTACGTGATCGACAAGGTCGACATGGTCTTGCTGATGAGCGTAAACCCAGGCTTCGGCGGGCAGAAGTTCATTCCTGGCACCCTCGACAAACTGCGCGAAGCGCGGGCAATCATCGATGCTTCGGGTCGCGACATCCGTCTGGAAATCGACGGCGGCGTCAACGTCAACAACATCCGCGAAATCGCGGCCGCTGGTGCTGACACCTTCGTCGCCGGCTCGGCGATCTTCAATGCGCCGAACTATCAGGAAGTCATCGACAAGATGCGTTCCGAACTGGCGCTGGCGCTCCCATGAGTGGTTTTGAGCAGCTGTTCCCGGGGCAACTGCCACGGTTGGTGATGTTCGATCTGGATGGCACGCTGATCGACTCGGTTCCCGACCTGGCGGCGGCGGTGGACACCATGCTGCTCTCCCTCGGCCGCAAGCCTGCCGGCATCGAGTCGGTGCGCGAGTGGGTCGGCAACGGCGCACCGGTGCTGGTGCGCCGGGCGTTGGCCGGCGGCATCGATCATTCTGCTGTGGATGACGTTGAAGCCGAGCACGCACTGGAAGTGTTCATGGAAGCCTACGGCGCGAGCCATGAGCTGACTGTGGTCTATCCCGGTGTGCGTGACACCCTCAAGTGGTTGCACAAGCAGGGCGTGGCGATGGCGCTGATCACCAACAAGCCGGAGCGCTTTGTCGCGCCGCTGCTGGATCAGATGAAGATCGGCCGCTACTTCAAGTGGATCATCGGCGGCGACACCCTGCCGCAGAAGAAACCTGATCCGGCCGCGCTGTTCTTCGTGATGAAAATGGCCAACATCCCGGCCTCGCAATCGCTGTTCGTCGGCGATTCGCGCAGCGACGTGCTGGCGGCGAAAGCAGCAGGGGTCAAATGCGTGGCGCTGAGTTACGGCTACAACCACGGCCGGCCGATTGCCGAGGAATCTCCGGCGCTGGTGATCGACGATCTGCGCAAGCTAATTCCCGGTTGCCTCGGTACAGCCGCTGAGATAACGTTGGCCGACGCTTCTCAATCCCATTCTGGAAACGCCATCGTGGTGGTCACCCGCAAACTCTGGATGAAAGTCATCAAGGCCCTGGCCCGCTGGCGTTGGCGCGCCTGACTGATTCCTGGCCGGCTCGCCGGCGCGTTTGCATACCTGACTGTTAGCACCTCACACCACGAGGCACCTCATGATCCGCGAAGAATTCCTGCGCTTGGCCGCTGACGGCTACAACCGCATTCCGTTGGCCTGCGAAACCTTGGCCGACTTCGACACGCCGCTGTCGATCTACCTGAAACTGGCCGACCAGCCCAACTCCTATCTGCTCGAATCGGTGCAGGGCGGCGAGAAATGGGGCCGTTACTCGATCATCGGCCTGCCATGCCGCACCGTGCTGCGGGTTCACGACCACCACGTGAGCATCACCGTCGACGGCGTCGAGACCGAAAGCCATGACGTCGAAGACCCGCTGGCCTTCGTCGAAACCTTCAAGACCCGTTACAACGTGCCGACCATCGCCGGTCTGCCGCGTTTCAACGGTGGTCTGGTCGGTTACTTCGGTTATGACTGCGTGCGCTATGTCGAGAAGCGTCTGGGCAAATGCCCGAACCCGGATCCGCTGGGCGTGCCGGACATTCTGCTGATGGTGTCCGATGCGGTGGTGGTGTTCGACAACCTCGCCGGCAAGATGCACGCGATCGTGCTGGCCGACCCGGCGCAAGCGGATGCTTACGAGCAAGGCCAGGCGCAATTGCAGGAACTGCTGGAGAAACTGCGCCAGCCGATCACCCCGCGCCGTGGTCTGGACTTCAGCAAACAGCAGTCGGCTGATCCGCTGTTCCGTTCCAGTTTCACCCAGAGCGATTACGAAAAAGCCGTCGACACCATCAAGGAATACATCCTCGCGGGTGACTGCATGCAGGTCGTGCCGTCGCAGCGCATGTCGATCGACTTCAAGGCAGCGCCGATCGATCTGTACCGCGCACTGCGTTGCTTCAACCCGACGCCGTACATGTACTTCTTCAACTTCGGCGACTTCCACGTCGTTGGCAGTTCGCCGGAAGTGCTGGTGCGGGTCGAAGACAACCTGATCACTGTGCGCCCGATTGCCGGCACGCGTCCGCGTGGCGCCACCGAAGAAGCAGATCTGGCGCTGGAAGAAGACCTGCTGTCGGACGATAAAGAGATTGCCGAGCACTTGATGTTGATCGACCTCGGTCGTAACGACACCGGGCGGGTTTCGGAAATCGGCTCGGTGAAACTCACCGAGAAGATGGTCATCGAGCGCTATTCCAACGTGATGCACATCGTGTCCAACGTCACCGGTCAGTTGAAGGCCGGGTTGACGGCAATGGACGCACTGCGGGCGATTCTGCCGGCGGGCACCTTGTCTGGCGCGCCGAAGATTCGTGCGATGGAAATCATCGACGAACTGGAGCCGGTCAAGCGTGGCGTGTACGGCGGCGCAGTCGGTTACTTCGCCTGGAATGGCAACATGGACACCGCGATTGCGATTCGCACCGCCGTGATCAAGAACGGTGAACTGCACGTGCAGGCCGGTGGCGGCATCGTTGCCGACTCGGTGCCAGCGTTGGAATGGGAAGAAACCCTGAACAAGCGCCGCGCGATGTTCCGCGCCGTGGCCCTGGCCGAGCAGACCCCGGAAAGCTGAGCCCACACCATCCGCCTCTGTGGGAGCGGGGCTTGCTCGCGAATGCGGACTGACATTCAATATTGATGTCGACTGATACACCGCTTTCGCGAGCAAGCCCGCTCCCACACTGGCCTTGTGTTTAGCCATAAAAAAACGCGGCGCCTGTAAGGGCGCCGCGTTTTTTATGCCTGTCAATCAGAAGTCGAGGCTGACCCCGACGTTAACCCCCTGCTGGGTAAAGTCATCATCCTTGCGCACGTTGTAGCTGGCGCGCAGGGCCAGGTCCTGCGTGAGTTTGTGGCTCACGCCCAGGTTCAGGCGATTGAGGTTGGTTTGCGGCTCGTAGCCTTCGAGGGTGAAACGGTTGCCCGGCAGGCTGTTGAGGTTGATGGTCAGGTCCTGCCGATCGTCGTTGTACTCACGCTCGTGAGCGAACTCGCCGAACACTTCGGTCTGCGCGGTGATCTGGTACTTGCCCTGGATACCCAGGCCCAGACGTCGCGAGTTGCGTGACTGGTCATCGAAGGTCAGTGCTGTGGAGTCCGCGCCTTTTTCCGAGTAACCATCCACTTCGGTCTTGCCAAAATCGGCGCTGACGAACGGCGACAGGTGCCATGGACTGCTGGCCTGCTGTGCGATGTCGTAGCCGATGCGCCCGCTGATCGCCAGCACATAGCCGTCGGTATCGCCTTTCTCCCCGCGCTCGTTTACCCCGAGCTGAAACTTACGCTTGAGGCTGTCGTAGTCGAGTTTGCCGGCGGTCATCGCCAGATCGCCCCACCAGCGGTTTTGCTGATACTGGGCGAACGCAGTGCCCATGTAAGAGTTGAGTTTGTATTCCGAGTCGGCGTCGCCGGCTTCGAGTTTCTGGTTATAGAAACCTGCGGCCAAACCGACACGCCAGGCTTCGTTGACGCGATAGCTGCCGCCGATGTTCAGGTTATAGCCGTTGCCGTCGGCACTGGCTGCGCTGTGTTGACCGTCGAAATCCTGATGTTGGCCGCCCCCGGCGACAATCGCCCGCCATTGGCCGATGCCTTGCCAGTTTTCCCAGTCGGCGAGCCATTGGTTGCGCAGTTCATCCTGATGCGCGCGTAACGAACCCTGGGCCATTTCCGGCAGCAGGGTCAGTTCCCACGGTGCCGCCAGCAGCGAATAGGCGTAGTCGGCAATCAAGCGCTGGCCGGCTTCGGTCGGGTGCACCGCATCGTTGTAGATCAGCTTGGTCGGATCGGGAGTGGCGCTGTTGATGCCGTATTTGGCGTTCTCCGTGCAACTGTCGCCGCTGAAGCAGGTGGCCGTGAGGTTCTGGTCTGCCGCGAGGCCGAATTGCGCCGGGTTGGCGAAGGCCTCTTTGAGCAACACCGGAATGTTCAGCGGAATGATTTCGGCGCTGATGCCTTGCAACTGACTGACCAGCTCAGTGTTGAACTGGGCGCTGAGCTGCGAGGTGAAGCCCTGCAGCGGCGAGCCGTTGATCGCCGGGGTCAGCCCGATGTCCGGCAGCAGCCAGACCATGATGTATTTGGCGCCGGCACCTTGCAGCGTACGGACGCTGTCGGCCAGGCGATCTGCCGCCGCGCTGGCCTGATCGAGGCTGAGCACGCGGCCCTGGAGGAAGTCGTTACCGCCACCGGACAGGTAATACAGCGCATTCGGATCGGCGCGCAAGCCATTCGAGGGCAGGTAACCGCTGCGGGTGCGCTCACCGGTGGCCGATTGCGTGGTGATCGAGTCGAGAATCTGGTCAGTGCGGTAGCCACCCACCGCCCAGTTGTTGCCATCCGCCAGACCCTCACCGGCACGCACGGCCGAGGACGAGGACGCCGTCTGATCCGGGCTGAAACCCAGTTTGCCGCCGATAATCTGCGTGGCGTTGAGGTCGCGGTTTTCGCCAGTGCCATCCTTGTACAGCGGGCCGGTGCGGTTGGTGTAGCGCTGCGTGGCGCCGGCCGGGCCGCCAGTGTCCTTGAAGGTCCCGGCATCATTCAGGCTGTCGCCGAAGACGATGAAATTGGAATAGGGCGCGGGTGCTGCGTAGGCCTGGGCGCATGCAATGGCGAGCAGGCATCCGGCAAGCGGTACAAACAACGTCTGTTTGATCATGAGCAAGTCCGTTTATTTATTGTTGTAGGTGAACGAAACGACAGTACCAAAAACTTCCGGCCTTTTGCCATCGGTCGTGAACCCTCCTAAAGTTTGACCCCCTGCCGACCCCGCCATATTGCACGCTCTGCCCAGCTAAGTTACTGTGCTGGAACGTATGAACGAGACCTTCCCCGTGTTGATCACCAGCAAACTTCTGGATCAAGTCATCAAGGCACACGCCCGCTGGCGTTGGCGCGCCTGAATCCTTTCTGCCGGCCCCGCCGGATCTGTATCGCTTTGCCTTCCTTGCCCGTTTGATATCCCGCTGTGCCGACGCGCATCCCCGCGTCCGACATCGTGCAGCGCCCTGCGGGCAAGTCATCTGAAGGCTGTCTTCAAGTCAGAATTCAAGAGGTTCGAAACGCCATGTTGCTGATGATCGACAACTACGACTCCTTTACTTACAACGTTGTGCAATACCTCGGCGAGCTGGGTGCCGAGGTCAAAGTCGTGCGCAACGACGAATTGACCATCGCCGAAATCGAAGCGCTCAACCCGGAGCGCATCGTGGTTTCCCCAGGTCCGTGCACACCGACCGAAGCCGGCATCTCCATCGAAGCCATCAAGCACTTCGCCGGCAAACTGCCGATCCTCGGCGTTTGCCTGGGCCATCAGTCCATCGGTCAGGCCTTCGGCGGCGATGTGGTGCGTGCCCGTCAGGTGATGCACGGTAAGACTAGTCCGGTATTCCACGAGGACAAGGGCGTTTTTGCCGGTCTGAATCATCCGCTGACGGTTACCCGCTACCACTCGCTGATCGTCAAACACGATACTTTGCCCGATTGCCTGGAGCTAACGGCGTGGACCCAGCACGATGACGGCAGCGTCGACGAAATCATGGGCCTGCGTCACAAGACCCTGAACATTGAGGGCGTACAGTTCCACCCCGAGTCGATCCTGACGGAGCAGGGCCATGAACTGTTTGCCAACTTCCTCAAACAAACCGGCGGCACGCGCTAAGGACTTTCCATGAATATCAAGACAGCCCTGAGCCGTATCGTCGAACACCTCGACCTCAGCACCGAAGAAATGCGCGACGTGATGCGCGAAATCATGACCGGCCAATGCACCGACGCGCAGATTGGCGCGTTCATGATGGCCATGCGCATGAAGAGCGAGAGCATCGACGAAATCGTCGGCGCCGTGTCGGTGATGCGTGAGCTGGCAGATCAGGTCGAACTCAAAACTCTCGACGGCGTAGTCGACGTGGTCGGCACCGGCGGTGACGGCGCGAACATCTTCAACGTGTCGACCGCTTCTTCCTTTGTTGTCGCAGCCGCCGGTTGCACAGTGGCCAAGCACGGCAACCGCGCGGTATCGGGCAAGAGCGGCAGCGCCGACTTGCTGGAAGCCGCCGGCATCTACCTGAACCTGACGCCGGTGCAGGTTGCCCGTTGCATCGACAACGTCGGCATCGGTTTCATGTTTGCCCAGACCCATCACAAAGCCATGAAGTACGCCGCCGGCCCGCGCCGCGATCTCGGCCTGCGTACGCTGTTCAACATGCTCGGCCCGCTTACGAATCCGGCCGGTGTGAAACATCAGGTGGTGGGCGTGTTCACCCAGGCCTTGTGCCGGCCATTGGCCGAAGTCTTGCAGCGCCTGGGCAGCAAACACGTGCTGGTGGTGCATTCCAAAGACGGTCTGGACGAGTTCAGCCTGGCCGCGCCGACGTATGTCGCCGAGCTGAAGAACAACGAGATCACTGAGTATTGGGTCGAGCCGGAAGATCTGGGCATGAAGAGCCAGAGCCTGCATGGCCTGTCGGTTGACGGTCCGGAAGCGTCGCTGGCGCTGATCCGCGATGCACTGGGCAAGCGCAAAACCGAAAACGGCCAGAAAGCTGCTGAAATGATTGTGCTCAATGCCGGTGCCGCACTGTACGCTGCCGACCTGGCCTCAAGTTTGAAAGAAGGCGTGGCGCTTGCGCACGACGCCCTGCACACCGGTCTCGCTCGGGAGAAACTCGAAGAGTTGGGTGCCTTTACCGCGGTATTCAAAGTGGAGAATGAGGGATGAGTGTACCGACGGTTCTGGAAAACATTCTGGCGCGCAAAGTCCAGGAGGTCGCCGAACGTAGCGCTCGCGTCAGCCTGAGCGAGCTGGAAAGTCTGGCCAAGGCGGCCGATGCACCCCGTGGTTTTGCCCAGGCATTGCTGGCGCAGGCCAAGAAGAAACAACCGGCGGTGATCGCTGAAATCAAGAAGGCTTCGCCGAGCAAAGGTGTGATCCGCGAGAACTTCGTGCCCGCCGACATCGCCAGGAGCTACGAGAAGGGCGGGGCGACCTGCCTGTCGGTGCTGACCGACATCGATTACTTCCAGGGCGCCGATGCTTACCTGCAACAGGCCCGCGCCGCGTGCAAGTTGCCGGTGATCCGCAAGGACTTCATGATCGATCCGTACCAGATCGTCGAAGCCCGCGCGCTGGGCGCCGACTGCGTGCTGTTGATCGTCTCCGCACTGGATGACGTGAAAATGGCCGAGCTGGCTTCGGTCGCCAAAGGCGTCGGTCTTGACGTGCTGGTGGAAGTGCACGACGGTGATGAGCTGGAGCGCGCGCTGAAAACCCTCGACACGCCACTGGTCGGGGTCAACAACCGCAATCTGCACACCTTCGACGTCAGCCTGGAAACCACCCTCGACCTGCTGCCGCGCATCCCGCGCGATCGTCTGGTGATCACCGAGAGCGGCATCCTCAACCGCGCCGATGTCGAACTGATGGAAATCAGCGACGTCTACGCGTTCCTGGTGGGCGAGGCGTTCATGCGTGCCGAAAGCCCGGGCACCGAGCTGCAACGCCTGTTCTTCCCGGAGCGTGGCGTTCCGGTCAGCGGTTCGACCCTCGACTGACTCGGTCAGACCGAGTAGACGCCATTGCGAGCAGGCTCACTCCTACACTTGGAATGCGTTCCCCCTGTAGGAGTGAGCCTGCTCGCGATGACGACATAAGATTCACCTCAGACTGAACGTCCTACGGAAACCTTATGATCCCTGCCTCCCTCACCATCGAAGCCGGCCTGCAAGCCGAACAGGATTTGCTGGCCTCGGTCTGCGCTGGTAACGCCGAATTCGACCTGCTGTTCTGGCAACCCAGCGATCGCGCGCTGGTCATGCCGCGCCGCCTCAACCGCCTGCCCGGTTTTGAGCATGCCTGCGAAGTCTCCGCCGCTGCCGGCTGGCCGGTGCTGTTGCGTGAAACAGGCGGCGAACCGGTCCCGCAATCGGCTTCAACCATCAACATCGCTCTGGTCTATGCTCCGCCTCGCAGCGAAGGCGATCTGAACCGCATCGAAACCGGTTACCGGCGTCTGTGTGATCCGATCCGCGAGTTGCTGGATGAACTGGGCGGCACGTCGTCCTTGGGTGAAATCGACGGTGCATTCTGCGACGGTCGTTTCAACGTCAACCTCGACGGGCGCAAGATGGTCGGTACGGCCCAGCGCTGGCGCCAGAGTCAGGGCGGTCAGCGCCCGGTGGGTCTGGTGCACGGGGCGATGCTGGTGGCTAACGAGCGCGAGTCGATGGTCGCAGCGGTCAATCGCTTCAATGAGGCTTGCGGACTGGAGCAGCGAGTGCGTGCCGAAAGCCATATCGCCCTGCACGAGAAGTTCGCCGCGCCAAATGCACTGGCGCGTCTTGCTGAGCTGTTTCGTTTGATGCTGGCGCAGGTCTACAGCGCCTGACGGTGCGCGCTTAGCGGGTACCGAAGACCACCATGGTCTTGCCTTTCACATCGACCAGGTTGCGTTCTTCCAGATCCTTGAGCACGCGACCGACCATCTCCCGCGAACAACCGACAATCCGCCCGATTTCCTGACGGGTTACCTTGATCTGCATGCCGTCCGGGTGGGTCATAGCGTCGGGTTGTTTGCACAGTTCCAGCAGGCAGCGAGCCACGCGACCGGTGACGTCGAAGAACGCCAGGTCGCCCACTTTGCGCGTGGTATTGCGCAGACGTTGTGCGATTTGTCCGCTGAGGACGTAAAGAATGTCTGGATCCTGCTGCGACAATTCGCGGAACTTCACATAACTGATTTCAGCGATTTCGCATTCGACCTTGGCCCGCACCCAGGCACTGCGCTCCTGTTCCTGGCCAGCTTGTTCGAACAGGCCCAGCTCACCGAAGAAATCTCCGGCATTGAGGTAGGCGATGATCATTTCGCGACCGTCGTCGTCCTCAATCAGGATGGTGACCGAACCCTTGATGATGAAGTACAGCGTGTCCGAGCGATCGCCGGCGCAGATGATGTTGCTCTTGGCCGCATGGCGACGGCGCTGGCAATGCAACAACAGCTTGTCGAGGTTCTTGATTTTGGGTGTGGGGGTAATAGCAACCATGGTTGTATCCCGAAAAGACTGCACGGTGATGTTTGATTTTTTTATGAGGCGCTGAAGGTGGTCGCTACACAGGCTGACAATTGGCGCCAGCGAATTGGCGCCAGCTTACCAGACACTTCGTCGAAAATTCGAGAAATTACCTACGTTGCAAAGGCCTCCGTCCTAAGAGCGGCGTGCGCTGTCAAAGCAAAGGCCTGTGCTAAGCTGGCGACCCTTTTTTCTACAGTGGAGTCTTGGCGATGAAGGCACGCATCCAATGGGCTGGCGAAGCCATGTTCCTCGGCGAATCCGGTAGCGGTCATGTCGTGGTCATGGACGGTCCGCCGGACGCCGGTGGTCGTAATCTAGGGGTTCGCCCGATGGAAATGCTCCTGTTGGGCGTTGGCGGTTGCAGCAACTTCGACGTGGTCAGCATCCTCAAGAAGTCGCGTCAGGCGGTTGAGAGCTGCGAAGCCTTCCTCGAAGCCGAGCGTGCAACCGAAGATCCGAAGGTGTTTACCAAGATCCACATGCACTTCGTGGTCAAGGGTCGTGGCCTGAAGGAAGCCCAGGTCAAACGCGCCATCGAACTGTCTGCAGAGAAGTATTGCTCGGCCTCGATCATGCTCGGCGCGGCCGGCGTGGCGATCACTCACGATTATGAAATCGTCGAACTCGGTTGAACCGACATTCAACTATCATAAAAGCAGTGCAGACTCTGGCGATCCCTCGCTGACGTCTGCATAATGCGCCACTTTTTTCAGGGCAGTGATCGGTCAACCGACGGGTCATCCGCCTGAACAGATAACCAAAATCGCCATCGCGAAGAGGTGTTAACCGTCCTACGCAGGTGCGTTGTTCGCACTTGACGGGCATGCTTGATCACGCGGCTGCGCCGCATACATAGAGAGTTTTTAACGGTGAAAAGCAAACTCAAGCTCCACGGGTTCAATAACCTGACAAAGACCTTGAGCTTCAACATCTATGACATCTGCTACGCGGAAACCCCGCAAGACCAGCAGGCTTACGTCGAGTACATCAATCAAGAGTACAACGCCGAACGCCTGACGCAGATCCTCACGGAAGTTGTCGAAATCATTGGTGCCAACATTCTGAACATTGCCAGTCAGAACTATGAGCCTCAGGGTGCCAGCGTCACGATTCTGATCTCGGAAGAGCCGGTGACCCCGACTGACAGCCAGATCGAAGAGTCCCCGGGTCCATTGCCCGAAATCATCCTTGCCCACCTCGACAAGAGCCACATCACGGTGCACACCTACCCGGAAATCCATCCGGACGCCGGTATTGCGACGTTCCGTGTGGACATTGACGTGTCGACCTGTGGTGTCATTTCACCGCTTAAAGCGCTCAACTTCCTCATTCACCAGTTCGATTCGGACATCGTGACTGTGGACTACCGTGTGCGCGGCTTCACCCGTGACGTTGAAGGCAACAAGCACTTCATCGATCACGAGATCAACTCGATCCAGAACTACCTTTCCGAAGACACCCGCGACGCGTACCAGATGACCGACGTGAACGTGTACCAGGAAAACCTGTTCCACACCAAAATGCTGCTGAAGAACTTCGAACTGGATAACTACCTGTTCGGCGACGCCACCAGCAACCTGTCCCCTGAGCAACGCGCTCAGGTGACCGAGCGGGTGAAGCACGAAATGCTCGAAATCTTCTACGCACGCAATATGCCGGCGTAAGCTTTCAACGCACAAAAAAGGCGACTACTTTGCGGTAGTCGCCTTTTTTATTGCCGAAATGCAGAACCTGTAGGGGTTGCGCCAGACAGCGCCAAATTCAGATCCTGTAGGTGCTCTTGGTCATCACCTTGGCCAACAGACTCATCCCGAATTTCACCGGCGCCGGAAAACGGAAACCACCGGCATCCAGCGCACTCTCCGCATGATGTTCTTCATCGATGCGCATCTGCTGCAGAATCGCCCGGGACTTCTCGTCTTCGGCCGGCAATTGCTCAAGGTGCTCGTTCAAGTGCTTGCACACCTGATGCTCGGTGGCCGCGACGAAACCGAGGCTGACCTTGTCGCTGATCAGGCCGGCCACCGCGCCAATGCCGAACGACATGCCGTAGAACAGTGGGTTGAGCACGCTGGTGTGGCTGCCCAGTTGATGGATGCGCTGTTCGCACCACACCAAGTGATCAATTTCTTCTTCGGCAGCGTGCTCCATGGCGGCACGCACCTGCGGCAACTTGGCGGTCAGCGCCTGCCCTTGGTACAGCGCCTGGGCGCAGACTTCACCGGTATGGTTGATGCGCATCAGGCCGGCAACGTGACGGGTGTCCTCGTCGCTCATTTGCACTTCAGGCTGCACGATCGCTGGCGACGGGCGGTAAGGCTGGCCGCTGAAGGGCAGCAGGGTACGCATCGCGGCATCGGCTTGCAGCAGAAGACGGTCAATCGGCGAGTAGTGACGTTGGGTAGTCATGCTGACCTCCGGGAAAAATCTCGACCGCCAGTTTAACCGAATCGGCCGGGGAAGGTTTGCGCTGGGTCATTTGCCGCACGGTATAGGGGGGCGTGCGTTCATGCTCTGGGTGGGAGTGGGCTTGCTCGCGAAGACGCCGGCACATTCAAAATCTCATTGCCAGACAATCCGCTTCGCGAGCAAGCCCGCTCCCACAGGATTTCCGCTGAATCAGCCCGGTGGCCAGTTCATCTGGCGCTGACCCAGTACGTGCATATGAATGTGATAGACGGTCTGCCCACCTTTTTCATTGCAGTTCATTACCACCCGGAAACCTTCCTCGCAGCCCAGTTCCAGCGCCAGGCGCTGAGCAGTGAACAGAATGTGCCCGGCCAGTGCCTTGTCGTCCTCGGTCAGGTCATTGAGGGTGCGCACCGGTTTCTTCGGGATCACCAGAAAATGCACCGGTGCCTGTGGGGCGATGTCGTGGAACGCCAGAACCTGGTCGTCCTCGTAGATGATCTTGGCCGGGATCTCCCGGTTGATGATCTTGGTGAACAGAGTATCCACTGCTGTTTTCTCCGTTGTGTGGGCTGGCCTGAGTGTACTCATGGGAAATGACCCCGCCCAGTGTTTTGCCGTAGGACAGTTCAGCGCGGGCAGTAAGCCTTGTTGACCATGCCGACGATGGTGCGATTGAGCCAGCGTGAACCGAGGCGCGGCAGGAAGGCGAGCCAGCGGTTGCGGCGTCCCGGAATGATGATTGCGCGGTTTTTCTCCAGTGCGCGCACGGTGTACAGCGCGACTTCCTCAGGACTCATCAGTAGCTTGCTGTCCTTGAGTTTGTCGCTGTTGAGCTGCGCGGTGCGGAAAAACGCGGTGCGGGTCGGGCCGGGGCAGAGCACCGAGACCTTGACCGCGCTCTGTTTGAGCTCAACCCGCAGCGCTTCGGAGAAGTGCAATACGTAAGCCTTGCTGGCGTAGTAGGTGCTCATCCACGGACCGGGATTGAACGCCGCCATCGAGGCGACGTTGAGAATCTGCCCACCGCCCTGCAACGCCATGCTGTTGCCAATGGCGTGGCACAGGCGGGTGAGGGCGAGGATGTTCACTTCGATTAGGTCCTGCTCGGTCATCCAGTCCTGCGCCAGAAACGGGCCGCAGGTGCCGATGCCGGCGCAGTTGACCAACAGATCGATCTGTCGGTCGCCTTCTTCCAGTTCCAGCAGGAAGCCGGACAGGCGCAAAGGCTCGCCGAGGTCGCAGGCACGGAACAAGACCTCCACGCCAAAGCGCTGGGTCAGTTCGATTGCGATACTTTCCAGCTGATCACGCTGTCGGGCCACCAGAATCAGGCTGCGGCCGCGCCGGGCCAGGGCTTCGGCCATGGCCAGGCCGATGCCGCTGGAGGCGCCAGTGATCAGAGCGTAACGGGTCATGCAATTCTCCATCGCAACAGCTCCGCGCCAGCGACGCAGGTGTCACGGCGGGGAGCGTTGTTCATTCTTTCGCAGAGTCTACAGGGGCCGGAGCCGCTTCGGCTGCATCGTCCACCGAATTCGCCGCGGGTGTGGTCTCGATCTCGACTTCATCGGTGGTGACCGAACCGCTTTCATAGCTGCTCTCAAGGTTGGTCTCATATTCCTGCTGAATGGCCGAGATGCCGCCCAGCATGCCGCCGGCAAATACCAGCGCGAAGAATACGATCCACAGCGAGCACAGCACCTTGACCGCGGTGCTGTTGGGGGGCGGTGGCGGGCCGTAGCGGTTGGCGCCGGTGTTGCCGGGTACGACCATGATCACCAGCGGGAAGAAGCTGCCCACGAAGGGCACCAGGTTCAGCAGCCATAACCAGCCGGACCAGCCGATGTCGTGCAGGCGCTGCACGCTGAACAGGATGCTGACAATGATGAAACCGAGGAACAGGAAGACCGCAAAAATCCCGCCGATGATCAGGCCGGTGGTGGAGTCGCCGCTGACAAGTCCCAAGGCGATCAGTGCGAATACGCCAACGATCGGCAGGGTCACCAGGCTCAGCACCATCGTCCATGCGAGGAAGCGCAGGCGACCGATCCGTCCTTCGACACTGAATGGCTTGAGCGCAGCGAACGCCGGCAGGTGCTCGCCAACGTTGGCGCGCGGTGGTGCGTAGGGGGAGTCCGGTTCTGCAGCAGCGGACGGATGTTCGTGCACGTCCGCCAGGTTCAGCTCGATCGCCGTTTCGCTTTCGATCCGCGCGTCGATCCCGGTCTTGCTCAGTGCTTGCAGATAGGTCTGGGCGTCACTGTGGGACAGGTCGTGCTTGAGGGCGATGGTGTTGCCATTGAACAGGCGTTCGATGGCGGCCACATCGCTTTTGAACAGGGCTGCCAGATTGAGCTTGGCAGTGTTGATATCGACACCGGGCTGTAGAGCACCGTCGAAAACAATCTTGTAACGGGGTTCGCTCATGGCCGAGGCATCCTTGTCGCGAATGAATTGAAGGTCGAATTGTAAGGCCAGTCGGTCGGCGACTGACCTGGTTTTTCTCAGCGTGGCCAGCGTTTCTGCAACTGCGCTGCGCGTTCCAGTGCCTGACGGTATTGCGCGTCGAGCCGGGCGATCAACTGATCCACACTCGGCAGGTCGTCGATTTGCCCTACGCCCTGACCGGCGGACCACACGGTTTTCCAGGCTTTGGCTTCATCGTTGATCGGCTTGAGCTTGTCGCCGAAATTGACTTCGCCCTTGCCTTGCAGCGCGGCCATGTCGAAACCCGCTGCCTCCAGACTCTGGCGCATGAAGCTGGCCGGTACGCCTGAGACCGCAGGAGTATGAATGATGTCCGTCGCTTTGGCAGTCAGGAGCATCTGCTTGTAGGCGTCAGGCGCATGGCTTTCGGTGGTGCCGATAAATCGCGTGCCGAAGTAGGCCAGATCGGCACCGAGCAACTGTGCGGCAAGAATTTCATGGCCGTGGTTAAGGCATCCTGCAAGCAGCAGGGTTTTATCGAAGAATTCGCGGATCTCGGCGATCAGTGCAAACGGGCTCCAGGTGCCGGCGTGGCCGCCAGCGCCGGCCGCAACCGCGATCAAACCGTCGACCCCGGCTTCGGCGGCTTTCTCGGCATGGCGGCGCGTGGTCACATCGTGGAAAACCAGGCCGCCATAACTGTGAACCGCGTCGACCAGTTCCTTCACCGCGCCGAGGCTGGTGATGACAATCGGCACCTTGTGTTCGACGCAGATGTTCAAGTCCGCCTGCAGGCGCGGGTTGCTGCTGTGGACGATCAGGTTCACCGCATACGGTGCCGGATTGTCGAGTGTCGCCAGTCCGGCCTCGATCTGTTCCAGCCAGGCTTTGAAGCCGCTGCTTTCACGCTGGTTCAGGGCTGGAAAGCTGCCGACCACGCCGTTGCGGCAGCAGGCTAGCACCAGCTCCGGGTTGGAAATCAGGAACATCGGCGCCGCCACGACGGGCAGACGCAGACGTTGTTCGAGCAGAGCGGGCAGCGACATTGGAAATCCCCCGAAGTGTGGTGCCTGTTGAAGTTAGAACGGCTTGACCACGACCAGAATTACGATAGCCAGCAATATCAGAACCGGCACTTCATTGAACCAGCGATAAAAGACATGGCTGCGGGTGTTCTCGCCACGGGCGAAACGTTTTACCTGCGCGCCGCACATGTGGTGATAGCCGATCAGCAAGACCACCAGGGTCAGCTTGGCGTGAATCCAGCCGCCCATGCTGAAGATGCCCGGATTGAGGTAGATCAGCCAGCCGCCGAAGATCAGCGTAGCGATCATCGCCGGGCCCATGATGCCGCGATACAGCTTGCGTTCCATGAGGCTGAAGCGTTCCTTGCTGATCGCGTCTTCACTTTGCGCGTGATAAACGAACAGCCGCGGCAGGTAGAACAGCCCGGCAAACCAGCACACGACGCTGACGATATGAAACGCTTTGATCCATAGATAGAGCATTTTTGGTTATTCCCAGGTTCACGGTAGCCGGGATAGTAGAGGCTTGAGCGTCCGCACGTCACCTTGACGGTTGTCGCAGGCGCGCGCGGCCCCTATTATCGACAGCTTTCCAGTGGGTTCGTTGAGGGCAGGTTTATGGTCAAGGTCGGTATCGTCGGCGGCACGGGTTACACCGGTGTCGAACTGCTGCGTCTGTTGGCACAGCATCCGCAGGCAGAAGTGGTTGTGATCACTTCTCGATCCGAGGCCGGTCTGGCCGTGGCTGACATGTATCCGAACCTGCGCGGCCACTACGATGGCCTGGCATTCAGCATGCCGGACATCAAGACCCTGGGTGCTTGCGACGTGGTTTTTTTCGCCACCCCGCACGGCGTAGCTCATGCTCTGGCCGGCGAACTGCTGGCGGCGGGCACCAAGGTCATCGACCTGTCGGCGGATTTTCGTCTGCAGGACGCTGAAGAGTGGGCCAAGTGGTACGGTCAGCCGCACGGCGCCCCCGCGCTGCTGGACGAAGCGGTCTACGGTTTGCCCGAAGTGAATCGCGAGCAGATCAAGAAGGCACGCCTGATTGCCGTTCCGGGTTGCTATCCAACCGCTACGCAACTGGGTTTCCTGCCGCTTCTGGAAGCGGGTCTGGCCGATACTTCGCGTCTGATCGCCGACTGCAAATCCGGTGTCAGCGGTGCCGGTCGTGGCGCAGCGGTAGGCTCGCTGTACTCCGAGACATCGGAAAGCATGAAGGCTTACGCGGTGAAAGGTCATCGTCACCTGCCGGAAATTCGCCAGGGCCTGCGTCGCGCCGCCGGTAAGGACGTCGGCCTGACCTTCGTTCCACACCTGACGCCAATGATCCGTGGCATTCACTCCACGCTCTACGCGACCGTGGTTGATCGCTCGGTGGATCTGCAGGCGCTGTTCGAAAAGCGTTATGCCAACGAGCCGTTCGTCGATGTGATGCCGGCCGGCAGCCATCCGGAAACCCGCAGTGTTCGCGGCGCCAACGTCTGCCGCATTGCGGTTCACCGTCCGCAGGATGGCGATCTGGTGGTGGTGTTGTCGGTGATCGACAATTTGGTCAAGGGTGCGTCGGGCCAGGCGGTGCAGAACATGAACATCCTGTTCGGACTGGACGAGCGCTTCGGTTTGTCCCACGCCGGTATGCTGCCGTAACACTTTCGGCAACACAGCAAAAAGGCCCGTCAGACGGGCCTTTTTGCATTCTGGGCAGTTGGTCGGTTTATTGATATACCGTAACAATAGTTGACCGATTTTCTAGGACAAGCGGATAATGCGCGTCATCACGCATTATGGCGGCGTAACGCCGGGAGATAGTCAGCATGAGCGTCGAATCCTTCACCCCCACGGCTTTGCAATTCACCCAAGGTGCTGCGCACAAGGTGAAGAGCCTGGTCGATGAAGAGGGGAATGATCGCTTGAAGCTGCGCGTATTCGTTACGGGCGGCGGTTGTTCAGGGTTTCAGTACGGTTTCACCTTCGATGAAGATGTAGCCGAAGACGACACCATCGTCGAGCGCGAAGGCGTGAGTCTGGTGGTTGATCCGATGAGCTTCCAGTACCTGGCCGGTGCCGAAGTCGACTACCAGGAAGGTCTGGAAGGTTCGCGCTTCGTGATCAAGAACCCGAACGCCACCACGACCTGTGGTTGCGGCTCTTCGTTCTCGATCTGATCGCACCGCGCTGCACACAACAAAACGCCGCAGAGCCTTACGGTTCTACGGCGTTTTTTGTTGTCTGCGTTTTGCTTAGTTAGGGTAGATCGCGCCGAGTACGCGCAGGCCTTTGGCGCCGGTGACACTTGGACGGTTCGCGGCTATGCCTTCGAGGCAGCAATGGGCCAGCCAGGCGAAGGCCATGGCCTCGACCCAGTCTGGATCAACGCCATGGCTGGCAGTGCTGGCAACGACTGCGTTTGGCAGTAGATCTGCCAGGCGTTTCATCAGTGTGGCATTGTGCGCGCCACCACCACAGACCAACATTTCCTGGGTATCGGCTTGAGCACTTTGCAGCGACTCGACGATGGTCAGTACCGTCAACTCCAGCAGCGTAGCCTGGACGTTTTCAGCCGCAAAGACCGGTAACTTTGATAGGTGGTGTTCCAGCCAAGGCAGGTTGAACACTTCGCGCCCAGTGCTCTTCGGGCCTTTTGTCACGAAGAACGGGTCTCTGATCATGGCTTTCAACAGCGCGGGTTCGACATTGCCAGTGGCTGCCCATTGGCCGTTGCGATCATAGTTCTCGCCACGTTGCTGGTGAATCCAGGCATCCATCAGCACATTCCCTGGGCCGCAGTCGAAACCGGCTACAGGCCTGGTCGGCTCAATCAGACTGAGATTGCTGAAACCGCCGACATTCAAGACCGCACGGTTACCGGTACGCTCTTCGAACAAAGCCTCGTGGAAGGCAGGCACTAACGGGGCACCTTGGCCGCCGGCTGCGACATCGCGGCTACGGAAATCACTGACGACAGTGATACCGGTCAGCTCCGTAAGCAGCGCAGGGTTGCCGATCTGCACGGTGAAGCCACGGGCGGGCTCATGACGAATGGTTTGGCCATGGCTGCCGATGGCGCGAATGGCTTCAGGCTTGAGTCGCTGTTGGTCGAGCAGGGTGTGGATACCCTGCGCCGCGAGTCTCACCCAATGTTGCTGGGCAATCGCCGAGCGGGCAATCTCGTCAGGGCCGCTGGCGCACAAGCTCAAGAGCTCAGTGCGCAGGGAGTCAGGCATGGGAATGTAGTGTGTGGCGATCAGCTTGATCGCCGGGGTCTGTTCGATCAGCGCGATGTCCAGTCCATCGAGGCTGGTGCCGGACATCACACCGATATAGAGGGCCATGGCTTAACGCTTGCTCGAAGCCAGCATGGTGGCCTTCTCTTGGTCCATGCGCGCCATCAGCGGCTGGCTCTGTGCAAGGAAGCGGGCACGTTCGGACTTGGCAATCGGGTCGGCCATCGGCAGCTTCTGGCCCAGAGGGTCGACGTGAACGCCGTTGACCTGGAACTCATAGTGCAAGTGCGGACCGGTGGACAGGCCGGTAGTGCCGATATAACCGATCACTTGACCCTGTTTGACGGTACCGCCGGTCTTCACGCCTTTGGCGAAGCCCTGCATGTGGCCGTAGAGCGTACGGTAGGTGTTGCCGTGCTGAATGATCACGGTGTTGCCGTAGCCGCCGCGGCGACCGGCCAGCAGTACTTTACCGTCACCGGCGGCCTTGATTGGCGTACCGCGCGGCGCTGCGTAATCGACGCCTTTATGGGCGCGGATCTTGTTGAGGATCGGGTGTTTGCGGCCCATGGAGAACTTCGAGCTGATGCGGGCAAAGTCCACCGGAGTCCGGATGAACGCCTTGCGCATGCTGTTGCCATCGGCAGTGTAATAGCTGCTGTTGCCTTGCTTGTTGGTGTAACGCACGGCTGTGTAGGTCTTGCCGCGGTTGGTGAAGCGCGCGGAAAGAATAGGACCAGTGCCGACTGCCTTGCCGTTGACTACCTTCTGCTCGTAGATCACATCGAATTCGTCACCCTGGCGGATGTCCTGGGCGAAATCAACGTCGTAGCCGAAGACGCTGGCCATATCCATGGTCATGCTGTGGGAGAGACCGGCGCGAGCGGCGGATTGTGACAGCGAGCTATTGATGACGCCGTGTACATAAGCGGTGCGAACGGTAGGTTTTGCGGTGGCCCGGTTGAACGCATAACCCTTGTCATTCTTGGTCAGGGTGATGGTTTCTACATCACTGACCTTGCTGTGCAGGCTGGTCAGTTGGCCTTGTGGGTTCACTTCGAATTCAAGTTTCTGGCCGTGCTTGAGCTGGCTGAACTGCTTGGCTTGTTTGTCACTGGCCAGTACCTCATGCACAGCAGCAGATGGCAGACCAACCTTTTCAAACAGGGTGGACAGCGTGTCGCCCTTGGCAACGATCACTTCCCGATGGCCGGGAGCCTTTGGTTTTTCGGCGACTGGAGCCGGCGCGGGTGCGGCTTCAGCGGTTTTCGGCGTGTTTTCTTCAGCGTTTTCGATCTGGGCAAATGGCGAAGCGACTGGCTCACTTGTGGCTTGAGCCGCATCAGCAGCGTCTTGATCTTGTGTCAGTTGTTCAGCAGGACTTTCCAGTTCAAGGCTCAGGGTCGTCTTTTTGGCTTCAACATCACTGGAAGGGAATACCAGGAGCGCCAGGCTGAGAAGGGCGGCGATTCCACTTGCTGCGAGCAGGTGGGTCTTCGGGTAAAGCGGTGGCGCTTTAGACGGTTCAGTGGTCATAAGTAATTTTGACTTTGAAAAAAGATGAATTGGAAAAGATGAATGACATGATGAAGATGAAATAACTGTATAAAATATAACCAAATCATCCCCGAAGCAAGTCTACAGACGCCCTGTCTGTAGATTGGTGTCCGTGCGCCGGGCAAAACTTGTAATTGGTGCGCGATCTTGTATGGTTGGTTCCCTTTGAATCTGAGCCTTGCGGGTCTGTTATGAAGTCGGTTGAAGAGCAGCTAGCGCTGATTAAACGTGGTGCGGAAGAACTGTTGGTCGAGTCCGAGCTGATCGAGAAGCTCAAGCGCGGCCAGCCGCTGCGTATCAAGGCTGGTTTCGATCCAACCGCTCCGGACCTGCACCTGGGTCATACCGTGCTTATTAATAAGCTGCGTCAGTTCCAGAAGCTGGGGCATCAGGTGATCTTCCTTATAGGTGACTTCACCGGGATGATCGGTGATCCGAGCGGCAAGAGCGCCACGCGCCCACCTTTGACTCGTGAGCAGGTTCTGGAAAATGCCGAGACTTATAAGTCTCAGGTATTCAAAATTCTTGATCCGGCCAAAACCGAAGTTGCGTTCAACTCCACCTGGATGGATCAGATGGGGCCTGCGGACTTCATTCGCCTGACTTCGCAATACACCGTCGCTCGCATGCTCGAGCGCGATGACTTCGACAAGCGCTATACCACCAATCAGCCAATCGCTATCCATGAGTTCCTCTATCCGCTGGTTCAGGGTTATGACTCGGTTGCTTTGCGCGCGGATGTCGAGTTGGGTGGTACTGATCAGAAGTTCAACCTGCTGATGGGGCGTGAACTGCAGCGTGGTTATGGTCAGGAGGCTCAGTGCATTCTGACCATGCCGTTGCTTGAAGGTCTGGATGGTGTGAAGAAGATGTCCAAATCGTTGGGCAACTACGTCGGTATCCAGGAAGCGCCAGGTGTCATGTATGGCAAGCTGGTTTCGATCCCGGATGCATTGATGTGGCGTTACTTCGAACTGCTCAGCTTTCGGTCAATGGATGAGATCAATGCTTTCCGTGCAGATGTAAAGGCAGGTGCTAACCCGCGCGACATCAAGATCAAGTTGGCGGAAGAGATTGTTGCGCGCTTCCATGGTGAGGAAGCGGCAGCCAATGCTCATCGCGCTGCGGGTAACCGTATGAAGGATGGTGAGCTGCCGGATGATCTGCCAGAGATCGAGCTGACTTCCGCTGAGGATATGCCGATTGCTGCTGTCCTTAATAAGGCAGGCCTGGTGAAGAACTCGGCGGCTGCACGCGACCTGTTGGCTTCTGGTGGTGTGCGAGTTGATGGTGAAGTGGTTGATCGTTCCTTTATATATGTACTGGGCACGACTCACGTTTGTCAGGCGGGCAAGAAGGCATTTGCGCGTATCGCGTTGAAATCTGAATAAATTTTCAAGTAGGGGTTGACGGCGAATTTTAGAAGTCTATAATTCGCCCCACTTCCGGCGCAGTCGAAACGGAAAACTCCTTGAGATTCAATGAGTTATGTAGGTTTCGGCAGTGGGTTGCTTCAGTTCATCGAAGCCGAAAGGAAGTTGAAAAAGAGGTGTTGACAACAGCGAGTAACGCTGTAGAATTCGCCTCCCGCTGACGAGAGATCGGAAGCGCAAGTGGTTGAAGTTGTTGAAGAAATCTTCGAAAACTTCTGAAAATAATCACTTGACAGCAAATGAGGCTGCTGTAGAATGCGCGCCTCGGTTGAGACGAAAGATCTTAACCAACCGCTCTTTAACAACTGAATCAAGCAATTCGTGTGGGTGCTTGTGGAGTCAGACTGATAGTCAACAAGATTATCAGCATCACAAGTTACTCCGCGAGAAATCAAAGATGGAACCAACGATTGCTGAGCCAAGTTTAGGGTTTCTTAAAAACCCAAAGATGTTTGAACTGAAGAGTTTGATCATGGCTCAGATTGAACGCTGGCGGCAGGCCTAACACATGCAAGTCGAGCGGATGAAAGGAGCTTGCTCCTGGATTCAGCGGCGGACGGGTGAGTAATGCCTAGGAATCTGCCTGGTAGTGGGGGACAACGTTTCGAAAGGAACGCTAATACCGCATACGTCCTACGGGAGAAAGCAGGGGACCTTCGGGCCTTGCGCTATCAGATGAGCCTAGGTCGGATTAGCTAGTTGGTGAGGTAATGGCTCACCAAGGCGACGATCCGTAACTGGTCTGAGAGGATGATCAGTCACACTGGAACTGAGACACGGTCCAGACTCCTACGGGAGGCAGCAGTGGGGAATATTGGACAATGGGCGAAAGCCTGATCCAGCCATGCCGCGTGTGTGAAGAAGGTCTTCGGATTGTAAAGCACTTTAAGTTGGGAGGAAGGGCATTAACCTAATACGTTAGTGTTTTGACGTTACCGACAGAATAAGCACCGGCTAACTCTGTGCCAGCAGCCGCGGTAATACAGAGGGTGCAAGCGTTAATCGGAATTACTGGGCGTAAAGCGCGCGTAGGTGGTTCGTTAAGTTGAATGTGAAATCCCCGGGCTCAACCTGGGAACTGCATCCAAAACTGGCGAGCTAGAGTATGGTAGAGGGTGGTGGAATTTCCTGTGTAGCGGTGAAATGCGTAGATATAGGAAGGAACACCAGTGGCGAAGGCGACCACCTGGACTGATACTGACACTGAGGTGCGAAAGCGTGGGGAGCAAACAGGATTAGATACCCTGGTAGTCCACGCCGTAAACGATGTCAACTAGCCGTTGGGAGCCTTGAGCTCTTAGTGGCGCAGCTAACGCATTAAGTTGACCGCCTGGGGAGTACGGCCGCAAGGTTAAAACTCAAATGAATTGACGGGGGCCCGCACAAGCGGTGGAGCATGTGGTTTAATTCGAAGCAACGCGAAGAACCTTACCAGGCCTTGACATCCAATGAACTTTCCAGAGATGGATTGGTGCCTTCGGGAACATTGAGACAGGTGCTGCATGGCTGTCGTCAGCTCGTGTCGTGAGATGTTGGGTTAAGTCCCGTAACGAGCGCAACCCTTGTCCTTAGTTACCAGCACGTAATGGTGGGCACTCTAAGGAGACTGCCGGTGACAAACCGGAGGAAGGTGGGGATGACGTCAAGTCATCATGGCCCTTACGGCCTGGGCTACACACGTGCTACAATGGTCGGTACAGAGGGTTGCCAAGCCGCGAGGTGGAGCTAATCCCACAAAACCGATCGTAGTCCGGATCGCAGTCTGCAACTCGACTGCGTGAAGTCGGAATCGCTAGTAATCGCGAATCAGAATGTCGCGGTGAATACGTTCCCGGGCCTTGTACACACCGCCCGTCACACCATGGGAGTGGGTTGCACCAGAAGTAGCTAGTCTAACCTTCGGGAGGACGGTTACCACGGTGTGATTCATGACTGGGGTGAAGTCGTAACAAGGTAGCCGTAGGGGAACCTGCGGCTGGATCACCTCCTTAATCGACGACATCAGCTGCTCCATAAGTTCCCACACGAATTGCTTGATTCATTGAAGAAGACGATAGAAGCAGCTTTAAGCTCCAAGCTGATAGCTCTTAGCTAATCAGTTACGCGCTCGAAATTGGGTCTGTAGCTCAGTTGGTTAGAGCGCACCCCTGATAAGGGTGAGGTCGGCAGTTCGAATCTGCCCAGACCCACCAATTTTGTATGGGGCCATAGCTCAGCTGGGAGAGCGCCTGCCTTGCACGCAGGAGGTCAACGGTTCGATCCCGTTTGGCTCCACCATTAACTGCTTCTGCTTGTTAGAGTTTAGAAATGAATATTCCGGTGTGAATATTGATTTCTAGTCTTTGATTAGATCGTTCTTTAAAAATTTGGGTATGTGATAGAAAGATAGACTGGATAGCACTTTCACTGGTGTTTATTCAGGCTAAGGTAAAATTTGTGAGTTTAATCGCGAATTTTCGGCGAATGTCGTCTTCACAGTATAACCAGATTGCTTGGGGTTATATGGTCAAGTGAAGAAGCGCATACGGTGGATGCCTTGGCAGTCAGAGGCGATGAAAGACGTGGTAGCCTGCGAAAAGCTTCGGGGAGTCGGCAAACAGACTTTGATCCGGAGATGTCTGAATGGGGGAACCCAGCCATCATAAGATGGTTATCTTGTACTGAATACATAGGTGCAAGAGGCGAACCAGGGGAACTGAAACATCTAAGTACCCTGAGGAAAAGAAATCAACCGAGATTCCCTTAGTAGTGGCGAGCGAACGGGGACTAGCCCTTAAGTGGCTTTGAGATTAGCGGAACGCTCTGGAAAGTGCGGCCATAGTGGGTGATAGCCCTGTACGCGAAAATCTCTTGGTCATGAAATCGAGTAGGACGGAGCACGAGAAACTTTGTCTGAATATGGGGGGACCATCCTCCAAGGCTAAATACTACTGACTGACCGATAGTGAACTAGTACCGTGAGGGAAAGGCGAAAAGAACCCCGGAGAGGGGAGTGAAATAGATCCTGAAACCGTATGCGTACAAGCAGTGGGAGCCCACTTTGTTGGGTGACTGCGTACCTTTTGTATAATGGGTCAGCGACTTATTTTCAGTGGCGAGCTTAACCGAATAGGGGAGGCGTAGCGAAAGCGAGTCTTAATAGGGCGTCTAGTCGCTGGGAATAGACCCGAAACCGGGCGATCTATCCATGGGCAGGTTGAAGGTTAGGTAACACTGACTGGAGGACCGAACCGACTACCGTTGAAAAGTTAGCGGATGACCTGTGGATCGGAGTGAAAGGCTAATCAAGCTCGGAGATAGCTGGTTCTCCTCGAAAGCTATTTAGGTAGCGCCTCATGTATCACTGTAGGGGGTAGAGCACTGTTTCGGCTAGGGGGTCATCCCGACTTACCAAACCGATGCAAACTCCGAATACCTACAAGTGCCGAGCATGGGAGACACACGGCGGGTGCTAACGTCCGTCGTGAAAAGGGAAACAACCCAGACCGTCAGCTAAGGTCCCAAAGTTATGGTTAAGTGGGAAACGATGTGGGAAGGCTTAGACAGCTAGGAGGTTGGCTTAGAAGCAGCCACCCTTTAAAGAAAGCGTAATAGCTCACTAGTCGAGTCGGCCTGCGCGGAAGATGTAACGGGGCTCAAACCATACACCGAAGCTACGGGTATCACTTAGGTGATGCGGTAGAGGAGCGTTCTGTAAGCCTGTGAAGGTGAGTTGAGAAGCTTGCTGGAGGTATCAGAAGTGCGAATGCTGACATGAGTAACGACAATGGGTGTGAAAAACACCCACGCCGAAAGACCAAGGTTTCCTGCGCAACGTTAATCGACGCAGGGTTAGTCGGTCCCTAAGGCGAGGCTGAAAAGCGTAGTCGATGGAAAACAGGTTAATATTCCTGTACTTCTGGTTATTGCGATGGAGGGACGGAGAAGGCTAGGCCAGCTTGGCGTTGGTTGTCCAAGTTTAAGGTGGTAGGCTGAGATCTTAGGTAAATCCGGGATCTTAAGGCCGAGAGCTGATGACGAGTTACCCTTTGGGTGACGAAGTGGTTGATGCCATGCTTCCAAGAAAAGCTTCTAAGCTTCAGGTAACCAGGAACCGTACCCCAAACCGACACAGGTGGTTGGGTAGAGAATACCAAGGCGCTTGAGAGAACTCGGGTGAAGGAACTAGGCAAAATGGCACCGTAACTTCGGGAGAAGGTGCGCCGGTGAGGGTGAAGGACTTGCTCCGTAAGCTCATGCCGGTCGAAGATACCAGGCCGCTGCGACTGTTTATTAAAAACACAGCACTCTGCAAACACGAAAGTGGACGTATAGGGTGTGACGCCTGCCCGGTGCCGGAAGGTTAATTGATGGGGTTAGCTAACGCGAAGCTCTTGATCGAAGCCCCGGTAAACGGCGGCCGTAACTATAACGGTCCTAAGGTAGCGAAATTCCTTGTCGGGTAAGTTCCGACCTGCACGAATGGCGTAACGATGGCGGCGCTGTCTCCACCCGAGACTCAGTGAAATTGAAATCGCTGTGAAGATGCAGTGTATCCGCGGCTAGACGGAAAGACCCCGTGAACCTTTACTATAGCTTTGCACTGGACTTTGAATTTGCTTGTGTAGGATAGGTGGGAGGCTTTGAAGCGTGGACGCCAGTTCGCGTGGAGCCATCCTTGAAATACCACCCTGGCAACTTTGAGGTTCTAACTCAGGTCCGTTATCCGGATCGAGGACAGTGTATGGTGGGTAGTTTGACTGGGGCGGTCTCCTCCTAAAGAGTAACGGAGGAGTACGAAGGTGCGCTCAGACCGGTCGGAAATCGGTCGTAGAGTATAAAGGCAAAAGCGCGCTTGACTGCGAGACAGACACGTCGAGCAGGTACGAAAGTAGGTCTTAGTGATCCGGTGGTTCTGTATGGAAGGGCCATCGCTCAACGGATAAAAGGTACTCCGGGGATAACAGGCTGATACCGCCCAAGAGTTCATATCGACGGCGGTGTTTGGCACCTCGATGTCGGCTCATCACATCCTGGGGCTGAAGCCGGTCCCAAGGGTATGGCTGTTCGCCATTTAAAGTGGTACGCGAGCTGGGTTTAGAACGTCGTGAGACAGTTCGGTCCCTATCTGCCGTGGACGTTTGAGATTTGAGAGGGGCTGCTCCTAGTACGAGAGGACCGGAGTGGACGAACCTCTGGTGTTCCGGTTGTCACGCCAGTGGCATTGCCGGGTAGCTATGTTCGGGAAAGATAACCGCTGAAAGCATCTAAGCGGGAAACTTGCCTCAAGATGAGATCTCACTGGAACCTTGAGTTCCCTGAAGGGCCGTCGAAGACTACGACGTTGATAGGTTGGGTGTGTAAGCGCTGTGAGGCGTTGAGCTAACCAATACTAATTGCCCGTGAGGCTTGACCATATAACACCCAAGCAATTTGCGAACTCGAGAGAGGCCAGATTGCGGTGTGTGAAGACGAAACGAACCGAAAGTTCGAGAGAAACACACAAACTATCGCATACCCAATTTGCTGAAGCGTCGAAAGACGAGTCGGCACACCGAATTTCTTGACGACCATAGAGCGTTGGAACCACCTGATCCCATCCCGAACTCAGCAGTGAAACGATGCATCGCCGATGGTAGTGTGGGGTTTCCCCATGTGAGAGTAGGTCATCGTCAAGATTAAATTCCGAAACCCCAATTGCGAAAGCAATTGGGGTTTTGTTTTGCCCGCAGGAAAGTGGTTTGCTTGATTTCTATGCAATCGCTCGGCTCATGGCTATTATTCGGGCCTCATTGTGAGGCGAGACCTGCATGCTGACGTTGTTGAATCTTTTAAAGGATGGTCGATTCCATTCTGGCCAGGCTCTGGGGCTTGCTCTGGGTATCAGTCGAAGTGCTGTATGGAAGCAGCTTCAGCATCTTGAGGCTGAACTCGGGTTGTCCATTAATAAGGTCCGGGGTCGAGGCTATCAACTTGCGGCACCCTTGACGTTGCTTGATCCTCTGGAAATCAGCGCCCTGGCTTCGGTTTGGCCGATGACTGTCTTTGACTCCATAGACTCCACCAATGCAGAGGCGCTGCGCGCGATCAATCAAGGGTGTGCGGCTCCGTTTCTGGTATTGGCGGAGCGGCAGATCTCCGGTCGAGGTCGCAGGGGGCGCAAGTGGGTAAGTCCTTTTGCTGAAAACCTCTATTACAGCCTTGTACTGCGTATTGAAGGCGGCATGCGCCAGCTTGAGGGGTTGAGTCTTGTGGTCGGTCTGGCGGTTATGCATGTCCTGCGAAAGCTCGGTGTGTCGGGCGCTGGATTGAAGTGGCCCAACGACGTATTGGTCGGAAACAAGAAAATTGCCGGTATTCTTCTGGAACTCGTAGGGGATCCTGCAGACGTTTGTCACGTGGTGCTGGGCATAGGCATTAACGTGAATATGCAGGTTGCTGACGAGGTCGGCCAGCAATGGACGTCGATTCGACTCGAGACGGGCAGGAGCTGTGATCGCAACGTATTGGTGGCGGAGCTAAGCGAGCAGTTGCGTGGCTATATCCATCGCCATCAGGTCGATGGCTTTTCAGCACTCCAGGATGAGTGGCAAAAGGATCATATGTGGCAAGGTCGCTCGGTTTCGTTGATAGCCGGCACTAGTCATATTGAAGGTGTAGTGCTCGGTATTGATGGTCAAGGGGCGCTGCGCTTGAAGGTGGATGGCGTGGAAAAAGTATTTAGCGGTGGTGAGCTCAGTCTGAGGTTGCGTGATGATTCTTGAGCTCGACTGTGGGAACAGCTTTATCAAGTGGCGGGTATTGAATTCCGCTGCCGGAGATCTTTTCGCGGAAGGTGTGGTCGACTCGGATCAGGCCCTGGTGGCTAGTCTGCATGCATTGGACGGCCTATCACTGCGCAACTGTCGCTTGGTTAGTGTCAGGACTAACGAGGAGACCGCCGCTCTGACTCGGATTCTCGAGCAGATGTTCGCCCTTTCTGTAGTGTGTGCGAAGCCGGCCAATGAAGTGTCTGGTGTCAAGAATGGCTATGACGACTATGAGCGTCTGGGGCTGGATCGTTGGTTGGCAATGCTCGGCGGTTTTCACTTGGCCGCAGGCGCTTGTCTGATTCTTGATTTCGGCACTGCAGTGACCGCGGACTTCATTAGTGCCGAGGGGGAGCATCTGGGAGGGTTCATTTGTCCGGGGATGCCATTGATGCGAAATCAGCTGCGCACACATACTCGGAATATCCGTTATGGAGATTTGGCTGCCGAGCGGGCTCTGACAAGTCATGCTCCGGGGCGGAGTACCGTTGAGGCGGTGGAGCGTGGGTGCTCGTTGATGTTGAGAGGTTTCGTGCTGACCCAAATGGAGATGGCCCGATCCTATTGGGGTGAACGCTTCACCGTCTTTATTACTGGTGGCGACGCAGGTTTGGTTGCGGATGTTGTGCCTGATGCCCGAGTCGTCCCGGATCTGGTCTTTGTGGGGTTGGCCATGGCGTGTCCCCTATCTTGAGGTTTGTATGCGTTGGTTGTTCCTGCTGCTTGTTGTTCTCAATGTGTTCTATTACGTCTGGCATCAGCAGGAGGCGCCCTTGCGAGCAAAAGATGTCACGCCACTCAGCATGTACCGTGGATCCCAGCAAGACATTCGTTTGCTGAGTGAAGCTGGTGGTGATTCCCGAGAGGGGCAGGGTGCGCGACGCGCAGCGCAGGATTGCCTGTTCTTGGGTGGCTTGGCTCGAGAGGAGGCTATTTCTGCGCTGCAACAGCGGCTTGTGGCGATGAATGTGAAGGCTCAGCCATCGCAAAGGGATCTTCTCGAGCCCGGTTACTGGCTGCGCATTGCGCCCGAAAGCCAGCGTTTGTTGGGGGATGTGCAGTTGCAGAACCTTTCCAAGGAATTCAATGAGTTAAAACATAAAATAATGCTGTGTGAGGGGGTTGCACCGTTGGAATAGTTTGCATAGAATGGCGCCCGCTCCACAGCGAACACCTAAACAGGTTATCAAAGTGGGGTGATGTCAGTGCAGCTAACCTCAGGTTTTTAATGAGAAAATGCTTGACAGAAGGTCGGCATAGTATAGAATGCCGGCTCGCTTAGGAGGGGTTCCCGAGCGGCCAAAGGGATCAGACTGTAAATCTGACGTCTACGACTTCGAAGGTTCGAATCCTTCCCCCTCCACCATTTTTAGCGTGAGCTGCAAGCTCCGCGGGTATAGTTTAGTGGTAGAACCTCAGCCTTCCAAGCTGATGATGCGGGTTCGATTCCCGCTACCCGCTCCAAGTTTGCAGGTTGTGCAAAGTGTTACGCTCTTGTAGCTCAGTTGGTAGAGCACACCCTTGGTAAGGGTGAGGTCAGCGGTTCAAATCCGCTCAAGAGCTCCATATAACAAGGCAGATATGAAAATATCTGCCTTTGTTTTAATGGTTGATATTGTTTGTCTAATTTCTTCTGTTGAGGGTGATATCGATGGCTAAGGAAAAATTTGATCGTTCCCTGCCCCACGTCAACGTTGGGACCATTGGTCACGTTGACCACGGTAAAACCACTCTGACTGCTGCTCTGACTCGCGTTTGCTCCGAAGTTTTCGGTTCTGCAATCGTTGACTTCGACAAGATTGACAGCGCACCAGAAGAAAAAGCTCGCGGTATCACCATCAACACCGCACACGTTGAGTACAACTCGAAGATCCGTCACTACGCTCACGTTGACTGCCCAGGTCACGCTGACTACGTGAAGAACATGATCACCGGTGCTGCTCAAATGGACGGCGCTATTCTGGTTTGCTCGGCCGCTGATGGTCCGATGCCACAAACCCGTGAGCACATCCTGCTGTCCCGTCAGGTAGGCGTTCCGTACATCGTGGTTTTCCTGAACAAGGCTGACTTGGTAGACGACGCTGAGCTGCTGGAGCTGGTTGAGATGGAGGTTCGCGACCTGCTGTCCACCTATGACTTCCCGGGCGATGACACTCCAATCATCATCGGTTCGGCTCGTATGGCGCTGGAAGGCAAAGACGACAACGAGATGGGCACTACCGCTGTTAAGAAGCTGGTAGAGACTCTGGATGCCTACATTCCAGAGCCAGTTCGTATGATCGACAAGCCGTTCCTGATGCCAATCGAAGACGTGTTCTCGATCTCGGGTCGCGGTACTGTTGTGACTGGTCGTATCGAGCGCGGTATCGTTCGCGTTCAGGATCCGCTGGAAATCGTTGGTCTGCGTGACACCACCGTTACTACTTGCACCGGTGTTGAAATGTTCCGCAAGCTGCTCGACGAAGGTCGTGCTGGCGAGAACTGCGGCGTTCTGCTGCGTGGCACCAAGCGTGACGACGTTGAGCGTGGTCAGGTTCTGGTTAAGCCGGGTTCGGTTAAGCCGCACACCAAGTTCACTGCAGAAGTTTATGTTCTGAGCAAGGAAGAAGGCGGTCGTCACACACCGTTCTTCAAAGGCTACCGTCCACAGTTCTACTTCCGTACTACTGACGTGACTGGTAACTGCGAGCTGCCAGAAGGCGTTGAAATGGTAATGCCAGGTGACAACATTCAGATGACTGTTACCTTGATCAAAACCATCGCAATGGAAGACGGTCTGCGTTTCGCTATCCGTGAAGGCGGTCGTACCGTCGGCGCTGGCGTCGTAGCCAAAATCATCGAATAAGCGGTTGTAATGTATTTTTCGGGCCGGCATAATGGTCGGCCTGATTTTGTTTTAGGTCAGTAGCTCAATTGGCAGAGCGACGGTCTCCAAAACCGTAGGTTGGGGGTTCGATTCCCTCCTGACCTGCCAGATTCACTCGGTGTGTCTGGCTTTCTTTTCACAGGATCTTCATAGATGACTCCTAAAGCTGAAGCTCAAGGCTCTCGCTTCGATCTGCTCAAGTGGCTTGTAGTTGTCGCTTTGGTGGTTGTTGGCGTTGTTGGCAATCAGTATTACTCTGCTTCGCCGATCCTGTACCGTGTACTCGCATTGCTTGTCATTGCTGCTGTAGCTGCCTTTGTAGGCCTGCAGACTGCGAAGGGCAAGTCTTTCTTTGTGCTGGTTAAGGAAGCTCGTACCGAGATTCGTAAAGTCGTGTGGCCAACTCGCCAAGAAACCACGCAGACCACCCTGATTGTGGTGGCTGTTGTTCTGGTTATGGCGTTGCTGTTGTGGGGGCTTGATTCCCTGCTCGGTTGGCTTGTTTCCTTGATTGTTGGCTAAGGGTGTCCCGTGGCTAAGCGTTGGTATGTTGTGCATGCTTACTCGGGTTACGAGAAGCATGTGATGCGCTCGCTGATCGAGCGCGTAAAGCTGGCAGGCATGGAAGATGGCTTCGGCGAGATTCTGGTTCCCACTGAAGAAGTGGTTGAAATGCGTAATGGCCAGAAGCGCAAAAGCGAGCGTAAGTTCTTTCCGGGCTACGTGCTGGTTCAGATGGATATGAATGAGGGTACTTGGCACTTGGTCAAGGATACTCCTCGGGTGATGGGTTTCATTGGCGGTACCGCCGACAAGCCTGCACCAATTACCGACAAAGAGGCGGAAGCAATTCTGCGTCGCGTGGCTGATGGTAGTGACAAGCCGAAGCCGAAGACTCTGTTTGAGCCAGGTGAAGTGGTTCGTGTTACTGACGGTCCATTCGCTGACTTTAACGGCACTGTCGAAGAAGTTAACTACGAAAAAAGCCGTGTCCAGGTGGCAGTGCTTATTTTCGGTCGCTCTACTCCGGTAGAGTTGGAGTTCAGTCAGGTCGAAAAGGTCTAACTGAGCAAGCATCCCAACCCCGCAGCCCTAGGCTGTGGGGTTTTGTCGTCACTGGGATAAACGCGCAAGTAACCGGGGAGCCTTTCGAGGCGTTCGAACCCGTAATTGGAGTGCCTCATGGCCAAGAAGATTACCGCTTACATCAAGCTGCAAGTGAAGGCCGCTCAGGCTAACCCAAGCCCACCTGTTGGTCCTGCTCTGGGTCAGCACGGCGTGAACATCATGGAATTCTGCAAGGCTTTCAACGCCCGTACTCAGGGTCTTGAAGCAGGTCTGCCGACTCCAGTGATCATCACTGTCTACAGCGACCGTAGCTTCACTTTCGAAACCAAATCCACCCCTGCTTCGGTTCTGCTGAAGAAGGCGGCCGGTCTGACCAGCGGTTCCGCTCGTCCGAACACCGTTAAGGTTGGCACTGTTACCCGTGCTCAGCTGGAAGAAATCGCGAAAACCAAAAACGCGGATCTGACTGCAGCTGATATGGATGCAGCCGTGCGTACTATCGCCGGTTCTGCTCGTAGCATGGGCCTTAACGTGGAGGGTGTGTAATGGCTAAGCTGACCAAGCGTCAAAAGGCTATCGCCGGCAAAATCGAAGCAGGCAAGGCCTACAACATTGTAGACGCTGCTGCTCTGCTGGCTGAGCTGTCGACTGTCAAGTTCAGCGAGTCGTTTGACGTTGCTGTAAACCTGGGCGTAGACCCGCGTAAATCCGACCAGGTTGTTCGTAGCGCTACTGTGCTGCCACACGGCACTGGCAAGACCGTTCGCGTTGCTGTGTTCACCCAGGGTCCAGCTGCTGAAGCCGCTCTGGCTGCCGGCGCTGACCGTGTAGGTATGGACGACCTTGCTGCCGAAATGAAAGGCGGCGACCTGAACTATGACGTAGTGATCGCATCCCCTGATGCCATGCGCGTTGTAGGTCAGCTGGGTCAGATCCTCGGTCCACGTGGCCTGATGCCTAACCCGAAAGTCGGCACCGTAACTCCAGACGTAGCCACCGCGGTTAAAAACGCCAAGGCTGGTCAGGTTCGCTATCGCACCGACAAAAACGGCATCATCCACACTTCCGTTGGCAAGATCGGCTTCGATGCCGTCAAGCTGAAGGAAAACGTTGAAGCCCTGATCGCTGATCTGAAGCGTATCAAACCAGCTTCTTCGAAAGGTATCTACGTCAAGCGCGTTACCCTGAGCACCACTATGGGCCCAGGTCTGGTCATCGACCAGAGCTCGCTGGACGCGTAAGACAAAGGTTGGCGCGATTGTTCGCGCCAATTGAAAGATTGGGGTCCCTGCCTGGCGGGGGCTATCCAAGACCGTAGGCGGCGCAAGTCTTAAACCATAAGCCTACGCAGATGGTGCTCCCGGTTCCTTACCGAATCAGACACCAAAACGACATTCGGTTTCGGCCGAGTGAAACGGTAACAAGCAGGAGTTAAACCCGTGGCAATTAATCTCGAAGACAAGAAGGCCATCGTCGCTGAAGTCAACGAGGCTGCCAAAGTCGCTCTGTCCGCTGTCGTGGTTGATGCACGTGGCGTAACAGTAGGCGCAATGACCGGACTCCGTAAAGAGGCTCGTGAAGCTGGCGTTTACGTACGTGTTGTACGTAACACCCTGCTCAAGCGCGCTGTTGCTGACACTCAATACAGTGTTCTCAACGACGTGTTCACCGGCCCGACCCTGATTGCATTCTCGAACGAACATCCGGGCGCTGCTGCCCGTATCTTCAAAGAGTTTGCCAAGGGTCAGGACAAGTTCGAGATCAAGGCAGCTGCGTTCGAGGGCAAGTTCCTCGCAGCTAATCAGATCGACGTACTGGCAACTCTGCCGACCCGTGACGAAGCAATTTCTCAGCTGATGAGCGTGATTCAAGGCGCTACCAGCAAGTTGGCTCGTACTCTGGCGGCAATTCGCGACCAGAAAGAAGCTGCCGCAGCCTAAGGCTCGTCAACTTCTCGCGTTTTTTGTTTATTTCGATGGTCGCGAAGGCCGTCCCCCAATTCAGGAATTGAGTCATGTCTCTGACTAACGAACAAATCATCGAAGCAATCGGCCAGAAATCCGTAGTGGAAATCGTTGAGCTGATCAAAGCGATGGAAGAAACCTTCGGTGTTACCGCTGCTGCTGCTTCGGCTGGTCCAGCTGCTGCTGCCGCTGTTGTTGAAGAGCAAACCGAGTTCAACGTTGTTCTGCTGGAAGCTGGCGAGAAGAAGGTTAACGTGATCAAGGCAGTTCGTGAACTGACCGGTCTGGGCCTGAAAGAAGCCAAAGAGAAAGTAGACGGCGCTCCTCAGGTTGTAGCTGAAGGCGTTTCGAAAGAAGCTGCTGAAGACGCCAAGAAGAAGCTGGAAGAAGCAGGCGCTAAAGTCGAGCTGAAATAAGTATCGACTTTGCTCCTCCAGCCCGAGCGTCAAGCGACAGGCTGATGGCTGGTGGCTCTTGCCACCGGCCTTTTTCCGTTATTGGCAGCCGACTGGGTCGGTGCTGATAAAGGCGCTGTAACCACCCGATGCGGTGGCGCAAACCATGGGGTTTGCACGATTTTCTGGCTGCTCCCGTCGGGAGGGGCCAAACAAGCAGGTGACCAAGCTGGGGAACGCTGATGGCTTACTCATATACTGAGAAAAAACGTATCCGCAAGGACTTTAGCAAGTTGCCGGACGTCATGGATGTGCCGTACCTCCTGGCCATCCAGCTGGATTCGTATCGTGAATTCTTGCAAGCGGGAGCGACTAAAGATCAGTTCCGCGACGTGGGCCTGCATGCGGCCTTCAAATCCGTTTTCCCGATCATCAGCTACTCCGGCAATGCTGCGCTGGAGTACGTCGGTTATCGCCTGGGCGAACCGGCATTTGATGTCAAAGAATGCGTATTGCGCGGTGTAACTTTCGCCGTACCTTTGCGGGTAAAAGTGCGCCTGATCATTTTCGACAAAGAGTCGTCGAACAAAGCGATCAAGGACATCAAAGAGCAAGAAGTCTACATGGGTGAAATCCCCCTGATGACTGAGAACGGTACCTTCGTAATCAACGGTACCGAGCGTGTAATCGTTTCCCAGCTGCACCGTTCCCCGGGCGTGTTCTTCGACCACGACCGCGGCAAGACGCATAGCTCCGGCAAACTGCTGTACTCCGCGCGCATCATTCCTTACCGCGGTTCGTGGTTGGACTTCGAGTTCGACCCGAAAGACTGCGTATTCGTGCGTATTGACCGTCGTCGCAAGCTGCCGGCATCGGTACTGCTGCGTGCGCTCGGCTATACCACTGAAGAAGTGCTGGACGCTTTCTACACCACCAACGTTTTCAAACTGAGCGGCGAGACCCTCAGTCTGGAACTGATTGCTTCGCGTCTGCGTGGTGAAATTGCGGTTCTGGATATCCAGGACGAGAAGGGCAAGGTCATCGTTGAAGCGGGCCGCCGTATTACCGCGCGCCACATCAACCAGATCGAAAAAGCCGGTATCAAGACGCTGGAAGTGCCTCTGGACTACGTCCTCGGTCGCACCACCGCCAAGGTCATCGTGCACCCGGCTACCGGCGAAATCCTGGCAGAGTGCAACACCGAGCTGAACACTGAAGTCCTGGCAAAAATTGCCAAGGCTGGCGTTGTTCGCATCGAAACTCTGTACACCAACGACATCGACTGCGGTCCGTTCGTCTCCGACACGCTGAAGATCGACTCCACCAGCAACCAATTGGAAGCGCTGGTCGAGATCTATCGCATGATGCGTCCAGGCGAGCCGCCAACCAAAGACGCTGCCGAAACCCTGTTCAACAACCTGTTCTTCAGTCCTGAGCGCTACGACCTGTCTGCGGTCGGCCGGATGAAGTTCAACCGTCGTATCGGTCGTACCGAGATCGAAGGTTCGGGCGTGCTGTGCAAGGAAGACATCGTCGCGGTACTGAAGACTCTGGTCGACATCCGTAACGGTAAAGGCATCGTCGATGACATCGACCACCTGGGTAACCGTCGTGTTCGCTGCGTAGGCGAAATGGCCGAGAACCAGTTCCGCGTTGGCCTGGTACGTGTTGAGCGTGCGGTCAAAGAGCGTCTGTCGATGGCTGAAAGCGAAGGCCTGATGCCGCAAGACCTGATCAACGCCAAGCCAGTGGCTGCGGCGGTGAAAGAGTTCTTCGGTTCCAGCCAGCTCTCGCAGTTCATGGACCAGAACAACCCGCTGTCCGAGATCACCCACAAGCGTCGTGTCTCTGCACTCGGCCCTGGCGGTCTGACTCGTGAGCGCGCAGGCTTTGAAGTCCGTGACGTACACCCGACTCACTACGGTCGTGTATGCCCGATTGAAACGCCGGAAGGTCCGAACATCGGTCTGATCAACTCCCTGGCTGCGTACGCTCGCACCAACCAGTACGGCTTCCTGGAAAGCCCGTACCGCGTGGTGAAAGAGGGTGTGGTCACCGACGAAATCGTGTTCCTGTCCGCTATTGAAGAAGCCGATCACGTGATCGCGCAGGCTTCGGCGACCATGAACGACCAGAAAGTCCTGATCGACGAACTGGTAGCCGTACGTCACCTGAACGAATTCACCGTCAAGACGCCTGAAGAAGTCACCTTGATGGACGTTTCGCCGAAGCAGGTAGTTTCGGTTGCAGCGTCGCTGATTCCGTTCCTCGAGCACGACGACGCCAACCGTGCGTTGATGGGTTCGAACATGCAGCGTCAGGCTGTACCAACCCTGCGCGCTGACAAGCCGCTGGTAGGTACCGGCATGGAGCGTAACGTAGCCCGTGACTCCGGCGTTTGTGTCGTGGCTCGTCGTGGCGGCGTGATCGACTCTGTTGATGCCAGCCGTATCGTGGTTCGTGTTGCTGATGACGAAGTTGAAACCGGCGAAGCTGGTGTCGACATCTACAACCTGACCAAATACACCCGCTCGAACCAGAACACCTGCATCAACCAGCGTCCGCTGGTGAGCAAGGGTGATCGCGTTCAGCGTAGCGACATCATGGCCGACGGCCCGTCCACCGACATGGGTGAACTGGCACTGGGTCAGAACATGCGCATCGCGTTCATGGCATGGAACGGCTTCAACTTCGAAGACTCCATCTGCCTGTCCGAGCGTGTGGTTCAGGAAGACCGTTTCACCACGATCCACATCCAGGAACTGACCTGTGTGGCCCGTGACACCAAGCTTGGGCCTGAAGAGATCACTGCAGACATCCCGAACGTGGGTGAAGCTGCACTGAACAAACTGGACGAAGCCGGTATCGTTTACGTAGGTGCTGAAGTTGGCGCAGGCGACATCCTGGTCGGTAAGGTCACTCCGAAAGGCGAGACCCAACTGACTCCGGAAGAAAAACTGCTGCGTGCAATCTTCGGTGAAAAAGCCAGCGACGTTAAAGACACCTCCCTGCGCGTACCTACCGGTACCAAAGGTACTGTCATCGACGTACAGGTCTTCACTCGTGACGGCGTCGAGCGTGATGCTCGTGCACTGTCGATCGAGAAGACTCAGCTCGACGAGATCCGCAAGGATCTGAACGAAGAGTTCCGTATCGTTGAAGGCGCAACTTTCGAACGTCTGCGTTCCGCTCTGGTAGGCCACAAGGCTGAAGGCGGCGCAGGTCTGAAGAAAGGTCAGGACATCACCGACGAAGTGCTCGACGGTCTTGAGCATGGTCAGTGGTTCAAACTGCGCATGGCTGAAGATGCTCTTAACGAGCAACTCGAGAAGGCTCAGGCCTACATCGTTGATCGCCGCCGTCTGCTGGACGACAAGTTCGAAGACAAGAAGCGCAAACTGCAGCAGGGCGATGACCTGGCTCCAGGCGTGCTGAAAATCGTCAAGGTTTACCTGGCAATCCGTCGTCGCATCCAGCCGGGCGACAAGATGGCCGGTCGTCACGGTAACAAAGGTGTGGTCTCCGTGATCATGCCGGTTGAAGACATGCCGCACGATGCCAATGGCACCCCGGTCGACGTCGTCCTCAACCCGCTGGGCGTACCTTCGCGTATGAACGTTGGTCAGATCCTTGAAACCCACCTGGGCCTCGCGGCCAAAGGTCTGGGTGAGAAGATCAACCGGATGGTCGAAGAGCAGCGTAAAGTCGCTGAACTGCGCACCTTCCTGGACGAGATCTACAACCAGATCGGCGGTCGTAACGAAGATCTTGACAGCTTCTCCGATCAGGAAATCCTGGATCTGGCGAAGAACCTGCGTGGCGGCGTTCCAATGGCCACTCCAGTGTTCGACGGTGCCAAGGAAAGCGAAATCAAGGCCATGCTAAAACTGGCAGACCTGCCGGAAAGCGGCCAGATGCAGCTGACTGACGGCCGTACTGGCAACAAGTTCGAGCGTCCAGTTACCGTTGGCTACATGTACATGCTGAAGCTGAACCACTTGGTAGACGACAAGATGCACGCGCGTTCTACCGGTTCGTACAGCCTGGTTACCCAGCAGCCGCTGGGTGGTAAGGCGCAGTTCGGTGGTCAGCGTTTCGGGGAGATGGAGGTCTGGGCACTGGAAGCATACGGTGCCGCTTACACTCTGCAAGAAATGCTCACAGTGAAGTCGGACGATGTGAACGGCCGTACCAAGATGTACAAAAACATCGTGGATGGCGATCACCGTATGGAGCCGGGCATGCCCGAGTCCTTCAACGTGTTGATCAAGGAAATTCGTTCCCTCGGCATCGATATCGATCTGGAAACCGAATAACACGTGACGCGAATCGAGAGCGGGGCAGGATTGCCCGCTCTCTGCTCCGCCAGGAGGAAAGGCCTTGAAAGACCTACTGAATTTGCTGAAAAACCAGGGTCAAGTCGAAGAGTTCGACGCCATCCGTATCGGATTGGCCTCGCCTGAGATGATCCGCTCGTGGTCGTTCGGTGAAGTTAAAAAGCCGGAAACCATCAACTACCGTACGTTCAAACCTGAGCGTGACGGTCTGTTCTGCGCCAAGATCTTTGGCCCGGTAAAGGATTACGAGTGCCTGTGCGGTAAGTACAAGCGCTTGAAGCACCGTGGTGTGATCTGCGAGAAGTGCGGCGTTGAAGTTGCACTGGCCAAGGTTCGTCGTGAGCGCATGGCGCACATCGAACTGGCTTCGCCGGTTGCCCACATCTGGTTCCTGAAATCGCTGCCGTCCCGTATCGGCTTGCTGATGGACATGACCCTGCGTGATATCGAACGCGTTCTCTACTTCGAGAGCTATGTCGTTATCGATCCAGGCATGACCACCCTTGAAAAAGGTCAGCTGCTGAACGACGAGCAGTACTTCGAAGCGCTGGAAGAGTTCGGTGATGACTTCGACGCCCGTATGGGTGCTGAAGCTGTCCGTGAACTGCTGCACGCTATCGACCTGGAGCACGAGATTGGCCGCCTGCGTGAAGAAATTCCGCAAACCAACTCCGAAACCAAGATCAAGAAGCTGTCCAAGCGTCTGAAGTTGATGGAAGCCTTCCAGGGTTCCGGCAACCTGCCAGAGTGGATGGTACTGACCGTTCTGCCGGTTCTGCCGCCAGATCTGCGTCCGCTGGTCCCGCTGGATGGCGGTCGTTTCGCGACTTCCGACCTCAACGATCTGTATCGTCGAGTGATCAACCGTAACAACCGCTTGAAGCGCCTGCTGGATCTGTCCGCTCCGGACATCATCGTGCGCAACGAAAAGCGTATGTTGCAGGAAGCTGTCGATGCTCTGCTCGACAACGGTCGTCGTGGCCGCGCTATCACCGGTTCCAACAAGCGTCCTCTGAAATCCCTGGCTGACATGATCAAGGGTAAGCAGGGGCGTTTCCGTCAGAACTTGCTCGGTAAGCGTGTTGACTACTCCGGTCGTTCGGTAATTACCGTAGGCCCGACCCTGCGTCTGCATCAGTGTGGTCTTCCGAAGAAGATGGCTCTCGAGCTGTTCAAACCGTTCATTTTCGGCAAGCTGGAAATGCGTGGTCTCGCGACCACCATCAAAGCGGCCAAGAAAATGGTCGAGCGCGAACTGCCAGAGGTTTGGGACGTTCTCGCTGAAGTGATTCGCGAACACCCGGTTCTTCTCAACCGTGCACCGACCCTTCACCGTCTGGGTATCCAGGCGTTTGAACCGGTACTGATCGAAGGTAAGGCTATCCAGCTGCACCCGCTGGTCTGCGCCGCGTACAACGCCGACTTCGACGGCGACCAAATGGCCGTGCACGTACCGCTGACACTGGAAGCCCAGTTGGAAGCGCGCGCGTTGATGATGTCGACCAACAACATTCTGTCGCCAGCCAACGGTGAGCCAATCATCGTTCCGTCGCAGGACGTTGTATTGGGTCTGTACTACATGACTCGTGAAGCGATCAACGCCAAAGGCGAAGGTCGTGTATTCGCGGATCTGCAGGAAGTTGACCGTGTGTTCCGTGCCGGCGAAGCCGCACTGCACGCCAAGGTTAAAGTGCGGATCAACGAAACCGTCAACGACCGTGACGGCAACAGCGTGAGCGGTACCCGTATCGTCGACACCACCGTCGGCCGTGCGCTGCTGTTCCAGGTTGTGCCAAAAGGTCTGTCGTACGACGTCGTCAACCTGCCGATGAAGAAAAAGGCGATCTCCAAGCTGATCAACCAGTGCTACCGCGTGGTTGGTCTGAAAGAGACCGTGATCTTCGCTGACCAGTTGATGTACACCGGTTTCGCTTACTCGACCATTTCCGGCGTTTCCATCGGTGTTAACGACTTCGTTATCCCGGACGAGAAAGCTCGCATCATCGGTGCTGCCACCGACGAAGTGAAAGAGATCGAGAGTCAGTACGCCTCCGGCCTGGTAACCCAGGGCGAGAAGTACAACAAAGTGATCGACCTCTGGTCGAAAGCGAACGACGAAGTTTCCAAGGCTATGATGGCCAACCTCTCGAAAGAGAAGGTTATCGACCGTCATGGCGTTGAAGTCGATCAAGAGTCTTTCAACTCGATGTACATGATGGCCGACTCGGGTGCGCGGGGTTCCGCAGCACAGATTCGTCAGCTGGCCGGTATGCGTGGTCTGATGGCCAAGCCGGACGGTTCCATCATTGAAACGCCGATTACTGCGAACTTCCGTGAAGGTTTGAGCGTACTTCAGTACTTCATCTCGACTCACGGTGCTCGTAAAGGTCTGGCGGATACCGCGTTGAAAACTGCGAACTCCGGTTACCTGACTCGTCGTCTGGTAGACGTGGCGCAGGATCTGGTTGTAACCGAGATCGATTGCGGCACCGAGCACGGTCTGCTGATGACTCCGCACATTGAAGGCGGTGACGTTGTAGAGCCGTTGGGTGAGCGCGTATTGGGTCGTGTCATTGCCCGTGACGTATTCAAACCAGGCACTGAGGAAGTCATCGTTCCTGCCGGTACTCTGGTAGACGAGAAGTGGGTTGAATTCATCGAGCTGAACAGCATCGACGAAGTGATCGTGCGTTCGCCGATCAGCTGCGAAACCCGCTATGGCATTTGCGCCAAGTGCTACGGCCGTGATCTGGCTCGTGGTCACCAGGTGAACATCGGTGAAGCGGTCGGCGTTATCGCTGCCCAGTCCATCGGTGAGCCGGGTACCCAGCTGACGATGCGTACGTTCCACATCGGTGGTGCGGCAAGCCGTACTTCCGCAGCCGACAGCGTTCAGGTGAAGAATGGCGGTACTGTCCGTCTGCACAACCTGAAGCACGTTGAGCGAGTGGATGGCCACCTGGTTGCTGTGTCCCGTTCCGGTGAGCTGGCAATCGCTGATGACTTCGGTCGTGAGCGCGAGCGTTACAAGCTGCCGTACGGTGCTGTGATTTCGGTTAAAGAAGGTGACAAGGTCGACGCTGGCGCAATCGTGGCCAAGTGGGATCCGCACACTCACCCGATCGTTACCGAAATGAAAGGTACCGTGACCTACGTGGGCATGGAAGAAGGCATCACGATCAAGCGTCAGACTGACGAATTGACCGGTATGACCAACATTGAAGTACTCGACGCGAAAGATCGTCCAGCTGCGGGCAAAGAAATCCGTCCAGCGGTGAAGATGGTCGACGACAACGGCAAGGATCTGTTGCTGCCAGGCACTGACGTTATCGCTCAGTACTTCCTGCCAGCCAACGCCTTGGTCGGTGTTGCGGACGGTGCGAAGATCGCGATCGGTGATGTTATCGCTCGTATCCCGCAAGAAACTTCGAAGACCCGCGACATCACCGGTGGTCTGCCGCGTGTTGCCGACTTGTTCGAAGCTCGTCGTCCGAAAGAAGCGTCGATTCTGGCTGAAGTCAGCGGCACCATCGCGTTCGGTAAAGAGACCAAAGGCAAGCGCCGTCTGGTTATCACCCCGAACGACGGTTCCGATCCGTACGAAGAGCTGATTCCGAAGTGGCGTCACCTGAACGTGTTCGAAGGCGAGCAGGTAAACCGCGGCGAAGTTATCTCCGACGGTCCAAGCGATCCGCACGACATCCTGCGTCTGCTGGGTGTGAGCGCGCTGGCCAAGTACATCGTTAACGAGATCCAGGACGTTTACCGTCTGCAAGGCGTGAAGATCAACGACAAGCACATCGAGACCATCCTGCGTCAGATGCTGCGTAAAGTTGAAATCGCTGAATCCGGCGATTCCAGTTTCATCAAGGGTGACCAGATGGAACTGACTCACGTACTAGTAGAGAACGAGCGTCTGGGTGGCGAAGACAAGTTCGTCTCCAAGTACACTCGCGTTCTGCTGGGTATCACCAAGGCGTCGTTGTCCACTGAATCGTTCATCTCGGCGGCTTCCTTCCAGGAAACCACTCGCGTACTGACCGAAGCGGCAGTCACCGGCAAGCGCGATTACCTGCGCGGCCTGAAAGAAAACGTGGTCGTGGGTCGTCTGATCCCGGCTGGTACCGGTCTGGCTTATCACAGCGAGCGCAAGCGTCGTCGTGATGCTGACAAACCGTTGCGCGTAAGCGCCAGTGAGGTGGAAGCTGCACTGACCGAAGCGCTGAACTCGAGCGGTAACTGAGTTCTGCGATAAATGAGCGTAAGGCCCTGATCGCTCCGTTCATCGAATCGAGACATTTTGTCGAGGTTCGAGGGGCGGGGAGGTCGGGGCCTTGCCTTGACTGGGGACAAGATCCTCTTTAGACTCTTGATCCCCTAAATTTGGCGGGAATTCGTTCCTGCCATTTTGCTTTTCTTGCAAGACAATAGCGTCGCAAGACAACAGTGGAGCTAGTAGATGGCAACTATCAACCAGCTGGTACGTCAGCCGCGTAAGCGTATCGTCGAGAAATCCGACGTGCCTGCGCTGCAGAACTGCCCGCAACGTCGTGGCGTGTGCACCCGTGTGTACACCACTACGCCGAAAAAACCTAACTCGGCACTGCGTAAAGTATGCCGTGTGCGCCTGACCAACGGTTTCGAGGTTTCCTCGTACATCGGTGGTGAAGGCCACAACCTGCAAGAGCACAGCGTGGTACTGATCCGCGGCGGTCGTGTAAAAGACTTGCCAGGTGTTCGTTATCACACCGTTCGCGGCTCCTTGGATACTTCCGGCGTCAAAGGCCGTAACCAGGGTCGTTCGAAGTACGGTACCAAGCGTCCGAAGTAATCGGCCGTTTTGCAGATTTTCATTTTATTGAGTCGATAAGAGTAAGGTCGGGCACGCATCCATTGGATCTGTCCCGAGCTAACCTGAAGACCGCTTGAGGGCTTATCATGCCAAGACGTCGCGTAGCAGCAAAGCGTGAGATTCTGGACGATCCGAAATACGGAAGCCAGATCCTCGCCAAATTCATGAACCACGTTATGGAAAGCGGCAAGAAAGCCGTTGCCGAGCGTATCGTTTATGGTGCCCTGGAAACCGTTGCGACCCGTAAGGCTGGCACCGATCCCCTGGAACTCTTCGAAAAAGCACTCGACGCCATCGCTCCGCTGGTCGAAGTGAAGTCGCGCCGCGTTGGTGGTGCTACTTACCAGGTTCCGGTCGAGGTTCGTCCTTCCCGTCGTAACGCTCTGGCAATGCGCTGGTTGGTAGACTTCGCCCGTAAGCGTGGCGAGAAGTCTATGGCTCTGCGTTTGGCTGGCGAACTGCTGGATGCTGCTGAAGGTAAAGGTGCTGCTGTTAAGAAGCGTGAAGACGTGCACCGTATGGCTGAAGCTAACAAAGCTTTCTCGCACTACCGCTTCTAATTTTAGCTTCACTAATTTTGCGAGGGCTTTATGGCTCGTACTACTCCGATTAGCCGCTACCGTAACATCGGTATCGTCGCTCACGTGGATGCTGGTAAAACCACCACCACCGAGCGCGTCCTTTTTTACACCGGCAAAAGTCACAAAATGGGCGAGGTGCATGATGGCGCCGCGACCACAGACTGGATGGTGCAGGAGCAGGAGCGTGGTATTACCATTACTTCTGCTGCTATCACTGCCTTCTGGAAAGGTTCCGAGAAGCAGTATGCGCACGAGCATCGCTTCAACGTAATCGATACCCCGGGCCACGTAGACTTCACCATTGAAGTAGAGCGTTCCCTGCGCGTACTCGACGGCGCTGTTGTAGTGTTCTGCGGTACTTCGGGTGTTGAGCCTCAGTCGGAAACCGTATGGCGTCAAGCCAACAAATACGGCGTTCCACGTCTTGTTTACGTAAACAAGATGGACCGTGCTGGTGCCAACTTCCTGCGCGTGATCGGTCAGATCAAGCAGCGTCTGGGTCACACTCCGGTGCCGATCCAGTTGGCCATCGGTTCCGAAGACAACTTTCAGGGTCAGATCGATCTGATCAACATGCAAGCTGTTTACTGGAACGACTCTGACAAAGGTATGGTCCCTGTTCGCAAGGACATTCCTGCCGAGCTCCAAGAGCTGGCTGAAGAGTGGCGCAACAACATGGTTGAGGCTGCCGCCGAAGCCAACGAAGAGCTGATGAACAAGTACCTTGAAGGCGAAGAGCTGACGATCGAAGAGATCAAAGCTGCTTTGCGTCAGCGTACTATCGCCGGCGAAATCGTTCTGGCCGTTTGCGGTTCGTCGTTCAAGAACAAGGGTGTTCCCCTGGTTCTCGACGCCGTTATCGACTTCCTGCCTGCTCCGACCGACATTCCTGCTATCAAGGGTTCTAATCCTGATAACGAGGAAGAGGAAATGGAGCGTCACGCAAGTGATGACGAGCCGTTTGCTGCTCTGGCGTTCAAAATCGCCACCGACCCATTCGTGGGTACCTTGACCTTCGTCCGCGTTTACTCGGGCGTGTTGAACTCCGGCGACGGCGTGATCAACTCGGTTAAAGGCAAGAAAGAGCGCGTGGGTCGTATGGTGCAAATGCACGCAAACGCCCGTGAAGAGATCAAGGAAGTGCGCGCTGGTGACATCGCGGCCCTGATCGGCATGAAGGACGTCACCACTGGTGAAACCCTCTGCAACGCTGACAAGCCAATCATCCTGGTTCGTATGGACTTCCCGGAGCCGGTTATTTCGGTTGCCGTAGAACCTAAGACCAAGGATGACCAGGAAAAAATGGGTATCGCTCTGGGCAAACTTGCTCAGGAAGACCCGTCTTTCCGCGTCAAGACTGATGAAGAGACTGGTCAGACGATCATCTCCGGCATGGGCGAGTTGCACCTGGACATCCTGGTTGACCGGATGCGCCGTGAGTTCAACGTCGAAGCCAACATCGGTAAGCCTCAGGTTTCCTATCGTGAGCGCATCACGAAGAACTGTGAAATCGAAGGCAAGTTCGTTCGTCAGTCCGGCGGTCGTGGTCAGTTCGGCCACTGCTGGATCCGTTTTGCTCCTGCTGACGAAGGTCAGGAAGGTCTGCAATTCGTGAACGAGGTTGTAGGTGGTGTGGTTCCTAAGGAATACATCCCGGCTATCCAGAAGGGTATCGAAGAGCAGATGAAGAACGGCGTTGTTGCCGGCTATCCGCTGATCGGCCTGAAGGCTACCGTGTTCGATGGTTCTTACCACGACGTCGACTCCAACGAGATGGCGTTTAAAGTGGCTGCCTCCATGGCGACCAAGCAACTGGCCCAGAAGGGCGGTGGTGAGTTGCTCGAGCCGATCATGGCTGTAGAGGTTGTTACGCCTGAAGACTATATGGGTGATGTGATGGGCGACCTTAACCGTCGTCGCGGCATGATCCAGGGTATGGAAGACACAGTGTCCGGCAAGGTTATCCGTGCCGAGGTTCCACTGGGTGAGATGTTCGGTTATGCGACCGACGTTCGTTCCATGTCCCAGGGTCGCGCAAGCTACTCTATGGAATTCAAAAAATACGATACGGCTCCGTCGCACATCGTCGAATCCGTAACCAAAAAACAAGGCTGATTCAGCCCCTTTAGGCTAGGAGTTAATTGTCGTGGCTAAAGAAAAATTTGATCGTTCCCTACCGCACGTCAACGTTGGCACCATTGGTCACGTTGACCACGGTAAAACCACTCTGACTGCTGCTCTGACTCGCGTTTGCTCCGAAGTTTTCGGTTCCGCAATCGTTGACTTCGACAAGATTGACAGCGCACCAGAAGAAAAAGCTCGCGGTATCACCATCAACACCGCGCACGTTGAGTACAACTCGAAGATCCGTCACTACGCTCACGTTGACTGCCCAGGTCACGCTGACTACGTGAAGAACATGATCACCGGTGCTGCTCAAATGGACGGCGCTATTCTGGTTTGCTCGGCCGCTGATGGTCCGATGCCACAAACCCGTGAGCACATCCTGCTGTCCCGTCAGGTAGGCGTTCCGTACATCGTGGTTTTCCTGAACAAGGCTGACCTGGTAGACGACGCTGAGCTGCTGGAACTGGTTGAGATGGAAGTTCGCGACCTGCTGTCCACCTATGACTTCCCGGGCGATGACACTCCAATCATCATCGGTTCGGCTCGTATGGCGCTGGAAGGCAAAGACGACAACGAGATGGGCACTACCGCTGTTAAGAAGCTGGTAGAGACTCTGGATGCCTACATTCCAGAGCCAGTTCGTATGATCGATAAGCCGTTCCTGATGCCAATCGAAGACGTGTTCTCGATCTCGGGTCGCGGTACTGTTGTGACTGGTCGTATCGAGCGCGGTATCGTTCGCGTTCAGGATCCGCTGGAAATCGTTGGCCTGCGTGACACCACCGTTACTACTTGCACCGGTGTTGAAATGTTCCGCAAGCTGCTCGACGAAGGTCGTGCTGGCGAGAACTGCGGCGTTCTGCTGCGTGGCACCAAGCGTGACGACGTTGAGCGTGGTCAGGTTCTGGTTAAGCCGGGTTCGGTTAAGCCGCACACCAAGTTCACTGCAGAAGTTTATGTTCTGAGCAAGGAAGAAGGCGGTCGTCACACTCCGTTCTTCAAAGGCTACCGTCCACAGTTCTACTTCCGTACTACTGACGTGACTGGTAACTGCGAGCTGCCAGAAGGCGTTGAAATGGTAATGCCAGGTGACAACATTCAGATGACTGTTACCCTGATCAAAACCATCGCAATGGAAGACGGTCTGCGTTTCGCTATCCGTGAAGGCGGTCGTACCGTCGGCGCTGGTGTCGTAGCAAAAATCATCGAGTAATTCTTTTTTATAGAGTCTGCTTGATGAATTGAAAAAGCCCCCGCTTAGCGGGGGCTTTTTTATTGGGTTGACACCTATCTGGGGCGTCTATAGAATTGCGCCTCCTTTTAACGGGCGTATTGCGCCCGGTGGGAATAGCAGCCGGAGTCTGAAATCCAATGCAAAATCAGCAAATCCGTATCAGGTTGAAGGCTTTCGACCATCGCCTGATCGACCAATCAACCCAGGAAATCGTGGAAACCGCGAAACGTACTGGTGCTCAAGTGCGTGGTCCAATTCCACTGCCTACCCGTAAAGAGCGGTTCACCGTTCTGGTTTCCCCGCACGTCAACAAAGACGCGCGCGACCAGTACGAAATCCGCACTCATAAGCGCGTTCTGGACATCGTCCAGCCAACGGATAAAACCGTTGATGCTCTTATGAAGCTTGATCTTGCGGCCGGTGTGGAAGTGCAGATCAGCCTCGGCTAAGACTCGGTCTTAGTCGTGTAACGCTCTGAAATGGGCGGCCATAGCGGGTGAAAGCCCCGTACACTCATGAGGTTTACAACATGACTATTGGTGTAGTCGGTCGTAAATGCGGTATGACCCGTATTTTCACCGAAGAAGGTGTCTCCATTCCGGTCACGGTCATTGAGATCGAACCGAATCGCGTCACCCAGTTCAAAACTGAAGAGACCGATGGCTATCGTGCAGTGCAAGTCACTGTCGGCGAGCGTCGCGCTTCGCGTGTAACAGCAGCTCAAGCTGGCCACTTCGCCAAGGCGAACGTAGCCGCTGGTCGCACCATCATGGAATTCCGTCTTGAAGAAGGCGAGTACCAAGCTGGCGATCTGATCAACGCTGAAATCTTCGCCGCTGGTCAACTGGTTGATGTAACCGGTCAGTCCAAAGGTAAAGGTTTCCAGGGTACGATCAAGCGTTGGAATTTCCGCGGGCAAGATAACACCCACGGTAACTCCGTATCCCACCGCGTCCCAGGCTCTATCGGCCAGTGCCAGACTCCTGGTCGTGTATTCAAGGGCAAAAAAATGTCCGGTCATATGGGCGCTGAGCGCGTGACCGTGCAGTCCCTGGAAGTAGTGCGCGTGGACGCTGAACGCAATCTGTTGTTGGTCAAGGGCGCTGTTCCTGGCGCTACTGGCGGCAACCTGGTTGTACGTCCAGCAGCCAAGGCTCGCGGTTAAGGGGAAGCTGACATGCAATTAAATGTAAATGACGCTCAAGCGATCGAAGTTTCCGAACTGACATTTGGCGGCGAGTTCAACGAGACGCTGGTTCACCAAGCAGTCGTGGCCTACATGGCCGGCGGCCGTCAGGGTAGCAAGCAGCAAAAGACCCGTTCCGACGTTCGTGGTGGCGGCAAGCGCCCATGGCGTCAGAAAGGTACTGGCCGTGCTCGTGCCGGTACTATCCGTAGCCCAATCTGGCGTGGCGGTGGTACCACTTTCGCAGCTCGTCCACAGGATCACTCCCAGAAGCTGAACAAGAAGATGTATCGCGCAGCAATGCGTTCCATCCTTGCTGAGCTGGTGCGTACTGATCGTCTGGTCGTGGTTCAGGATTTCGCTGTTGAAACTCCGAAAACCAAAGATCTGCTGGGCAAGCTGAACAACATGAGCCTGACCGACGTTCTGATCGTGTCGGACGCTGTTGATCAGAACCTGTACCTGGCTGCTCGTAACCTGCCACACGTAGATGTACGTGATGTGCAAGGTTCCGATCCAGTTAGTCTGATCGCATACGACAAGGTGTTGATCACCGTGTCGGCCGTGAAGAAATTCGAGGAGCTGCTGGGATGAACCAGGAACGCGTATTTAAAGTTCTGCTTGGCCCGCACGTTTCCGAGAAGGCTACGGTTCTGGCAGACAAGAAAGGCCAGTTCGTTTTCAAGGTTGCTACTGACGCAACCAAGCTGGAAATCAAGAAGGCCGTCGAAAGCCTGTTCAGCGTGAAAGTAGAGCGCGTCACTACCCTGAACGTTCTGGGTAAGAGCAAGCGCACTGCTCGCGGTCTGGGCAAGCGTAATGACTGGAAGAAGGCAGTTATCTCCCTTCAGCCAGGCCAAGATCTCGATTTCAGCAGCAGTGCTGAGTAAGGAAGGGGTGCATCATGGCAATCGTTAAATGCAAACCGACTTCCCCTGGCCGCCGTTTTGTGGTCAAGGTGGTCAACCAGGAGCTGCATAAAGGCGCTCCTCACGCACCGCTGCTCGAGAAAAAATCGAAGACTGGTGGTCGTAACAACAATGGCCGTATTACCACTCGTCACATCGGTGGTGGTCATAAGCAGCATTACCGTATGGTCGATTTCCGTCGCAACGACAAAGATGGCATCGTCGCCACTGTCGAGCGTATCGAATACGATCCAAACCGTACTGCTCACATCGCACTGCTCTGCTACGCAGACGGCGAGCGCCGCTACATCATCGCCCCTAAAGGCGTGAGTGCTGGCGACCAGCTGATCGCAGGCGCTCTGGCTCCAATCAAGCCAGGTAACGCTCTGCAACTGCGCAACATTCCAGTCGGTTCTACCGTACACGGCATCGAACTGAAGCCAGGTAAAGGCGCACAGATCGCTCGTTCTGCTGGTGCTTCGGCTCAGCTGATCGCTCGTGAAGGTGTGTACGTGACCCTGCGTCTGCGTTCCGGTGAAATGCGTAAAGTCCTGGCTGAATGCCGTGCGACCCTGGGCGAAGTCTCGAACTCCGAGCACAGCCTGCGTTCGCTGGGTAAAGCTGGTGCCAAGCGCTGGCGTGGCGTTCGCCCAACCGTTCGTGGTGTTGCCATGAACCCGGTTGACCACCCACATGGTGGTGGTGAAGGTCGTACCTCTGGTGGTCGTCATCCGGTATCGCCATGGGGCTTCCCGACTAAGGGCGCGAAGACTCGTGGTAATAAGCGTACCGACAAAATGATCGTCCGTCGTCGCAAGTAAATAGAGGGATACGACAGTGCCACGTTCTCTGAAAAAAGGTCCTTTTATTGATCTTCACCTACTGAAGAAGATCGAAGTGGCGGCGGAAAAGAACGATCGCAAACCAATTAAGACTTGGTCGCGTCGTTCGATGATCCTGCCACAAATGGTCGGTCTGACCATCGCAGTACACAACGGCCGTCAGCACGTCCCAGTTCTCGTGAACGAAGACATGGTTGGCCATAAACTGGGCGAGTTCGCCGGTACCCGCACTTATCGTGGGCACGTGGCTGACAAGAAAGCCAAGCGTTAAGGGGTAAGGAAATGGAAGTAGCCGCTAAGTTGTCGGGCGCTCGAATCTCCGCCCAGAAAGCCCGCTTGGTCGCCGACCAGATCCGCGGGAAGAAGGTGGGCGAAGCGCTCAACCTGTTGGCTTTCAGCAGTAAGAAAGCCGCCGAGATCATGAAGAAAGTGCTGGAGTCGGCCGTAGCCAACGCCGAGCATAACGAAGGCGCAGACGTTGATGACCTGAAGGTCAGCACCGTTTTCGTCAACGAAGGGCGTTCGCTGAAGCGCATCATGCCACGAGCCAAAGGCCGTGCTGATCGCATCGTCAAGCGGTCTTGCCATATCACTGTCAAGGTTGCTGACAAGTAACGGAGTCGAAGAGATGGGTCAGAAAGTACATCCCATTGGCATTCGCCTGGGAATCGTCAAGGAGCACACCTCCGTCTGGTACGCAGACGGTCGGACTTATGCGGACTACTTGTTCGCAGATCTGAAAGTGCGTGAGTATCTCCAAGACAAACTAAAAAGCGCGTCCGTAAGCCGTATCGATATCCATCGTCCGGCCCAAACTGCACGCATCACCATCCACACCGCTCGTCCAGGTATCGTTATCGGGAAGAAAGGTGAAGATGTTGAGAAACTGCGTCAGGACCTGACCAAGCAAATGGGTGTGCCTGTGCACATCAATATCGAAGAGATCCGCAAGCCGGAGCTCGACGGTATGCTGGTTGCGCAGAGCGTAGCTCAGCAGCTGGAGCGTCGTGTAATGTTCCGTCGCGCTATGAAGCGCGCAGTACAGAACGCCATGCGCATTGGTGCCAAAGGCATCAAAATCCAAGTGAGCGGTCGTCTCGGCGGTGCTGAAATCGCACGTACTGAATGGTATCGCGAAGGTCGTGTGCCACTGCACACCCTGCGTGCCGACATCGACTATGCCAACTACGAAGCTCACACCACTTATGGTGTGATCGGTGTAAAGGTTTGGATCTTCAAAGGCGAAGTAATTGGTGGTCGCCAAGAAGAGCTGAAGCCACAAGCACCAGCGCCTCGTAAAAAAGCTGCTAAGTAAGGGGTACGCCAAATGTTGCAACCAAAGCGTACGAAGTTCCGCAAGCAGATGACCGGCCACAACCGTGGTCTGGCACTGCGCGGTAGCAAAGTCAGCTTCGGCGAGTTCGCGCTGAAGTCTGTTGCTCGTGGTCGTCTCACCGCTCGTCAGATCGAGTCAGCGCGTCGTGCTCTGACCCGTCACGTAAAACGTGGCGGCAAGATCTGGATCCGTGTATTCCCGGACAAGCCGATCTCCAAAAAACCTCTCGAGGTTCGTATGGGTAAAGGTAAGGGTAACGTGGAGTACTGGGTTGCCCAGATTCAGCCAGGCAAAGTCCTGTATGAAATCGAGGGTGTTTCTGAAGAGCTGGCGCGTGAGGCTTTCGCCCTGGCTGCTGCAAAGCTGCCGCTCGCCACCTCCTTTGTTAAACGGACGGTGATGTGATGAAAGCGAATGAACTTCGTGAAAAATCCGCACAGCAGCTGAACGAGCAACTGCTCGGCTTGCTGCGCGACCAGTTCAATCTGCGCATGCAGAAAGCAACTGGCCAGTTGGGGCAGTCTCATCTGCTCTCGCAAGTTAAGCGTGACATCGCTCGCGTGAAGACTGTGCTCAACCAGCAGGCAGGTAAGTGATCATGGCTGAAGCCGAAAAAACTGTCCGTACGCTGACTGGCCGTGTTGTCAGCGACAAGATGGACAAAACCATCACCGTTCTGATCGAGCGTCGCGTTAAGCACCCGATCTACGGTAAATACGTTAAGCGTTCGACTAAGCTGCACGCGCACGACGAAACCAATCAGTGCCACATCGGCGACAAAGTCACTATTCGTGAAACTCGTCCGATGGCCAAGACCAAGTCTTGGGCACTGGTTGATGTTCTCGAACGCGCTGTGGAAGTCTAAGGGCTAGGGGTCGGAGAAATTATATGATTCAGACTCAATCCATGCTCGATGTGGCCGATAACAGCGGCGCTCGCCGCGTTATGTGCATCAAGGTGCTGGGTGGCTCCCATCGTCGTTACGCTGGTATCGGTGACATCATCAAAGTTACCGTGAAGGAAGCAATTCCTCGCGGTAAAGTGAAAAAAGGCCAAGTGATGACTGCTGTTGTAGTCCGCACTCGTCACGGCGTACGTCGTGCTGATGGCTCCATTATCCGCTTTGATGGCAACGCTGCTGTTCTTCTGAACAACAAGCAAGAGCCGATCGGCACCCGTATCTTTGGGCCAGTGACCCGTGAACTTCGTACTGAGAAGTTCATGAAGATCGTCTCGCTCGCCCCAGAAGTGCTGTAAGGAGATCCGACATGCAAAAGATTCGTCGTGACGACGAGATCATCGTGATCGCCGGCAAAGACAAAGGTAAGCGCGGTAAGGTGCTGAAGGTTCTTGCTGACAACCGTCTGGTTGTTGGTGGTCTGAACCTGGTCAAGCGTCATACCAAGCCTAACCCGATGTCGGGCGTACAGGGCGGTATCGTCGAGAAAGAAGCGCCACTGCACGCTTCCAACGTCGCCATCTTCAACGGCGAAACCAACAAGGCTGACCGCGTTGGTTTCAAAGTAGAAGACGGTAAGAAAATTCGTGTCTTCAAGTCGACCCAAAAAGCGGTTGATGCTTGAACACTGCTAGGTAGAAGACCATGGCACGACTAAAAGAGATTTACCGGAAGGAAATCGCTCCGAAACTTAAGGAAGAACTTAAGCTTTCGAACGTGATGGAAGTTCCGCGCGTTACCAAAATCACCCTGAACATGGGTCTGGGCGAAGCGATCGGCGACAAAAAAGTCATCGAGCACGCTGTTGCTGACCTGGAAAAGATCACCGGCCAAAAAGTCGTTGTGACCTACGCTCGTAAATCCATCGCTGGCTTTAAAGTCCGTGAAGGATGGCCGATCGGCGTCAAAGTGACTCTGCGCCGTGAGCGTATGTACGAGTTCCTGGATCGTCTGCTGTCGATCTCCCTGCCTCGGGTTCGCGACTTCCGCGGCCTGAATGCCAAGTCCTTCGATGGTCGTGGCAACTACAGCATGGGCGTGAAAGAGCAGATCATTTTCCCGGAAATCGACTACGACAAGATCGATGCTCTCCGCGGTCTGGACATTACCCTGACCACCACTGCCAAGAACGATGATGAAGGCCGCGCTCTGCTGCGTGCTTTCAAATTCCCGTTCCGCAACTGATTGGAGTAGGAAAATGGCCAAGAAGAGCATGAAAAACCGTGAGCTGAAGCGTCAGCTCACTGTTGCCAAGTACGCCACCAAGCGTGCAGCGCTGAAAGCTATCATCGTCGATCTGAACGCAAGTCCAGAAGCGCGTTGGGAAGCTACCGTAGCTCTGCAGAAGCAACCACGTGACGCAAGCGCTTCGCGCATGCGTAACCGTTGCCGCCTGACTGGTCGTCCGCACGGCGTTTACCGCAAGTTCGGCCTGGGCCGTAACAAACTGCGTGAAGCGGCAATGCGTGGTGACGTTCCAGGTCTGGTTAAAGCCAGCTGGTAATCGCTGTCAAAGTCTCGATGTTCGGGTTCGCAAGAACCTGACCATCGGTGGCCTTGAATCTGAATCAAGCCCCTTTTGGGGCTTGATTCATTTCTGGGGTATGTCTAGAATGACCGGCTCGCCTGAGCCCGTGTTTTTCATGCCCGGAGTTTCTCGGCGACAAGTAGTAGCCGTAAGGCTAATTTTTCTGTATTAGGAGCGTCTAGCCCATGAGTATGCAGGACCCGTTAGCGGACATGCTAACTCGAATCCGTAATGCCCAGATGGCTGAAAAGTCTGTCGTAAGCATGCCGTCTTCCACGCTGAAGGTGGCTGTAGCAAAAGTCCTGAAGGACGAAGGTTACATCGCGGATTTTCAGATCACCACCGACGCTAAGCCGTCGTTGTCCATCGAGCTGAAGTACTTCGAAGGCCGTCCGGTTATCGAAGAAGTGAAGCGCGTTAGTCGTCCAGGCCTGCGTCAGTACAAGTCCGTTGAAGATCTGCCGAAAGTTCGTGGCGGTCTTGGCGTGTCTATCGTCTCCACCAACAAAGGTGTGATGACGGATCGTGCTGCGCGCGCTGCCGGTGTCGGCGGCGAAGTTCTTTGCACTGTGTTCTAAGGGGGGATAAGCATGTCTCGCGTCGCTAAGAACCCCGTTAAGCTGCCAGCCGGTGTCGAAGTAAAATTCGCAGGCCAACAGCTTTCGGTGAAGGGTGCCAAGGGTACTCTTGAACTGAACATCCATTCGTCCGTTGAGATCGTTGAAGAAGCTGGTGAGCTGCGTTTCGCTGCTCGCAATGGCGATCAACAAACTCGCGCAATGGCCGGTACCACGCGTGCGTTGGTAAACAACATGGTCCAAGGCGTAAGCCAAGGCTTCGAGCGTAAGCTCCAGCTGGTCGGTGTTGGTTACAAGGCGCAAGCAAAAGGCACGGTTTTGAACCTGGCCCTTGGCTTCTCGCACCCAGTGGATTACGAACTGCCGGAAGGCATCACCGCTGAGACTCCTAGCCAGACCGATATCCTGATCAAGGGCATCGACAAGCAGCTAGTAGGTCAAGTGGCCGCTGAGATCCGCGACTTCCGTCCACCAGAGCCGTACAAAGGCAAAGGTGTGCGCTACGCGGACGAAGTCGTCCGTCGTAAAGAAGCCAAGAAGAAGTAGGGCATAGCAAATGACCGACAAAAAAGTTACTCGACTGCGTCGCGCTCGCAAAGCACGCCTGAAAATGCACGAACTAGAAGTCGTGCGTCTCTGCGTGTTCCGCTCGTCGCAGCACATCTACGCCCAGGTCATCTCGGCCGACGGCAACAAAGTCCTGGCAAGCGCCTCGACTTTGGATAAAGAACTGCGTGATGGTGCCACTGGCAACATCGACGCGGCCACAAAGGTTGGCCAGCTGGTCGCTACGCGTGCTAAGGCCGCTGGCGTCTCGCAAGTGGCTTTCGACCGCTCTGGCTTCAAGTACCACGGCCGCGTTAAAGCGCTGGCTGATGCTGCTCGTGAAGCTGGGCTGGAGTTCTAAGTTATGTCAAATAACGACCAAAAGCGCGACGAAGGCTACATTGAGAAGCTGGTTCAAGTTAACCGCGTAGCCAAAACCGTTAAAGGCGGCCGTATCTTCACTTTCACCGCGTTGACCGTGGTAGGTGATGGTAAAGGGCGTGTTGGCTTCGGCCGTGGCAAGTCGCGTGAAGTGCCTGCTGCGATCCAGAAGGCAATGGAAGCTGCTCGCCGTAACATGATCCAAGTTGACCTGAACGGCACCACTCTGCAGTACGCAATGAAGTCCGCTCACGGCGCTTCGAAGGTGTACATGCAGCCTGCTTCTGAAGGTACCGGTATCATCGCTGGCGGCGCTATGCGTGCTGTCCTCGAAGTTGCTGGCGTTCAGAACGTTCTGGCCAAGTGCTACGGCTCGACTAACCCGGTAAACGTGGTTCACGCCACTTTCAAAGGTTTGAAAGCTATGCAGTCTCCTGAATCCATTGCCGCCAAGCGTGGCAAAAGCGTCAAGGAGATCTTCTGATCATGGCTACCGTTAAAGTAACGCTGATCAAAAGCATGACCGGCCGCATCCCTAACCACAAACTGTGCGTTAAGGGTCTGGGTCTGCGTCGCATCGGTCACACTGTAGAAGTCCAGGATACTCCCGAGAATCGCGGGATGATCAACAAGGCCTACTACATGCTGCGTGTCGAGGGTTAATCGATGAAACTCAATGATCTGAGTCCAGCGCCGGGTTCCCGTCGCGAAAAGCATCGTCCGGGCCGTGGTATCGGTAGCGGTTTGGGTAAGACTGGTGGCCGTGGCCACAAAGGTCAAACCTCCCGTTCCGGTGGCACCATTGCTCCAGGCTTTGAAGGCGGTCAACAGCCGCTGCATCGTCGTCTGCCGAAGTTCGGTTTCGTTTCCCTGAAAGCCATGGATCGCGCAGAAGTGCGTCTGTCCGAGCTGGCTAAAGTGGAAGGCGACATCGTCACCGTGCAGTCCCTGAAAGATGCCAACGTGATCAACGTCAACGTACAGCGTGTGAAAATCATGCTGTCCGGTGAAGTGACTCGCGCTGTCACTATCGGCAAGGGAATCGGCGCCACCAAAGGTGCGCGTGCGGCTATCGAAGCAGCTGGCGGCAAGTTCGAGGAATAAATGGCTAAGCAAGGTGCTCTCTCTGCGCTCGGCAAAGGCGGTATGTCTGAACTCTGGGCTCGTCTGCGTTTTCTATTCCTGGCGATTATCGTCTACCGAATAGGCGCACACATCCCGGTTCCAGGTATCAACCCGGACCGACTCGCAGACCTGTTTCGACAGAATGAGGGGACCATTCTTAGCTTGTTCAACATGTTCTCCGGCGGCGCGCTGGAGCGGATGAGCATCTTTGCACTGGGGATCATGCCGTACATTTCGGCATCGATCATCATGCAACTGATGACCGCCGTCAGCCCGCAGTTGGAGCAGTTGAAGAAGGAAGGTGAAGCTGGCCGTCGCAAGATCAGCCAGTACACCCGCTACGGCACCGTCGTTCTCGCTCTCGTTCAGGCTATTGGCATGTCCATTGGTCTGGCGGGGCAGGGCGTTGCGTTCACTGGTGACTTTGGCTTCCATTTCGTCGCGGTATCCACGTTTGTGGCTGGTGCGATGTTCATGATGTGGCTGGGTGAGCAGATTACTGAGCGTGGTGTAGGCAACGGTATCTCGATGTTGATTTTTTCGGGTATCGTCGCCGGTCTTCCGAGAGCGATCGGGCAGTCTTTCGAGTCTGCACGTCAGGGTGATATCAATATTTTCGCCTTGGTTGCCATCGGTTTGCTGGCAGTAGCGATTATCGGTTTTGTGGTGTTCATTGAGCGTGGTCAGCGTCGTATTGCTGTTCACTACGCCAAGCGTCAGCAGGGCCGCAAGGTTTTTGCTGCGCAGACGAGCCACTTGCCGCTGAAGGTGAACATGGCCGGTGTTATTCCGGCTATTTTCGCGAGCAGCATTTTGCTGTTCCCGGCTTCGTTGGGTGCCTGGTTTGGTCAGTCTGAAGGTATGGGCTGGTTGCAGGACATCTCGCAGTCGATCGCTCCTGGTCAGCCGTTGAATATTCTGCTGTTTAGTGCAGGGATTATTTTCTTCTGCTTCTTCTATACGGCGTTGATGTTCAATCCGAAAGACGTAGCGGAAAACCTGAAGAAGTCCGGTGCCTTTATTCCGGGCATCCGTCCAGGTGAGCAGTCTGCGCGCTACATTGATGGCGTTCTGACTCGCTTGACCATGTTCGGTGCTCTTTACATGACGGCCGTGTGCTTGTTGCCCCAGTTCCTGGTGGTTGCAGCAAACGTTCCGTTCTACCTTGGCGGGACCTCGTTGCTGATCGTGGTCGTGGTTGTGATGGACTTCATGTCCCAAGTACAATCGCACCTCGTTTCGCACCAGTACGAATCCCTGATGAAGAAAGCCAACCTGAAGGGTTACGGCAGCGGCATGTTGCGCTGAGTACCCATAAGGTTCGAGGAGTTGGTGATGAAAGTTCGTGCATCGGTGAAAAAGCTGTGCCGTAACTGCAAGATTATTCGCCGCGAAGGTGTTGTTCGAGTAATTTGCAGCGCGGAACCGCGTCACAAACAGCGCCAAGGCTGAGTGTGATTGTGCTTCAAGCCCGGCAGCTAGTGCGCTGCCGGGTTGATTATTTGTTATTACAGCGATATTATCTCGCGCCCTATTTCTTGGCTTCCGGGGCGTAGGTAGCTGTCAATTGGAGTCCCACTGAATGGCCCGTATTGCAGGCGTTAACATTCCAGATAACAAGCATACTGTTATCTCGCTGACCTACATCTATGGTGTCGGTCGCACTACTGCACAGAAAATCTGTGCAGACACTGGGGTAAACCCAGCAGCAAAGATCAAAGATCTGAGCGACGAGCAAATTGAACAGCTGCGTGGCGAAGTGGCGAAGTTCACCACTGAAGGTGACCTGCGTCGCGAAATCAACATGAAAATCAAGCGCTTGATGGACCTCGGTTGCTATCGCGGTCTGCGTCATCGTCGCGGTCTTCCAGTGCGCGGTCAGCGTACCAAGACCAACGCGCGTACCCGTAAAGGTCCGCGTAAGCCGATCCGCAAGTAATCGCCCCAGCGAATCGACAGGAATTTAATCATGGCAAAACCTGCTGCTCGTCCTCGTAAAAAAGTTAAAAAGACAGTGGTTGATGGCATCGCCCACATCCATGCTTCTTTTAACAACACCATCGTGACCATTACCGACCGTCAAGGTAACGCTCTTTCCTGGGCTACCTCCGGTGGTTCGGGTTTCCGCGGTTCCCGCAAGTCCACCCCGTTTGCTGCTCAAGTAGCTGCTGAACGTGCTGGTCAAGCTGCGCTGGAATACGGCCTGAAAAACCTTGATGTTAACGTCAAGGGCCCAGGTCCAGGTCGTGAATCCGCAGTCCGCGCTTTGAACGGCTGTGGCTACAAGATCGCCAGCATCACCGACGTGACGCCAATCCCGCACAACGGGTGCCGTCCGCCGAAGAAGCGCCGCGTGTAATCCAGGAGATTGTAAAGAATGGCTCGTTACATTGGTCCAAAATGCAAACTCGCTCGTCGCGAAGGCACCGATCTCTTCCTGAAGAGCGGCGTGCGCGCGATCGAATCGAAGTGCAACATTGAAGCAGCACCTGGTATCCACGGCCAACGCCGCGGTCGCCAGTCCGACTACGGCACCCAACTGCGTGAAAAGCAGAAGGTCCGTCGTATCTACGGCGTTCTCGAGCGTCAGTTCAGCGGCTACTACAAAGAAGCTGCTGGCAAGAAAGGTGCAACCGGTGAAAACCTGCTGCAACTGCTCGAATGCCGTCTGGACAACGTTGTATACCGTATGGGCTTTGGTTCGACTCGTGCCGAATCCCGTCAGCTGGTATCGCACAAGTCGATCAGCGTTAACGGTCAGACCGTAAACGTTCCGTCGTATCAGGTTCGTGCTGGTGACGTGGTTGCAGTTCGCGAGAAAGCAAAAAACCAACTTCGCATTGTCCAAGCTCTCGATCTGTGTGCCCAACGTGGCCGCGTAGAATGGGTAGAAGTAGACACTGAGAAGAAGTCGGGCGTTTTCAAGAACGTTCCTGCTCGCAGTGATCTGTCCGCCGACATCAACGAAAGCCTGATTGTCGAGCTCTACTCCAAGTAAGGGCTAGAAAATAGGTGCATCCATGCAGATTTCGGTAAATGAGTTCCTGACACCCCGCCATATTGATGTGCAGGTTGTCAGTCCAACCCGCGCCAAGATCACTCTCGAGCCTCTCGAGCGTGGTTTTGGCCACACCCTGGGCAACGCGCTGCGCCGCATCCTGTTGTCCTCAATGCCCGGCTGCGCAGTAGTCGAGGCCGAGATTGACGGTGTGCTCCACGAGTACAGCGCCATCGAAGGTGTACAGGAAGACGTAATTGAAATCCTGTTGAACCTTAAAGGTCTGGCCATCAAGCTGCACGGTCGTGACGAAGTTACGCTGACCTTGTCGAAGAAGGGTTCGGGGGTGGTTACCGCTGCCGATATTCAGCTGGATCATGATGTCGAGATCGTTAATCCCGATCACGTAATCGCTAACCTGGCGTCTAACGGCGCCCTGAACATGAAGCTCACCGTAGCTCGTGGTCGTGGTTATGAACCAGCCGACTCGCGTCAGAGCGATGAAGACGAAAGCCGCAGCATTGGTCGCTTGCAGCTCGACTCTTCGTTCAGCCCGGTTCGCCGTATCGCATACGTGGTGGAAAACGCCCGTGTCGAGCAGCGCACCAACCTGGACAAGCTGGTTATTGATCTGGAAACCAACGGTACCCTGGATCCTGAAGAGGCTATCCGCCGCGCTGCAACCATCCTGCAACAGCAGTTGGCTGCGTTCGTCGACCTCAAAGGTGACAGTGAGCCAGTGGTTGTCGAGCAGGAAGACGAGATCGATCCGATCCTGCTTCGCCCGGTTGACGATCTGGAACTGACTGTACGTTCGGCTAACTGCCTTAAGGCGGAAAACATCTACTACATCGGTGACCTGATTCAGCGTACCGAAGTAGAGCTGTTGAAGACTCCGAACCTGGGCAAGAAATCCTTGACTGAAATCAAGGACGTTCTGGCCTCCCGCGGTCTGTCCCTCGGCATGCGCCTCGACAACTGGCCGCCTGCAAGTCTTAAGAAGGACGACAAGGCGACTGCCTGATCGTCGTAATCACCGAACGTAGTGTTTGGTAAGGAATGAACCATGCGTCATCGTAAAAGTGGGCGTCACCTGAGCCGCACCAGCTCGCACCGCAAGGCCATGTTCCAGAACATGGCGGTGTCGCTGTTCGAGCACGAGCTGATCAAGACTACTCTGCCAAAAGCCAAAGAACTGCGCCGCGTTGCCGAGCCGCTGATCACTCTGGCCAAGACAGACAGCCTGGCTAACCGCCGTCTGGCTTTCGACCGTACTCGTTCGAAAGCTATCGTTGGTAAGCTCTTCAACGACCTGGGCAAGCGTTACGCTACCCGTGAGGGTGGCTACCTGCGCATCCTCAAGTGCGGTTTCCGCGCTGGCGACAACGCGCCTATGGCGTACGTCGAGTTGGTTGATCGTGCTACTGCTGGCGAAGCTGTATCCGCCGAGTAAGACGTCAGTCTGAAACGAAAAACCGGGCCTAGTGCCCGGTTTTTTGTGCCCGTAAGAAAACGCGCTGTTCGTACAAGCTTCTGACATTGTTCTGTTGTCACTATGTGCCGGGAAACATAATTAGTAATTATCTATCGATGACTACAAGTTAATGAATTTGTAGGTGTCACATTGATGATCAATACTTCTCAGCAAGCCGATTAGCCGGCAGTTTCAAGACTGACAGAGGAAGAAGACCGTATGAGCCAGATCAAAACGCTTACGACCGCCAGTGGCGCACCTGTCGCGGATAACCAGAATTCTCGCTCCGCCGGCCCTCGTGGCCCGCTGCTGCTCGACGATTTTCATCTGATCGAGAAGCTTGCCCACTTCAACCGTGAAAACATTCCTGAGCGTCGTGTGCACGCCAAGGGTTCGGGTGCTTACGGTACGTTCACCGTGACTCGCGACATCACCGAGTACACCAGCGCCAAATTGTTCGAGTCTGTCGGCAAGCAAACCCCGACGTTCCTGCGGTTCTCCACCGTTGGTGGCGAGCGTGGTTCGGCCGACACCGAGCGCGATCCGCGCGGCTTCGCCCTGAAGTTCTACACCGAGGAAGGCAACTGGGACATCGTTGGTAACAACACCCCAGTGTTCTTCATTCGTGATCCACTGAAGTTTCCCGACTTTATCCACACCCAGAAACGTCTGCCGCAGAGCAACCTGAAAAGCGCCCAGATGATGTGGGACTTCTGGTCGCATTCGCCGGAAGCGCTGCACCAGGTGACCATTCTGTTTTCCGATCGCGGCATTCCCGACGGCTACCGTCACATGCACGGCTTCGGCAGCCACACCTATAGCCTGATCAATGCCAAAGGTGAGCGCCACTGGGTGAAGTGGCACTACAAAACCAAACAGGGCATCAAGAACCTGGCGCCGGCCGATGCTGCGCGTCTGGCGGGCACCGATCCGGATTACGCCCAGCGTGACCTGTTCGAGGCCATCGAGCGTGGTGACTTCCCGAAATGGCGTGTGTGCATTCAGATCATGACCGAGGCACAGGCTGCAGCTCACTACGAGAACCCGTTCGACGTGACCAAGACCTGGTCGCAGAAAGAGTTCCCGTTGATCGAAGTCGGTGAGTTGGAGTTGAACCGCAACCCGATGAATTACTTCGCTGAAGTTGAGCAGGCTGCATTTGGCCCGAGCAACATGGTGCCGGGTGTTGGTCTGTCGCCGGATCGCATGCTGCAAGGCCGCGTCTTCGCCTATGCGGATGCGCACCGCTACCGTGTCGGCACCAACCACCAGCAATTGCCGGTGAATGCCCCACGTAGCGCGGTGAACACCTATCAGCGTGATGGCTCGATGGCTTTCGGCAGCAATGGTGGCGCTGCACCAAACTACGAGCCGAACAGCTACATCGAATCGCCAAAGCAAGCGCCGCACTACGCTGAGCCTGCATTGGCCTTGAGCGGTGCTGCTGACCGTTACGATCATCGCGAAGACACCGATTACTACAGTCACGCTGGTGCTCTGTTCCGTCTGATGAGCGATGAGCAGAAAGCCTTGCTGGTCAGCAATATTGCCGGCGCCATGAGCGGTGTTTCGCCGGATGTGGTTGACCGTCAGTTGCAGCATTTCTACAAAGCCGATCCGGCGTATGGAGAAGCAATCGCAAAGCTGCTCAACGTACAGCTTAACGAAGTCTAAACGAGAAGCAGAACCGCCCTCATTAGGGCGGTTTTTGCGTTATTTAGGCCGCTTTTCTCAGAATATCTTCGATTTTATTGCGCAAAACGGGGTGACCTTCGGGTCAGCTTGGTTCAAACTACAGACTTTCAAGCAGGGAGATGTAGGGCGATGCAGGGCCACCCAGACATTATCGATTACCTCAACACGTTGCTGACCGGCGAACTGGCCGCGCGTGACCAATATTTTGTGCACTCGCGGATGTATGAGGACTGGGGTTTCACCAAGCTCTACGAACGAATCAACCACGAGATGGAAGAAGAGGCCGGCCACGCCGATGCGCTGATGCGTCGGATCCTGATGCTCGAAGGCACGCCGCGCATGCGTCCGGACGATCTGGACGTCGGCACCACCGTACCGGAGATGCTCGAAGCCGATCTGCGTCTCGAGTACAAAGTCCGCGCCGCACTGTGCAAAGGCATTGAGCTGTGCGAGCAGCACAAGGATTATGTCAGTCGCGAGATCCTGCGCATTCAACTCAACGACACCGAAGAAGATCACACCTACTGGCTGGAAAAGCAGTTGGGCCTGATCAAACTCATCGGTCTCGAGAATTACCTGCAATCCCACACCTGATTGCCAGATACAAAAAAGCCCCTGTCACGGTTGAAGTGACAGGGGCTTTTTCATGCCCGGCGATCAGGCTCGATCGCGAATCAACAGCGGCTTGAGGTAATGGCCGGTGTGAGACTGCTTCATCTCGGCCACTTCCTCCGGGGTGCCGGTGGCGATGATCTGCCCACCCTTGGAGCCGCCCTCCGGCCCCAGGTCGACCAGCCAGTCGGCAGTCTTGATCACGTCCAGGTTGTGTTCGATCACTACCACGGTGTTGCCGTGGTCGCGCAAGCGGTGCAGCACATCGAGCAATTGCTGGATATCCGCGAAGTGCAGGCCAGTGGTCGGCTCATCGAGGATGTACAGGGTCTTGCCGGTGTCACGCTTGGACAGCTCGCGCGACAGCTTGACCCGCTGCGCCTCGCCGCCAGACAGCGTGGTCGCCGATTGCCCGAGCTTGATGTACGACAGGCCTACGTCCATCAACGTCTGCAGCTTGCGCGCCAGCGCCGGCACCGCGTCGAAGAACTCCCGGGCTTCCTCGATGGTCATCTCGAGGGTTTCGTGGATGCTCTTGCCCTTGTATTTGATCTCAAGGGTTTCGCGGTTGTAGCGCTTGCTCTTGCACACGTCGCACGGCACGTAGATGTCCGGCAGGAAGTGCATTTCGACTTTGATCAAACCGTCGCCCTGACACGCCTCGCAGCGACCGCCCTTGACGTTGAACGAGAAGCGTCCCGGGCCGTAACCACGGGAGCGCGACTCAGGCACGCCAGCGAACAGTTCGCGGATCGGGGTGAACAGCCCGGTGTAAGTCGCCGGGTTGGAGCGCGGAGTACGGCCGATAGGGCTCTGGTCGATATCGACGACTTTGTCGAGATGCTCCAGGCCCTTGATGCTGTCGTGCGCGGCCGCTTCCAGCGTGGTCGCTCCATTGAGGGCGGTAGCGCTCAACGGGAATAGCGTGTTGTTGATCAGCGTCGATTTGCCCGAGCCGGAAACGCCGGTCACGCAGGTCAGCAGACCGATCGGAATTTCCAGATCGACATTGCGCAAGTTGTTGCCGCGTGCGCCCTTGAGCGACAGCGTCAGCTTTTTGTTGCGCGGTGTGCGTTTGGCCGGCACTTCGATCTTGACCCGGCCCGACAGGTATTTGCCGGTCAGGGAATCCGGGTGCGCCATGACTTCTGCAGGCGTGCCTTCGGCAACGATCTGCCCGCCATGCACACCGGCCCCTGGGCCGATATCGACCACATAGTCAGCCAGACGAATCGCGTCTTCGTCGTGTTCGACCACGATCACGGTGTTGCCGATATCGCGCAGGTGCTTGAGGGTGCCGAGCAGCCGGTCGTTATCGCGCTGGTGCAGACCGATGGACGGTTCGTCGAGGATGTACAGTACCCCGACCAGACCGGCGCCGATCTGGCTGGCCAGACGAATCCGCTGCGCCTCACCGCCGGACAGAGTGTCAGCGCTGCGATCGAGCGACAGATAGTCGAGGCCGACGTTGACCAGGAACTGCAGGCGTTCGCGGATTTCCTTGAGGATCTTGTCGGCGATCTCGCCACGTCGCCCGGTCATCTTCAGCTCGCCGAAGTACTCGCAGGCATCGCCGATCGGCAGGTTGGTCACCGCCGGCAGGGTTTTCTCGCCTACCCACACGTGCCGCGCTTCACGACGCAGGCGGGTGCCACGGCAGTCCGGGCAGGCCTGGGTGCTGAGGAACTTGGCCAGCTCTTCACGCACGCTGGCCGATTCGGTTTCGCGGTAGCGGCGTTCCAGATTCGGCACGATGCCTTCGAACGGGTGCGAACGTTTGACGATGTCGCCACGGTCGTTCAGATACTTGAAGTCGACGTTCTGCGAGCCGCTGCCGTGAAGGATGTATTTCTGTTGATCGGCCGGCAGTTCGTTGAACGGCTTCTCCAGGCTGAAGCCGTAGTGCGCGGCCAGTGAGCCGAGCATCTGGAAGTAATAGACGTTGCGCCTGTCCCAGCCGCGAATCGCGCCTTCGGCCAAGGTCAGTTCACCGTTGACCAGGCGCTTGATGTCGAAAAACTGCTTCACGCCCAGGCCATCGCAGGTCGGGCAGGCGCCGGCCGGGTTATTGAAGGAGAACAGCTTGGGTTCCAGCTCGCTGATGGCGTGGCCGCAGATCGGGCAGGCGAAGCGCGCGGAGAAGATCATCTCCTCGCCCGGCTCATCGTCCATCGGCGCGACCAGGGCGATGCCGTCCGCCAGTTTCAGTGCGGTCTCGAACGACTCGGCCAGGCGCTGCTGCAGGTCGGCGCGGACCTTGAAGCGGTCGACGATCACATCGATCGAGTGCTTCTTCTGCTTGTCCAGTTTCGGCAGTTCGTCGAGCTCGCAAATGCGACCGTTGACCCGCGCACGGACGAAACCCTGGGCGCGCAGCTCTTCGAACACTGACAAGTGTTCGCCTTTACGCTCGCGGATCACCGGCGCCAGCAGCATCAGTTTGCTGCCCTCCGGCTGAGCCAGCACCAGGTCGACCATCTGGCTGACGGTTTGCGCTTCCAGCGGAATATCGTGATCCGGGCAGCGCGGCGTACCCACGCGTGCATAAAGCAGGCGCAGGTAGTCGTAGATTTCGGTGATGGTGCCAACCGTGGATCGCGGGTTGTGCGAGGTCGATTTCTGTTCGATGGAGATCGCCGGCGACAAACCTTCGATGGTGTCGACGTCGGGTTTTTCCATCATCGACAGGAACTGTCGGGCATAGGCCGACAGCGATTCGACATAGCGGCGTTGACCTTCGGCGTACAGTGTGTCGAAGGCCAGGGACGATTTGCCGGATCCGGAGAGGCCGGTGATGACGATCAGTTTGTCCCGTGGCAGGGTCAGGTCGATGTTCTTCAGGTTGTGGGTACGGGCCCCACGTATCAGGATCTTGTCCAAAGTGGCCTCGCTCGGCGGGCGTCGAAAACGTAGGAGTATACGGCCAAATACTGGATGGATGCACACTATCAAACGAAGGGTTTTTTACCTTGGATGAAGAGAGTTTCATCTATACGCGTCATAGCGTCGCGATATACCCCGTCTTTCGATGGGACTGGTAGAATCGCCGCCGGTTCACACGAGGTTTTTCCATGCACGATCCCCACAGCGAACGCATGAGTGGCAGCGAGACCCGCGCGGCAAGCGGTCTGGCCCTGGTGTTCGCCTTCCGTATGCTTGGCATGTTCATGGTGTTGCCGGTACTGGCGACCTACGGCATGGATCTGGCGGGAGCGACTCCGGCCCTGATCGGCCTGGCCATCGGTGCCTATGGCCTGACCCAGGCGATTTTTCAGATTCCGTTCGGGATCATTTCCGACCGCATCGGCCGTCGTCCGGTGATTTATATCGGCTTGATCGTGTTTGCCCTCGGCAGTGTGCTGGCCTCTCAGGCCGATTCGATCTGGGGCGTGATCGCCGGTCGTATCCTGCAGGGCGCCGGGGCGATTTCCGCCGCGGTCATGGCGTTGCTCTCCGACCTGACCCGCGAACAGCATCGCACCAAGGCCATGGCCATGATCGGCATGACCATCGGGCTGTCGTTCGCCGTGGCGATGGTCGTCGGTCCGCTGTTGACCCGCGCATTCGGTTTGTCCGGACTGTTTCTTGCCACAGGCGGCATGGCGCTGGTAGGCATCCTGATCATCATGTTCATGGTGCCGAAGTCCACCGGACCGTTGCAGCATCGTGAGTCCGGCGTGGCGCGTCAGGCCTTGATGCCGACGCTCAAGCATCCGGATCTGCTGCGCCTGGACTTGGGCATCTTTGTGTTACATGCCATGTTGATGTCGAGCTTCGTTGCCTTGCCGCTGGCTCTGGTGGAAAAAGCCGGGCTGCCCAAGGAGCAACACTGGTGGGTCTACCTGACGGCGCTGCTGATTTCCTTCTTCGCCATGATCCCGTTCATTATCTACGGCGAGAAGAAACGCAAAATGAAACGAATTTTGCTCGGCGCCGTCCTGACGTTGATGCTCACTGAGCTATTCTTCTGGCAGTTCGGTGACAGCTTGCGGGCGCTGGTGATCGGCACGGTGGTGTTTTTCACCGCGTTCAATCTGCTGGAAGCTTCGTTGCCGTCGTTGATCAGCAAGGTTTCACCGGCAGGCGGGAAGGGCACGGCGATGGGCGTGTATTCCACCAGCCAGTTCCTCGGTTCGGCACTCGGCGGGATACTCGGCGGCTGGCTGTTTCAGCATGGCGGTCTGTCGGTTGTGTTCCTCGGATGTGCCGGTCTGGCTGCCATCTGGCTGGCCTTTGCTGTTACCATGCGCGAACCTCCCTACGTGACGAGCCTGCGCTTGCCGTTGTCGCCCGAGGCGATCCGCGAAGCGGGTCTGGTCGAGCGCCTCAAGGCCCTCGTAGGGGTAACAGATGCAGTGATAGTCGCTGATGAAGCGGCTGTTTACATCAAACTGGACAAAGAATTAGTGGATCGCGACACCCTCGAACGCCTGGTGAACAACCCGGCCGAGGCTGCTTGCGAAGCCTAGGAGAACGTTATGGCCCGTGGGGTTAACAAAGTCATATTGGTCGGCACTTGCGGCCAGGATCCCGAAGTTCGCTACCTGCCTAACGGTAACGCCGTGACCAACCTGAGTCTGGCAACCAGCGAACAGTGGACCGACAAGCAAACCGGTCAGAAGGTCGAGAAGACCGAATGGCACCGTGTTTCGATGTTCGGCAAGGTTGCCGAAATCGCCGGCGAATACCTGCGTAAAGGTTCGCAGGTGTACATCGAAGGCAAGCTGCAGACCCGCGAGTGGGAAAAAGACGGTATCAAGCGTTACACCACCGAAATCGTGGTCGACATGCAAGGCACCATGCAACTGCTCGGCGGCCGTCCACAACAGGGCGACCAACAAGGCGGTGGCAACAACTACCAGCAGCAGGCTCCACGTCAGCAGGCTCCACGCCCGCAGCAGTCGGCTCCGCAACAGCGCCCGGCCCCGGCTCCACAGCAAGCCGCGCCGCAACCGGCTCCGGATTTCGACAGCTTCGATGACGATATTCCGTTCTGATTCGCTGCTGCATCCGCGCTGAATAAAAAAGGCCCGTCGCTGAACACGACGGGCCTTTTTTGTGGACGCTGGTTTTTCAATCAAGGATCAGGTGCGGCAGAAACCGGCTCGAATCCTTGGTGATCAGACTGTTGTCCTCCCGCACGCCAATCCCCGCCGCCTGATCGCCGATCACCCATGAGCCGATCAGCGTGTAGCTGTCGTCGAATTTCGGTAATGGTGCAAATTCCTGCAGGATGAATGGCGCATCGGTGTAGGGCCCGTCCTCTTTGACGATCAGACCTTGCGCCGTTTGCAGCTCGATGTTGGCGCCTTCGCGGGAGAAGTACGGTTTGCGTACCCAGCCCTTGGGCACGGCACTGCCCGGATTCGGATCAAGGTGCGCCGCGAGCAGGTTCGGGTGTCCCTTGTGCAGCTCCCACAGCAGCGGCAGTGCGCCTTTGTTCGACAGGATCGACTTCCACGCCGGTTCAAAAAACTGCGTATCGCACTCGGCAATCGCCGCGCCGAACGGTTCGTGGAAGATGAACTCCCAGGCATGCAGCTTGAACAAATGCGGGATCCAGCGATCCTCGAGGTCGACGAAGCGACCCTCGGCGGTCAGGCCGATGTCTTCGATGTCGATGTGCCGGGATTCGATGCCGACTTTTTCCGCGATCAGCCGCAGGTAATCAGTGGTGCCCTTGTCTTCGACCGAGTCTTTCATCGAGGCAAAGTAGAACGGCCGCTTGAGCTGCAATTCGGCAAACGCCTGATGCAGCTTGGTATCGATGCTGTTGAACTGGTCGGCATGGCGCGGCAGCATGCCGCGCTCGATGCATTGTTCCAGCCAGCCCCACTGAAACGCGGAGGCCTCATAGAGACTGGTCGGCGTGTCGTAGTTGAGCTCCAGCAGTTTGGCCGGGCCGTTGCCGTTGTAGGAAAAGTCCATGCGCCCGTACAGATGCGGATGACCTTCCATCCAGGACGTTCGGATCATGTCGTAGTACGGCGAGGGGATGCTCAGGCGATCGAGCAGTTCCTCGCTGTGCACCACGCGATCGACCAGGTCCATGCACATCTCGTGCAGTTCCGTGGTCGGATCCTCCAGATCATTTTCGATCTGCGCGAGCGTGAACTGGTAGTAGGCGCTTTCGTCCCAGTACGGCTCGTCGTCGATGGTGTGGAACAGAAAGCCGAGGCCTTCGGCAGTCTGTTTCCAGTCGGGGCGCTCGGCGCAATGGATCTTCTTCATGGTCAGCTGCTTGAACTGCCCCAGCCGCCCCAACCGCTGCGAGCGGAAGACTGGCTGCCGAAACCGCCACGGGACGTCGACGAAGCAACGTTGACCGGTTTGCTTCGAGAGCTATCGTAGCTGCTGTCGGTGCGGGTAGACGGCGCCGATTCGATTTTGCGGTACTGCGTCGAGGTGTTGTAGGTCTGACGCGTATCACGGTCGCGGTAAACCGTGCGGTTGTCGTTGTTGCTCATCGCATTGCCGATCAGCCAGCCCGAGAGCCAACCGTTGCCTCCGCCGCCGCCACCGGAGGAATGGGAAGTACTTTGCACGTTCTGCGTGGCGGCGGTTTCACCGGCAGGCATCTGCGCGTTGGCGAGCGCATTCAGATCCTGTGGCGCCTCGCCGTTCTGCGGCACTTTGAAACCGCCGAGTTTCGGCACGAAGCGGCCGTCGGAGTTTTTCTGGCACCAGTCGGCAGCAAAGTCTGCGTCGCACTTGGCCTTGTCGTCGTAGGCCGGCGCAATGCGTCGGTGCTCGGTCAATGCCGCGACGTAGGCGTTGGAACAGACATCGGCGGACACTTCGGCGCCGACGCACTGCTCGACCGTTTGAAAACGTTGCTGATCCTGCGCGGCAACCTCGCCGGAAATCGCCAGCGCCACCGACGCGGCGAGGGACAGTTGAACGTACTTGCTGCGTTTCATTGAAGGCTTCCTGCCGATCAGTTGGACGGGGTCATGCACGCGGCGTTGAGCATGCCGACGCTGATGGCCACTGCGGCCACGTAGATACCCGAGGCGATTTCACCGTTGGCGATGCGTCTGGATGTGCCCTTGAGTACCAGGCCGGTGGCGAGGAACGCCAGCAGTTGCACGACGGCGGCGATCACCGCCCACAGCACGAAATCGAGGACATTGACCGAAAACGCGATCACATTGCTGGCCGGAATCGCAAAGCCGATGATCGCGCCGGACAGGGCGATGGCGGCGGCGATGTTGCCGGAACGGATCAGCTCGAACTCTTTGTGTGGCGTGATGCGGGTGTAGACGAACTGAAACAGCATGAACAGCAGCACGGCGCCGATCAGGTAGACGACGAAACCGACCAGCGCGGTCTTGTTCAGGGAAACGGCCAGCACTTCCAGCATGGAAAACTTCCTTTTTAAATGGTGCTCAGATCAGTCGTGTACAGCGAAATGCCCAGCGAGGTGCTCAGGCTGACGGTGCCTTCCTCGTCCTGTTCGACGGAGAACAGCAGCAATTCGCGGCGATCGGTCAGGCCGGTCTCGCGCGCGTAAAGCATGGAGTGGTGTTCGATGGTGTAGCTCTCGTCCGGGTTGACCACATGCTCGGTCAGCGGCACCAGTTCGGTCTGGCCCAGCTCGGTGCCCCATTCGCGGCTGTACTGGACGCCGTCGTGGCTGTAGGTCGGCAGGCCGATCAGGCTGTCAGGGCCGGCCAGGCGCTGCAGTTCGGCGTCACTGTTGACGGTCACGTAGCTGAGGTAGTTGAACAGAGTGACCGACTCGATCTGGTCGTCACCGGTGACGTGGATCTGCAGCCAGAAGTCCTCGTTGTTGAGGTAGTAGCGATGCAGTTTGTTGGATTGGCCGAGGTCGATCCAGCCGGCGCTCCAGATCGCCTCTGCCGCTGGAACCTGCACCGAGGTGCTGCCATCGAGCAGTAATGCCAGGGTCGAATCGAACCGCACGCCTTTGCCTTGCGCCATCCCGAGTGGGCCACTGGCAACGGTCGGCGTTGGCGCAGCGGTCTGCCAGTTGCTGGTGCCCAGCAAGTCTTTAAACCATCCCATGGGTACGTTCCTTGAGGCGGGTGGAGGTGTTCGTCATAAAATGCGCCGCTAGTGTACCGGGCCGGGCGACGAACTAGCAGAGTCATTTGCACAGCACAAACCATGTGGGAGCGGGCTTGCTCGCGAATACGGTGTGTCAGTGGGCAAATTATTCGCTGACACACCGTATTCGCGAGCAAGCCCGCTCCCACAGGTTTTTTATCGTGCTGTTACTGAGCGGACTTTTGCTTCAGACGCTCAAGAATCGCATTGGCGCTGCCTGTGTTCGGCGTGATGCCGGCGTCACGCAGTTTGCGCTCCAGGTCGTTGCCGGTCGAAGCGTCAGCCAGCTCATCGGCGGCGCTCAGTTCGGCGGCGCGTTGCTGCTGCTTGGCCTGCAGACGGTTCAGGGTACCGACGGCCGTTTCCAGTTTGCCGTTGGCGCCGCCGCTGGCGATGGACGCGCTGACCTGCGCCTTCTGCACGCTGTCACGGGCCTTGGCCATGTCCACCTGCTGGCGCAGGCTCTTGATCCGCGACTCGGCCTTGCTGATGTCTTTGCGCATGTTTTCGGCGTAGGTGCCGAACTCGTCGCTCTGGGCCTTTTCAGCGGTCAGGTCGTTGGTCAGGGTCGAAATCGCTTCCGCCACTTCCATTGCCAGGTCTTCGCGGCCGGCGTTCAGTGCGGAAACAGCCTTGGCTTCCAGGTCTTTGATCTTGGCGTCGTACTCGCTCACGCGGTCGGCGGCCAGCTTGTGCTTGGCCATGATGGTGACCAGTTCGCGCCGGGCGTTGGACAGCGCGGTGTCGGCATCGCGGATTTCCTGGTCGAGGATGCGCAGGGCCTGTTGGTCGACGATCGCTTCGCCGACTTCATTGGCGCCGCCGCGCAGTGCGGTGAACAACTTGCTCCAGATGGACTGAGTCATTGGATATTCCCTGTTGATTACTTGAAGAAGTGTTCGAAGGCTTCACTCGCGCGCTGTACGTTGTCGACCAGGGTTTTCACCTCGGTGACGACGTTGGTCAGGCTCGAGTCGGCGCTGAGGGCGCCAAACATGTTGTAAACGGTCTGGCCGTTGGGCATCGACTCGATACCGATCGACGACAGCGGGAACATTTCCCGGCTACGCAGCACGGCGTCATTGAAGGCGCGCACGTCAGTGATCGAATCGATGTCCACCAGCACGGTGTCGACGATGATCTGTGCACCGGCCAGGGCGATGTGAATCGGCAGACCGCCAAATTCGTTCATTTCCAGCTTGATGCTGGGTTCGGAGCTCTGGATCAGAGACAGTGTAATCTCGTGCGAAGCCACCTCATCCAGTGCCTTGAGGGCGTTGAAGAGGCTATCGATGTTCCAGTTGTTGCCTGCGCTCATGTAATTCTCCGACATGAATGAGCCAGCCAGAATCGGTTGGCGTAGCTGTTGCTCCATTTGCTTGAGCAAGCTTCGGTTTTCCGGAAGCACCCAAGTTTCGTGTTTCACATAACCGGCGGCAGCCAGGCCCGCACGCATCTGCTTCATGTAGAAGCTCGACGGCTTTTTCGCGGACGGTTTCGAGCGCTCTCCCTTTGGGCTCTCTGACGCGACTGTGGGGGAGCGGCTTTTCATGGCAATGACTCCGTTATGAATATCTCACGCGTGAGCCACACTACAACCAATTCAAAGTGCCATCAATGGCTCACGCGTGAGATTTTCATGACGGGCGAAAAAACGCCCGCGATGGGGCGGGCGCATGTTTTGCCAAGTGTGTCGTGATGGATCAGTGCCCTAGAAACTCCTCGGCCGAGACCACGCTGGCATAGGCGAAACCCAGCGCCGACATGAACGCGGCGTGAACCTGGGCGGCCGGTACGGTGACGCCGTTGAACTCGAGATCGCGGCTGGCGCAGGCGTCGTGAATCACCGTGACGCCGTAGCCCAGATCCGCTGCGGCGCGGGTGATGCCGTCGATGCACATGTGGCTCATGCTGCCGACGATCACCAGGTCCTTGATGCCTTGTTCGTCGAGGATCGATTGCAACTCGGTCTCACGGAACGAATTGACGAAATGCTTGAGCACCACCGCCTCGTCCGGGCGATTGAGTACTTTGGAGTGCAATTTTGCGCCGTCCGAGCCCGGGGTGAAAAACGGTGCATCCGCCGAGGTGAATTCGTGGCGAATGTGCACCACCGGATCGCCTGCCTCGCGGAACGCGGCAAGCAGCCGCGTGGCTTTGTCGGCGGCGGCTTCAGCCCCCACCAGCGGCCACTTGCCTTGAGGGAAGTAGTCGTTCTGGATATCGACTACGATGAGCGCTTGTCTGGTCATGGGTGTGTCCTCGATGCATGGGCTGGAAGTGGATTCAGTATTGGCGCTGGCCGGCGTTTCGAGGATTGGCCGTACCGACAATAAGCAGGGGAAAACTGACATGGGCGTTGAAAGAGCCGCCACGGTGGAACTGGGCGTACTGATTTACCCGGGCGCGCAGCTGGCAGCGGTGCATGGTCTGACCGATCTGTTTGCGGTCGCCAACCGGATAGCTGCCGAGCATCAGGCGGCGCAGTTGCCCGTGCTGCGCGTGAGCCACTGGCAAGCCGACGCCGAGCTGGCGCCGCAGCGGATCCACGATAGTCATCCGGGCAGCGACTGTGGTTTACAGGCGGTGCTGATTCCACCGTCCCTCGGCGGCTTTTCTGCGGCCAGCGTTTCAGCAGCGCTGCTGCAATGGCTGCGGGATCAGCATGCCCGTGGCGCAACCCTCGGCGGTGTCTGTGTGGGGTCATTGCTGCTGGCCGAAAGCGGTTTGCTCGATGGTCGCAGCGCCACCACGCACTGGACCTCGACCAAGGCGTTTGCCGAGCGTTATCCGAACATCCGGCTCAAGGCGGATACGCCGATTGTCGATGACGGCGACCTGATCACCACGGCCGGGCTGATGGCTTGGTCGGAGCTGGGTTTGCGTCTGGTCGATCGCCTGCTCGGGCCGAGCATCGCCAGCGGTACCGCGCGGTTTCTGGTGATGGAACACAGCGACAGCGCCAGTGCCTGCGGCAGCAATTTTGCGCCGATCCTGGGTCATGGCGATGCGCCGATTCTCAAGGTTCAGCATTGGCTGCAAAGCACCGGCGCGACCGACGTTTCGCTGACTTCGATGGCCGAGCGGGCGGGGCTGGAAGAACGCACGTTTCTGCGTCGCTTCCGTGCTGCGACCGGGTTGAAGCCGACCGAATACTGCCAACATCTGCGGGTCGGCAAGGCGCGAGAGTTGCTGGAATACACCAACGGCACCATCGACCACATTGCCTGGACAGTGGGCTATCAGGACCCGGGAGCGTTTCGCGCGATCTTCAAGAAAATCACCGGGCTGGCGCCGAGTGATTATCGGGCGCGGTTTGGTGTCACGGGATAGTCCCGACACGACATACCCTGTGGGAGCGGGCTTGCTCGCGATGAGGCAGGGGCCGTCAACATTGATGTCGACTGATACACCGCCTTCGGGAGCAGGCCCCTCCCACATTGGATTGTTGTGCTGCGGAAATCGTGCAAATTACCGGGGGGAGACGCCCGGTCGTGCAGATTGAAACAGGCCTGATGCCAGCACGTTTTCGCCAAGTTTTTGATTAGTCGAATATTTCGCTAGCGCCACCGTTGGCCTGATCTCTGCACCGTTCATCACTACATCCACCGAACCGCTGCAAGGGGGACGCATGACCCCGACACCGAGCAGCAAAATGGTCGTCGCGTACTCGGTGCGCGCTGGCGCGCCGCAACATGAGGTGCAGACCAACAAGGCGCTGGCCCGCTGGCTGGCGCACATTCTCGGGCTCAATTTTGGGGGCAGCTACGACCCGGAAAAACACCGCGGTCGTGACCTTTACTGGCTGCCGACGCAAACCCTTGTCGGTGCCAGACAGGCACAGGCCTTGGGCATCAAAAGCGCGGACGACTTGTGGGGTGGATTCGTCGAACACGATTTCATCTGCACCAAAGCCATCAGCCATGGCTTGCGCAGCCATCTGGCCTACGCGCCTCAAGGCTGGGCGCCGCTGTTCTCCGAACGTGTGCGCGACGTGGTGCTCGATGGCCTGACCGTGTTCGCCCTGGAAGACGCGCGGCCTGCTGCCGAGCATTTGCTGTACAGCGGGCCGATCCGTCTGAAGCCGATTCACGCCTGTGCCGGTCGCGGCCAGGAAGTTATCAACAGCCTCGACGCGTTCGATGAAGTGCTCGCCCGTACGGAGGCAGCCCGGTTGTTTCGCGACGGTGTAGTGCTGGAGCAGGACTTGAGCAAGGTCTTCACCCACAGCGTCGGCCAGTCATTCATCGGCGGCAAGGTGTTGAGCTACTGCGGTGATCAATACTTGACCAAGGACGCTCACGGCGAAGACGTCTACGGCGGCTCGAATCTGCTGGTGGTGCAGGGCGGTTACGCAGAGCTGCTGGCGCTGGAGTTGCCGGACGAAGTCCGTCTGGCCATCGAGCAGGCGCAGATTTTCGACCGGGCGGCAGATGAGGCCTATCCGGATTTCTACGCCTCACGGCGCAACTACGACATTGCCCAGGGCCTGGACAGCAATGGCAAACCCCGCAGCGGTGTGCTCGAGCAATCCTGGCGCATGGGCGGTGCCAGCAGCGCGGAACTCGCGGCGCTGCAAAGCTTCGTCAACGATCCGCAGATGCCGGCGATCCGTGTGTCGACGGTGGAAACCTACAGCGATCAAAGTCTGCCGGCAGATGCCATCGAAATCTACCGCGGGCCGGCCGAGAACAGTGACTTTCTCCTCAAATACGTAACGGTCAAATCCTATGACGGCTAGAAGCGAAAGCATTCAGATCGACATTGATGACGAACAGATGAGCGGGACGTTTCTCAGTCCCAAGTCGAAAGTCCCGGGGGTGTTGTTTGTCCACGGTTGGGGCGGTAGCCAGGAGCGTGATCTTGAGCGCGCCAAGGGCATCGCCGGGCTTGGCTGCGTATGCCTGACCTTCGACCTGCGCGGCCATACCGGCGGCACCGGCATTCCGCTGACCCGGGTGACGCGCGAAGACAACCTGCGCGACCTCCTCGCGGCCTATGATCGTCTGCTCGCGCACCCGGCGCTCGATACTTCGGCGATTGCGGTGGTCGGCACCAGTTATGGCGGTTATCTCGCCTCGATCCTTACTTCATTGCGCCCGGTGCGCTGGTTGGCGCTGCGGGTGCCGGCGCTGTATCGCGACGAGCAATGGCACACGCCCAAGCGTGATCTGGACAAGGCGGATCTGCGTGATTATCGGAGCACGCTGGTGCGTGCCGATACCAATCGTGCGCTGCATGCCTGCTCACAATTCACGGGGGATGTATTGCTGGTGGAATCGGAAATCGATGATTACGTGCCTCACGCGGCGATCATGAGTTACCGCGCGGCGTGTCAGCAGACGCATTCGCTGACGCACCGGATCATCGACGGCGCCGACCATGCGTTGAGCGAGCCGGTTTCGCAGCAGGCCTACACTTCGATTCTGGTGGACTGGATAACCGAGATGGTGGTCGGTGAGCGCTTGAGCATTATTCAGTCCTCATGAACGGTGGTGTCCTCTCGGGCGCCTTCGCGAGCAAGCCCGCTCCCACAGGTTGTACGTATTCCAAATGTGGGAGCGGGCTTGCTCGCGAAGAGGCCGGCAGCCTCACAGCAAATTCAGGAAGGTTTCCTCTCGATCCGCAACGCCTTGGCCTTCGCCTCTACCAGCAGATACATCACCACCGTGATCAACAACGGCAGCAGAAAATAAATCGCCCGGTACGCCAGCAACCCCGCCACCAGACTCCCGCGTGAAACCTCGTGTTGCAGCAGCGCGACGAACACCGCTTCCAGCACCCCGAGCCCTGCGGGAATGTGCGTGATAACCCCGGCAATTGCACTGATCAACAGCACGCCAAGCACCAGCGGGTAGTCCAGCTTGCCTGGCAGCAGAGTGAATATCACCGCCGCCATCAGCGACCAGTTCAACGCGCCGAGCAGCAATTGCAGGACGGCCATGCGCAGTGACGGCAGGTTGATTTCCACCCCGCGAACCGACCATTCGCGACGCCTCGAGAACCGGCACGCGACGAGATAACCGGCACTCAACAGCAACAACAGCATGCCGATGCCCTGCAACGCATCGCTGCTGACTTTCCAGCCCGGCGGCATGCTCACCAGGCCACTGCTGAACACCGCGCCGGCAATCGTCATGTAGCCGAACCAGTTGGTCGCCAGGCTCAGGCCGAGGATTTTGGCGATGTTGCCTTTGCTCACACCCAGGCGCGAATACAGCCGATAGCGCATGGCAATACCGCCGACCCAGGCGCTGAGATTGAGGTTGAAGGCATAGCTGATGATCCCCACCGGGAGGATCTGTTTCCAGGTCAGGTCCTGGCGAATGTAGGTGCGTCCGATCAGGTCGAAACTGGCGTACACCAGAAAGCTCAGCAAGGTCAGGCTGGCGGCGATGAACAGCGTGCGCACCTTGAACTCGGTCAAGGTCTGCAGCACTTCCGCCCATTCGATGCGCGTGGCGAACAGCGTCAACAGAGCGATCAACGCGATGAAGAACAGCAAGGTCAGCGGGCGTTTCCAGCGATGCCATCGCGAGTGCGTGGCCGGCGCCGATTGCGCATGGGAATGGCTCATGGCGTGCCACCTCGAAACGGCTTGAGCCGCGGTTTATGTGCCGGCAACCAACCAGCCATCGCCGGGAAATGCCGCAGGAAGTGGAACACCAGAAACCCCACGGTCATGTGCCAGATCCGCCCGCGCGGGGACATGCCCGGGTCCATGGTTTTGCAGTGGTTCCGGCTCAGGTCTTCGAGGCGCTGGAACAAATGCTGATTGAACGCCCGATCGCGGATCAGCACGTTGGCTTCCAGGTTCAGCGACAGGCTCAGCGGGTCGAGATTGCTCGAGCCGACCGTGCTCCATTCCTCGTCCACCAGCGCGACTTTGCCGTGCAGCGGACGCTGGCAATATTCGTGAATCTGCACGCCGGCCTTGAGCAGGTAGTCGTAGGTCATGCGCGCCGCCAGTTTCGCCACCAGCATGTCCGGCTGGCCTTGCAGGATCAGCCGCACCTCGACGCCACGGCGTGCGGCATTGCGGATCTCGCGCAGCAGGCGGTAGCCGGGGAAGAAGTAGGCGTTGGCGATCACCACCCGGCGTTTGGCCCGGCGCAGTACCTGCAAGTACACATCTTCGATATCGGTGTGATGCTGATCATTGTCGCGAAACACCAGACGCACCTGACCGTCGTGGTCGCTGAAGGCCATTTCTGCGCGACGCTGGCGCCGACGCTGCCACCAGAACCGTGCGCGTCCCGGACGACCGCTTTGCAGCAGCGCGAAATGATGGATGTCAGCGACTGCCGGCCCCTGAACCTGCACCGCATAATCCTGTTTCGCCTCGGGGCCGAAATCGGCCAGGTGATCGCCGGAAAAATTGATCCCGCCAATGAATGCGATCAGTCCGTCGACCACCACGATCTTGCGGTGCAGGCGGCGGAACCAGTTGGTGCGAAAGCCCAGATGTTTGGGCGCCGGATCAAACATCTGCAGGTGTACACCGGCGTCGCTCAATGCCGCGAGATAACCGGTGCTCAACTCGCCACAACCGAAGCCGTCGAGGCTGACGGTGGTGCGCACGCCGCGTCGGGCGGCGTCGATCAGAATTTGCTGCAGTTCCTCGCCGACCTTGTCCTCGAAAACGATGAAGGTCTCCAGCAGGATTTCACTCTTCGCCGCACGCAGGGCATCGAACACCCGGGGGAAATATTCCTCGCCGTTTTCCAGCAACTCGACGCGGTTGTTACCTTGCCAGCTGTACTCGACATCGACATGGCCGGGTTCGCGTATCGGCGGGTTGATGCTGATCGGTTCCACGGTGGATTTCTCCAGCGGCGCGCTGCTCATAACTCGATCTCCACCGACAGCGGTGCATGGTCGGAAAGGTGGGACCAGGGCCGGTTTGCCAGAACTGTCGGCTGGCGGGTCTTGAGGTTGCGCACGTAAATGCGGTCCAGGCGCAGGGTTGGCAGGCGCGCCGGAAAGCTGCGCGCCGGTTTGCCGTGATGCTCGGCGAACACCTCGCGCAGACCGCAGGGTTTGAGCAACGCATCGGCGCGCTGGCGCCAGTCGTTGAAGTCACCGGCGACGATCACCGGCGCATCATCCGGCAGTTCCGCCAGACGCTGACCGAGCAACTTCAGTTGCGCATTGCGATGGCTTTCGCGCAGGCCCAGATGCACGCAGATCGCATGCACCTCGACACCATCGCCGGGCAGGCGCAACACGCAATGCAAGAGGCCGCGGTTTTCATGGCCGCTGATCGAGACGTCGAGGTTGTCGTGGCGGATGATCTGGAATTTTGACAGCAGCGCATTGCCGTGATCGCCCTCCGGGTACACCGCGTTGCGCCCGTAGGCGAATTGCGGCCAGAGGCTGTCGGCGAGGAACTCGTACTGCGGCATCGTCGGCCAGTTGCTGTAGTGCTTGGGATGGTGCTCGTGGGTGCCGTGGACTTCCTGCAGAAACACCACGTCGGCGGCCACGCTGCGCACCGCTTCGCGCAACTCCGGGAGGATGAAGCGTCGATTGAGGGCGGTGAAGCCCTTGTGCGTGTTGACCGTCAGTACGGTGAAACTGCGCACTGACGGTGCGATCACCGAGCCTTCATCGGTGAAGCCCACCGGCTCTGGAATACTCATGTCAGCACCCCTTCGCCAGCGGGTTCGCCGGGGGTGGTCGCGAGGTGTTTGTCTAGGTCGAAACGCTGCAGCAGATGGCGGGCGTCGTAAGGGGCGCGGACTTTGATGTCATTGTCGAAATAGCAGAACACTTCGCGGGATTTACGCGCCCGAGGCTTGAGGCGCGGGGCGATCAGGTGCGCATCGCCCGGCTGTCGACCGTGATGCCAGGCATCGATGCGTTCAGCCCAGTCGTTCAGCGCGGAGTCGGTGTAGCCGCTGGCATAAAGTTCTTCGGCCCCGTGCAGGCGCAGGTAGACGAAATCGCTGGTGAGGTCTTCGCGGTACGGCCACTTGCCGGCGGTGTCGGCGATCACCAGGGCGGTGTTGTAGCGTTTCAACAACCGAATGAAGTCGGGATCGATGAAGGTGTCATTGCGCACTTCCACGGCATGGCGCAGCGGCTTTTTGCGCCAGGCTTTGAGGCTGGCATGACCATGCAGGTGGGCGTCGTGCTGACGGGCGAGGGCGGCTGCGGCCTCAGTGTCGTGGGGCAACAATGACAAGAAGTGTTCGAAACGCTCGGGGTCGAATTTGAAGTTTGGCGGAAACTGCCAGAGGATCGGCCCGAGCTTTTCCTTGAGCTCCAGCACCCCGGAGGCGAAGAAATTCGCCAGCGGTTTTTCGATCTCGCGCAAGCGCCGGATGTGCGTGATGAAACGCGGCGCCTTGACGCTGAACACGAAGTCGTCGGGCGTTTCGGCGTACCACTGGGCGTAACGTTCGGGCCGTTGCAGGGCGTAGAACGATCCATTGATTTCGATGCTGTTGACCGCCCGTGAAGCGAACTGCAATTCGCGTTTCTGGGTCAGTCCTTTCGGGTAGAAATCCCCGCGCCACGGAGCGTAGCGCCAGCCGGAAATACCGATGTGAATCGTTGCCATGCCGCCCTCCCGTTGTCAGTCCTCGTGTTGCCTGTGTCTTTTGATGACTGTGGGCGGTTCGGGAAAGTTTCGATGGCGTTACGGACGGTACACATTCTGCAAAAAGCACGGATCGCAATGTGGGAGGGGGCTTGCTCCCGAAAGCGGTGGTTCAGTCGCCATCGATGCTGACTGACCCTCCGCTTTCGGGAGCAAGCCCCCTCCCACAGGGTTACTCAGTGACCCGTGAATACTCGGCCTTGAGCCGGTTCGGCATAGGTCGGGCCGAGGCGATCCAGGCGACCGCTCCAAGCAGTCAGTGCCAACGCCACCAACACCACCAGTCCACCAATCCACGCCGTATGAATCAGGCCAACGTGCTCGACGATCAGGCCGCCGCCCCACGCGCCGCCAGCAATCCCCAGGTTGAACGCCGCGATGTTCAGTCCCGATGCCACGTCCACCGCCTGCGGTGTGTGATGTTCAGCCTGACGCACCACATACACCTGCAGCCCCGGCACGTTGCCGAACGCCACTGCGCCCCACACCAGCACCGTGGCTAGCGCCAGCCATGGATTGGCGGCGGTGAAGGTCAGCACGAACAGCACAGCGGCGAGCAGGGCGAAGATGATTTTCAGGGCGCTGATCGGTCCGCGTTTGTCCGCCAGTTTGCCGCCCCAGAGGTTGCCGACCGCCACCGACACGCCGTACACCAGCAACACCAGGCTGACGGTGCCGGCGCTGAAGCCGGAGATGTCTTGAAGGATTGGCGCGAGGAAGGTGAAGGCGATGAACGAGCCGCCGTAACCGATGGCGGTCATGGCATACACCAGCAACAGGCGCGGTTGTTTCAGCACTTGCAGTTGTTGCAGCAGGGACGCCGGTTGGCTGTGGGCGATGTTGTTCGGCACATACAGCAGGCTGCCGATAAAGGCGATTACACCCAGCGCCGAGACGGCGAGGAAGGTTTCACGCCAGCCGAAATGCTGACCGATGAACGTGCCCAGCGGCACGCCAGTGACCAGGGCCACGGTGAGGCCGGTGAACATGATCGCAATCGCGCTGGCGGCTTTTTCCTTGGGCACCAGGCTGGTGGCGATGGTCGAGCCGATGGAGAAGAACACCCCATGCGCCAGGCCGGTGACGATCCGTGCCAGCACCAGCGATTCATAACTCGGCGCCATCCACGCCAGCAGGTTGCCGAGGGTGAACAACACCATCAGCGATAGCAGCAACAGTTTGCGCGGGACCTTGCCGGTGAGGGCGGTCAGCACCGGCGCGCCAATGGCAACGCCCAGCGCATACAGACTGACCAACAGCCCGGCGGACGGCAGGCTGACACCGAGATCGGCGCCGATGGTGGGTAACAGGCCAACGATGACGAACTCGGTCGTCCCGATGGCGAATGCGCTGAGCGTCAGCGCGAGCAAGGCAATGGGCATGACAGCACTCCGGTAGAGGTTTGAATGGAGCGCAGTGTCGGGGTTTGGGTTGTGCGGAAAAATACGGGGTTGGGCATTTGATATTTGCTGCTGGCGCAAATATCCAGCTACTGCCGTGAACCCTGTGGTGAGGGGATTCATCCCCGATGGGTTGCGAAGCAACCCTAAACCGGTCTCCCGATGTCCAGAGGGTGTGAAAGTCGAGCGTTTACGACTGCTGCGCAGCCGATCGGGGATGAATCCCCTCGCCACAGGGGAAGGGTTAATCAGGCAAAAACCGAACTTGTCCGCCATTCACCGATCAGTTCCTTACAGGTTCAGCCAAGAGGGATCGGAGTTTTGATCAAGTTCAGGATCGCCATTTTGCTGGGAGCGCTGCTGTTTCTCGGCGCCAGCGAACTCGAAGCCGCCACGCTGCCGGGTGTTCCGGCCGCTGCTGAAGAACCGGCCAAACCCGAGCCGATTGTGCAGGGCGGTCTGCTCGGCGCGATCAGTTCGAGCATCGACGAGGTGCAGGACAAACTCGATCTCAACGAACACCTGGTCGACGCCTGGCGTCTGCGTGCCGACCGTGCGGCGGACGAGGTCGACAAGTTGGTCAACCAGCCGTCGGACCGCTCGGGCTGGAGCATCGCCGGGGATTTCCTAATGTTGTCCGGGGTGTGGCTTGGCGCCTTTGCGCTGCTCACGGTACTCGGCAGCCTGCTGGCCAAACGCCTGCGCGAAGGTCGTTGGCTGCGCACCCGCCAGCGCAGCCAGGACCTGCTCGGCTATCTGCTGCCGTACACGCTGCCGGCGCTGATCTGTCTGCCGTTGACGCTGTACGTCAGCCACTTTCTGCAAGCCTCGGTGGGGCGGGCGCTGGCGCTGTGTCTGGCGTATGCCACCAGCAGCGGCATTTTCTCCACCTCGATGTTGTTGTGCGTGGTGGTGATGTTCAACGTCGGCCACAAACGGCCCGCCGCGCGGATCATCCGCGACTACTGCCCGAAACCGCTGTTCCTGATCGGCTTCCTCGCCGCCCTCAGTGACGCGTTGACCAGCCCGCAGATCGCCCGCCAACTGGGCGGCAACATCACCAGCAGCATCGCCGTGTTCACCGGGCTGATCGCCTCGATCATTTTCGGCCTGCTGGTGATCCGCCTGCGCCGTCCGGTGGCGCACCTGATCCGTAACCGACCGCTGACGCAGCGCCTGAAACAACCGTCGCTGCAGGAGTCGCTGCGGATTTTTTCCGGGCTCTGGTACTGGCCGATCGTGCTGATGGTGCTGATCTCGGCGGTCAATCTGATCGGTATCGGCGAGGACAATCAGAAAGCCTTGCGCTGTGCGTTGTTCACCACGGTGTTGCTGATCGGCACAGTGTTTCTCAGCACCATCCTCCAGCACGTGTTCAAGTCGCGAAAGGCCGAAGCGATCCAGCGCAGCAGCGCCTACAAGGAACGTTTTCTCAGCCTGTTGCACGCCTTGCTGCGGATCGTCATTGCGATTGCCTTCATCGATGTTCTCGGGCGGATCTGGGGCGTTTCGCTGCTCGATTTCGCCCAGAGCAGCGCGGTCGGCCGGGCGATCAGCAACGCGCTGAGCAGCATTGGCTTGATCTTCCTCGTCACGTGGCTGTTGTGGGTGGTGCTCGACACGGCGATTCAGGAAGCGCTGAAACCACCGGTCAGTAAACGCTCGTCACGTCAGCCCAGCACCCGGGTGAAAACCATCCTGCCGCTGCTGCGCAACGCGATCAAAATCATCCTGGTGGTGATCTGCGCGATCACCACCATGGCCAACCTGGGGATCAACGTCGCGCCGTTGCTGGCCGGCGCCGGGGTGGTCGGTCTGGCGATCGGTTTCGGTTCACAGCAACTGGTACAGGACGTGATCACCGGGCTGTTCATCATTATCGAAGACACCCTGTCGATCGGCGACTGGGTGGTACTCGATTCCGGGCACGCCGGCACGGTCGAGGGCCTGACCATTCGCACCCTGCGCCTGCGCGACGGCAAGGGCTTCGTGCACTCGGTGCCGTTCGGTCAGATCAAGGCGGTCACCAACCAGTCACGGCAGTTTGCCTACGCGTTTTTCTCGGTGCAGTTCACTTACGACACCGATGTCGACAAGGCCATCGAACTGATCCGCGAGACCGGCGATTCGATCCGCGAAGACCCGTTCCTCAAGTACAACCTGCAAGGGCCGCTGGACGTCTTCGGCGTGGACAGGATGGACTTGAACGGCGTGGTGCTGACGGCGCAGTTTCGTACCGTGTCGGGTGGGCAATATGCGGTGAGCCGGGCGTTCAACCAGCGTTTGAAAAAGCTTGTGGATAACAGCCCTGTGGTGCATTTCGCGCAGACTTATCCACAGCAGGTTTTGTTGCCCAAGCGGCAGGGTGAAGGGGAGCTGGTGGCGAGCGAGGTGCCGCAACGGTCGAGTACCTGACTGCTGGATTTTGTGGCGCGATTTGCCGGCCTCTTCGCGGGCAAGCCCGCTCCCACAAGGTTCTGGGTGATGCGGAAATAGGAGGCACACCAAAAATCACTGTGGGAGCGGGCTTGCCCGCGAAGAGGCCAGACCTGTGGACATCAATGCCGGATCAGCTTGCTGCGCACCTGTTCCATGGCAAGCTGATCCAGCTCTGTCCAGAAAACCTGCTTGCCGGCAATCTCCGCCGCCGCCGGCAGACCATCGCGATACACCAGCCGATTGCTCGCCAGCGCCGGCACTTTCGCCCCCGGCAACAGCGTCCCGGCCAGATTCAGCGGATCTACCCCGCACACCGCGATCAAACTGCCGTCATGCGGCTGTCGCCGTACTTCACGCAGCAGCGGAATCGCCTCCGGCAAGGCAAATTGCTCACCCGCAAGACCACTGACAAACCGTCCGCCGCGAATCTCGCCGCGGGCCTCCAGTCGATGGAATGTGCGCAGCAATTCGCGCCAGCTCGGTAGCCAGTCCGCTTCGCGTTCCAGCAGGCGCCAGAACACCACGCCGTAGCGCCGCAGCAAGGTCATGGCAACGTGCTCAAGGGTTTCCGGCGAAGGCGTCGGGCTGTTCTCCACCAGTGGCCCTCGGCGCAACAATGCCCAGCGCCCGGCATCGTCCATACCACCGACAAACGCCCCGCGCCCGCGACGACTGCTGCGTTGCTGGCGCTTGCTCGCCGGGGTGATCAGCGCGCGCAGGCCGGCGAAGCTGTCGGCGTTCACCAGACCGGCGCCCACCAGGTCCTGCAGGGCGATTTCCAGCTCGGTGCGCAGCAGGTGCGCCTCATGGATCAACTCATCGAAAAACAGCGCGCCGTGCTGACTCAGCGCCTCGTAGACCTTTTGAGTTTTCGGTGACAGTTCGCTGATGGGCGTCTGCTCGGCCAGCGCGCTCCACATCCCGACCTGACTGCGTGGCAGCAGCACAATCGGCGTACTGCGCAGGGCCGTGCCACTGACTTTCTGCCGGGCGCTGAGCCGCGTCCACACCAGTTTGCCGTTGCGGCACAGGTCATCCAGCCAGCTCGGTGAATAGTCCTTGAGTCGCGTCGGGAGAAGGTCGCTGTCCCACGCCGAGGCTGCCGCCGGGTAGCCTTCGAACTGGCTGACAATCGCTGGCAACACCGCGCTGCCCTGGCCGCGCGTGGCGCTGGACAGGTGCTGCCAGTCGAACAGAAAGCGCATGAAATCCTGCAACGCCACCGGTTCGATTTCCCGGCGCAAACGCTTGACCGTGTAACGATGGATGCGCGCGAGCAGATGCCGTTCGCACCATTCTTCAACCGCCACGCCCGGGGTGAAATGACCGCGTAGCACATAGCCTTCGCGCTCCAGCTGCGCGAGGGCTTGCGTGACTTGCGCAGTGGGCAGCGCCAGCGGTTCGGCAATCGCGGGGAGCGGCAGCGGGCCAAACGCGCCGAGCCGTGCGCGGATCACTTCGACCAGTGCGTCATCGAACGTCCATGGGTCGTTGAAACCGGGCAAGGCCTCCTGCTGCGGTTGCAGCGTGGCCTGTGGATGAAGCGCCAGCAGACAGGTCAGGCGTTCTCGCGCCAGCCACAAGCTACGTTGTGGGTCGATCATCAGGCGACAGGCGCGGCCACTGTCGGTCAGCGTGTTCAGCCATTCGCGCCACGGCTCATTGGCCTGCACTTCGGCCTCGCTGACGCACGCCAGGCTCATCAGCGCCTCGTGCATTTCATCGATGTTGGCCGGTGTCGGCCACGCCTCTTCACGCACGGCGCTGATGGCGTCGGCATCCAGCGCGCCGAGATCATCGGTGGATTGCGGATCGCTCCAGCGCCGATTGATTACCGCTTGGGTGCGACGTTCTTCCAGCGGTGCGTCGTCGAGAAAGGTGTACGGTCGCGCGCTGAGAATTTCTGCGGCCAGCGGTGACGGCGCCGGCAGATCGCGGCTGAGCAAACGCACCTCGCCACGCTCCATGCGCCGCAGCAGCGCCAGCCAGCCTTCGCTGTCCATGGCCTCGTGCAGGCAATCGTCGAGGGTTTGTTCTACCAGCGGATGGTCAGGGATTTCCCGCTCGCCGGCGAGGTTTTCCAGGCAGGCGATCTGATCCGGAAACACGCTGGCGATCAGGTCTTCGCTCTTCATCCGCTGCAACTGTGGGGCGACTTTACGACCGCCGGTAAAACGCGGCAACGCCAGCGCCACCCCGGCATTCCAGCGCCAGCGCACACCGAACAACGGTGCGTCGAGAATCGCTTGAATCAGAATGTGCTCGGCGCTGTTGCTGTGCAGGTAACGCCAGACGTCATCGAGTTCGAAACTGTGGCTGGTGGACAGCGACAGGACGATCGCGTCTTCACTGGCGGCAGCCTGCAACTCGAAATTGAAGGTGCGACAGAAACGCTTGCGCAGGGCCAGGCCCCAGGCGCGGTTGATGCGGCTGCCGAACGGCGAATGGATGATCAACTGGGTGCCGCCGGACTCGTCGAAAAACCGCTCCATCAGCAGCGTGTCCTGTGAGGGCAGGGCGCCGAGGGTCAGGCGTGCGCGGGCGAGATAGTCCACCAGTTGTTCGGCGCTGGCGCGGTTCAGGCCGAGGGTTTCGGTCAGCCAGTCTAGTGCCGGTTGCAGATTGCCGGGGCGGGCGCCGAGTAACTCGTCGAGGGTCGCTTGCAGGCGCGCCACCGCCGAGGACAATTCATCGCTGCGCCCCGGTGCTTCGCCGAGCCAGAACGGAATGGTCGGCGGCTGACCCTGGGCATCCTCGACCCGCACCTTGCCGGTTTCCACCCGCAGGATTCGGTAGGAGGTATTGCCGAGCTGGAACACATCGCCAGCGATGCTTTCCACGGCAAAGTCTTCGTTGACGCTGCCGATGTTCAGGCCTTGTGGTTCCAGCAGCACGCTGTAGTCGGCGTTGTCCGGGATGGTGCCGCCGCTGGTCACGGCGGTCAGTTGTGCGCCGCGGCGGCCACGCAGGGTGGCGCTGACGGCGTCGCGATGCAGATAGGCGCTACGGATACCCTGACGGCCGTTGTAGCCTTCGGCGAGCATCGTCAGTAGCGCCTGATAGTGTTTTTCGTCGAGGTGGCGATAGGGCGAGGCTTTGCGCAATAGCGCCAGCAGCGCGTCTTCCGCCCATTCCTGGCAACTGACTTCGGCGATGATCTGCTGCGCCAGTACATCCAGCGGCGCTTCGGGAATGTGCAGGATGTCGAGTTCGCCACGGCGCACGCAGTCGAGCAGGGCAGCACATTCGATCAGGTCGTCACGGGTGGTGGCGAACAACCGGCCTTTGGGCGTGCCGCCGACCTGGTGCCCGGAGCGCCCCACTCTTTGCAGAAACCCGGCAATCGAACGCGGCGAGGCGATCTGACAGACCAGGTCGACTTCGCCGATATCGATGCCCAGTTCCAGCGAGGCGGTGGCGATCAGCACTTGCAGCTCGCCGCGCTTGAGCCGCTGTTCAGCGTCGAGGCGGAACTCCTTGGCCAGACTGCCGTGGTGCGCCGCTACCGCGTGTTTGCCCAGACGCTCGCTGAGGTGTCGGCTCAAGCGCTCGGCCAGCCGCCGGGTGTTGACGAAAATCAGCGTGGTGCGGTGCTCGTGGGCCAACTCGGCGAGGCGGTCGTAAACCAATTCCCAAACATCGTTGGCCATCACTGCCGACAATGGCACCGGCGGCACTTCAATGCCCAGGTCCCGAGGGCGGGCATGGCCGATGTCGATGATCTCGCAGGGGCGATCATGGCCGACGAGAAATTGCGCCACGGCTTCGACCGGTTTCTGTGTGGCGGACAGGCCGATGCGAGTCAGTGGTTCGGCGCACAGCGCTTGCAGTCGCTCAAGGCTCAGGGCCAGGTGACTGCCGCGCTTGCCGGCGGCCATGGCGTGGATTTCGTCGACGATCACCGTGCGCGTGGTGCCGAGCATTTTGCGCCCGGATTCGGAGCCGAGCAGCACGTACAGCGATTCCGGGGTGGTCACCAGAATGTGTGGTGCGCTTTTGCGCATGGCGGCGCGTTCTTTTTGCGGGGTGTCGCCGGTGCGTACCGCCGTGGTGATCTGCAGTTCCGGCAGGCCCATCTGACGCAACTGATCGGTGATCCCCGCCAGCGGGTTCTGCAGATTGATGCGGATATCGTTGGACAACGCCTTGAGCGGCGAAACGTAGACCACCAGGGTTTCGTCCGGCAGCCCGTCGGGGTTTTCGAGGCCACGGTGGACGAGGTCGTCGAGCACCGCGAGAAACGCGGTGAGGGTTTTACCGGAGCCGGTGGGCGCGGCGATCAGCGTCGAGCGGCGCAGACGGATCAACGGCCATGCGCGGGCCTGAGCGGCGGTGACCGTCGGGAAGGTGCTGCTGAACCAGGCGCTGACGGCGGGGTGAAAGCCTGCCAGGGCCGCGTCCGTGGGGATGGGCAGATTCATGCTTAAGTTATGCGGGTGGGGGCGGGAAGATGCAAGTACCGCTGGGGATCTCCAGTGGTTGGCAGGGCTTCATCGCGAGCAGGCTCACGCCTACAGCTGATCGCATTTCCCTGTAGGAGTGAGCCTGCTCGTGGTGGGGACAGTTGATTCAGCACAATTCCCGGCGATCTACACTTTACGGGTGACGGTTGCGCACTAAACCCGCAAAATGCAACGATTCCGGCAATTATCGACGACGCTGTCACAAACACCGTCGTTAAAGCCATCGTTCCAATCAGACTGGGCCTGCTGACTCTATGCGAATGCGCCTTATGTTACTGGGCGGCGGAAATGCCCTTGGGCAGGCGCTGATTCGCCTCGGTGCGGAGGAAGACATCGGTTTCCTCGCCCCCCGCCCGCCAGAAGACGGCTGGGATGCCGCGAGCCTGACGCAACTGCTCGACGACACCCGTCCGGATGCGTTGATCAACCTCGCCTACTATTTCGACTGGTTTCAGGCCGAAACCGTCAGCGAAAGCCGTCTGGCCGGCCAGGAACGCGCGATCGAGCGGTTGGCCGAACTGTGCCAGCACCACAACATCATCCTCGTGCAGCCGTCCAGTTACCGGGTGTTCGACGGTTCGCGGGCGACCGCCTACAGCGAAAAAGACGAGCCGGTGCCCTTGGGCCTGCGCGGTCAGGCGTTGTGGCGCATCGAACAAAGCGTTCGTGCTACTTGCCCGCAACACGTACTGTTGCGCTTCGGCTGGCTGCTCGATGACAGCCCTGAGGGCACCCTCGGGCGCTTCCTCGCCCGCGCCGAACAACCGGATGAATTGCTGATGGCCGATGATCGCCGCGGTAATCCGACCCCGGTGGATGACGCGGCACGGGTGATCATTTCGGTGCTCAAGCAACTCGATTGCGCGGCGCCGCTGTGGGGCACTTACCATTACGCCGGCCATGAGGCGACCACACCGCTGGCGTTGGGGCAGGCGATTCTGACCGAAGCTCGCAATTTGCATCAGCTGGCGATCGAAGCCCCGACCGCCCAGGCACATGCCGCGCGGCCGGACGCCGCTGAGGAGCCGCAACACGCGGTGCTTGCCTGTAAAAAAATTCTGCACACTTTCGGGATCAAGCCTCGCGCCTGGCGCGCGGCGCTCCCGGCTTTACTGGATAGGTTTTATCGTCATGGCTGAAGGCCCTGTTTTAATCACCGGCGGCGCCGGTTTCATCGGCTCGCACCTGACGGATGCGTTGCTCGCCGCGGGCCATTCGGTGCGGATTCTCGATGATCTGTCGACCGGCAAACGTACCAACCTGCCACTGGCGAACCCGAAGGTAGAGCTGATCGTCGGTGACGTCGCCGATGCCGCGCTGGTCGCGCAGGCCATGCAAGGTTGCAGCGCGGTGGCGCATCTGGCGGCGGTGGCCTCGGTCCAGGCTTCGGTGGACGACCCGGTGAAGACTCACCAGAGCAATTTCATCGGCACCCTGAATGTCTGCGAAGCCATGCGCCAGGCCGGGGTGAAGCGTGTGCTGTTCGCTTCCAGCGCTGCCGTTTACGGCAACAACGGTGAAGGCGAGTCGATCGACGAGGACACGCCGAAAGCCCCGCTGACCCCGTATGCCTCGGACAAACTGGCCGGCGAACATTACTTCGATTTCTACCGCCGCCAGCACGCTCTGGAGCCGGTGATCTTCCGCTTCTTCAACATCTTCGGCCCACGCCAGGATCCGTCCTCGCCGTATTCCGGGGTCATCAGCATTTTCAGTGAGCGGGCGCAGAAAGGCTTGCCGATCACAGTGTTCGGCGATGGTGAGCAGACACGTGATTTTCTCTACGTCGAGGATCTGGTGGACCTGCTGGTGCAGGCCATCGACAAGCCTGAGGTGGAAGTCGGCGCGGTGAACGTGGGCTGGAATCAGGCGACCAATCTCAAGCAGATGCTGGCCGAACTGGAAAAGGTCGTCGGCGAACTTCCGCCGATCAGCTACGGCCCGGCACGTTCCGGCGACATCCGCCATTCTCGGGCGAACAACCGCCGTTTGCTCGAACGCTTCGAGCTGCCGGCGCAGACACCGATGAGCGTCGGACTGGCGCGGTTGCTGGGCAAATAGGTTTATTGCAGACATGAAAAAGGCGCCTTTTTACAGGCGCCTTTTTCACGGCCGGAATATGTCGTTATCCCTGTGGCGAGGGGATTTATCCCCGATCGATCACATGATCGTCGTCAGTTCTAAGCCTGCTCACCCAAAGCCTCATTCACCACCACGTGAACGTTCTTTGTCGATCTGCCTTAGAACTTGTAGCCCAGACCCACCATGTACACAAATGGATCGACATCAACATTGACCTTGGCACGCGTGCCCGGCGCTACGGCGTTGTTCTCGACGGTGGCGCGGGTGTCGATGTCGATGTAGCGCACCTGGGCGTTGAGCATGATGTTGTCGGTCAGCATGTAGTCGGCGCCGACCTGCCAGGCCAGACCCCAGGAGTTTTTCGCCTTGAAGTTGCTGAAGCCGTTGGACTGGGCTTCGCTGCCGACGTGCTCGTCGTAGATCCAGGTGTAGTTGATGCCGCCGCCGATGTACGGCTGGAACGGCGACTTCGCATCCAGCGGGTAGTACACGACGCTGAGGGTTGGCGGCAGGTGTTTCAGGGTGCCGAGTTTGCCGTTGGCGGCTGGCAGCGCGGTGCCTTTGAGTTTGACGTCATGCTCGAATGGCGAGGCAGCCAGCAACTCGATACCGATGTTGTTGGTCAGCATGTACGCGAAGTTCAGACCCAGTTGGGTGTCGCTGCTCATGGTCGCTTTGCCGCCCAGGTTTGCACCGCTCAACGGACCCTGATCGACCTTGACGCTGGAGCTGTCGGCCTTCGGGTTGACGGTGATCGCACCCGCGCGAACGATGATGTCGCCGGCTTCGTGGGCGTGGGCGAGCGGGGCTGCGAGCGCGAATGCAAACAGCGAAGCGCTGAGCAAGGACTTGTTCATGGGAGCTCCAAAAGGACGTTTAAAATGTCTGATGTCCTATGGTACGAAGCCAACTGATACGGTCTTTTGACTCAGCTCAATGAAACAGTGATGCCCCGTTTTTTTGTGGAACCTTTGTGGGCCTCATCGCGAGCAGGCTCACTCCTGCATTTGGAATGCGTTCCCCTGTAGGAGTGAGCCTGCTCGCGATAGCCATTGATCCGGCAACTCAAAACCTCCGGGTATTACTCCGGCAGCTCATACACATAAATCTTGTCTGCCGCCATCTGATACCCGGCATCGGCCAGCTCGCTGGTGGACGCCTTGACCTGCAGCGGTCCCTCGACCCAGTACGGCTGATACAGCTCGTCGAGCTTTACGCCGACTTCGCTTTTCACGTGAACGATCTGGTTCGACGGCGGTGGCGGCACGTGGATGCAGGCGCCGAAGTACGGCACCAGCAGGAAGTCCGTGGTGCGCCCCTCTTCGTTGACCTCCAGCGGCACGATGTAGCCCGGCAGGCGGATGTTCTGCCCGTCGAGGCTCTGCACCACTGGCGCATTGGGCAGATCCTGCTTGGCCGCTGGCGCGGATTCGGCCGAGAGCACGTCACTCATCTTCGACATGTCGTGCAGAGGCGTCATGTTCGGCACTTCCGGCGCGGCGTCGGGCGGGATCATTTCCGACCAGGTCAGGTCTTTCGGCGCCGCTGCCCACACGGGCAGGGCAACCAGCAACAGCAGCGCAAGTACAGCGCGGGGCATGGTGAACATCCTCATAAACGGATCGACAGGCCATCAGCCAGGGATTGGCGATATGCACGCCAGGCCGGCACGCTGCCCATCAGCAGCGCGGCTGCCAGAATGCCACCGAGCAGCGTCCATTCATACTCGCTCGGCCACGCCAGCGGCAGATACAGCCCGTAATTGGCCTGCACGTAACCCTGCGCAGCGGCGATGCTGATGTACAGCAGCGCCACTCCGGCGATGACCCCGGTCAGCGCCAGGGCGAAGGCTTCCAGCACCAGCAGGCTTGCGATGTGCCACGGCCGCGCACCGACCGAACGCAGAATCGCCATCTCGCGGCGACGCTCGTTGAGGCTGGTGAGAATCGCCGTGAGCATGCCGATCAACCCGGTCAGCACCACGAACAGCGAGACCACGAACAGTGCTTTTTCAGCGGTGCTCATCAGGCTCCACAACTCCTGCAAAGCCACGCCCGGCAGGATCGCCAGCATCGGCTCACCTCGGTATTCATTGATCTCGCGTTGCAGGGCGAACGTGGAAATCTTGCTGTTGAGGCCGAGCATGAACGCGGTGATTGCCTGTGGCGTCAGGTCCATGTTGCGCGCCTGATCGGCACTGATCCGCCCGTTGCCCCGGGCCGGCACGCCGTTGTGCCAGTCGATGTGGATCGCCTCCATGCCGCCGAGGCTGATGTGCAGCGTGCGGTCCACCGGGGTGCCGGTGCGTTTGAGAATGCCGACCACGGTGAATGGTTTGTCGTCATGTTTGACCAGACTGATCGCCGCCACACCGTGGGCCAGCACCAGTTGGTCGCCGAGCTTGTAATGCAGCGCCTCGGCCACTTCGGCGCCGAGCACCACTTCGAACGGGTCGGTGGCAAACGCCCGGCCATCAGCCAGCTCCAGATGCTGCTGGCGGCCGTACTGGTAATGCTCGAAATACGCCTCGGTGGTGCCCATCACCCGGTAGCCACGATGTGAGTCGCCGAGGGACATCGGGATCGCCCACTTCACTTTCGGGTTGCTGGCGAAGTGTTCGAAGCTGTCCCAACGAATGTTGTTGGTCGCGTTGCCGATGCGGAACACCGAGTACAGCAGCAGGTTCACCGAGCCGGAGCGGGCGCCGACGATCAGGTCGGTGCCGCTGATGGTGCTGGCGAAACTGGCTTTGGCTTCGGTGCGCACGCGCTCGACGGCGAGCAGCAGACACACCGACAAGGCAATGGCGAACGCGGTGAGCAGGGCGGTGAAACGGCGGTTGGCCAGGCTGGCCATGGCCAGACGAAACAGATACATCTCAGACCTCGGCAGATGTGGCGGCGCGATTGAGCTCGGCCAGGGACAGGTGACGATCGAACAGCGGCGCCAGACTTTGATCGTGGCTGACGAACAACAGGCTGGAACCGGCCTCGCGACATTCGGCGAACAACAAACGGATGAAGTTTTCCCGGGCGTCGTAATCGAGGGCCGAGGTCGGTTCGTCGGCGATCACCAGTTCCGGTTGGCCGATCAAGGCGCGCGCGGCGGCGACCCGTTGCTGCTGACCGATCGACAGCGAGTCGGCGCGTCGACCGAGGATGCTTTCATCCTTCAGACCCAAGTGGGCGAGCAGGGTGGCCGCCGCCTGATCAACACTGCCGTGGCGTTGTTTCGCCCGTTCGGCACGCAGTTTCGAGAAGTGGCAGGGCAGCTCGACGTTCTCGCGCACCGAGAGAAACGGCAGCAGGTTGAACTGCTGGAAGATGTAGCCAGTGTGATCGACACGAAAGCGGTCGCGGGCGCCGGCACCGAGTTCGGTCAGCTCCTGGCCGAGCAGGCGAATGCTGCCGCGCCCGGGTTTCTGCACCCCGCCGAGGAGGCCGAGCAGGGTGGTCTTGCCACTGCCGCTGGGGCCTTTGAGGAACAGGGTTTCGCCCGGCTCCAGGCGGAACGCCGGGATGTCCAGCAGCGGCGGGTGACCGGGCCAGTTGAAGCCCAGGTCGGACAGTTCGATGAGTGCTTGGGTCATTTGAAACCGGTCGGATAGTTGAGTGGCCCTTGTGTAGGAGTGAGCCTGCTCGCGATGGCGGTGGGGCAGTCAGGATTTATTCGACTGACAGTCCGCTATCGCGAGCAGGCTCACTCCTACAGGGGATTTCCATAGGATTCAGAATTTCAGGGCAGCCGCCTTGGCCGTCACTTCCGTCCCTTGCTGGCCGCTCGGGCCGATCAGTTGTACCTGAATTTTCTGGGTCGCCGGGAAGGTATTGAAGATGTTCGCCAGATCCAGCGACTTCAGAGCACCCGGGGTCGCGCAGCTGAATTGATAGTGCGCGTGGATTTCGCTGTGATCGTGGTGATGCGCTTCACCGCCCTTGGCAGCTTCGTCGTGGTCATCATCGTCATGGTCGTCGGCATCCGGCTTGTCGCCGAACAGCGGGCTTTGCAGTTCCTGGCTGGTGACTTTGCAACCGGCGGCGGCTGGCAGGTTGAACAATGCCAGCGGGTTTTCCAGTTTGCTGCGGGCGGCAGCGACCTTGGCCTTGTCGGCGTCGGTGGTGGCGGCGTGTTCGAAGCCGACCAGGTTCATCGCCGGGCTTTCCAGTTCCAGCTCCAGGGTCTGGCCGTCGAGCGCAGCGTTCAGCCGGCCGACGCCATGTTCATGGGCGCCGAGGCTGCCGTGCTCGTGGTCATGATCGTGCTCATCGGCGGCGTGGGCGATGGCCAGCGGCAACAGGGCAAACGGCAAAGCGAGCAGCAGACGGCGCATGGCGATCTCCGGAAAGTAAAGTGAAGAGTTTGTTATGTAATCTTATAACGAAAGTGCGCAGAGTTTGCCCGTGCGCTCCGTTTTGCGCAAGGCATGACTGAGCACCGCCCGGGACAGATTCCGGGGCGGTGCGTCGATTGGAGGTCACGCTTTTAGAGTCAGAAGCCTGCGCCGGGATAGTCGAACCAGTAGCGTCCCGAGAGCACATGATTGATCAGATTTGCATCGAGTACGCTCGGGGCATCGCGAGTGAAACGCTGGCGCCAGGCCGGCAGCCACCAGTAATTGATGGCCGTCCCGCGCGGCAGAACCACCAGCTTCATCACCTCCCGATCAATGCTGTCCTTTGCGTAGAGTTGATGGCTGCGATCCATAAAACCCATGTACTGACTGATCGGCAACTGGAACATCAACGCCGTGGTGAAGATTTTCTCACTCTGACTGAACGCCGGACTTTGCAGGATCTGCAATGCTTCGCAAACATACGCCTGTGGTCGGCCGGCAATTTTCTGGCCTTCGGGAGTGGAGAGAACGTCGAAACGATCATCCATGTCCCGCCAGTCGGTGCGAGCGTTGCGATCGAAGTAGTCACGAATGAATACGCTGAGCGGCCCTTGTGCAGCGGCATTGTTCGCGCAGGATGAAAGGTCTACAGGCAAGCAGAGACGCCATGCCACGATCAGCAGAAGTGGGATTGCAAAAAGTATCCATAAAAGTCGTTTCATCGTGGCGTGCTGTGCTTGTACCGTCGGAAAATGGTGAAGTCATGGTCATCGGGTACCGCATTGCCCGAGGCATTTCGAAAACCGGCGTCATTGACTTCGATTTTGTCCCAGCCTGCGGAAATACAGACGCCATTAGTGAGTACGAAGCCGACGTGACCGCTGGCGTTAGAGTAGGTGACAGCATACGCACCGATATCGCCGGGTAAAGGTGAACTCTCCACTTTCCAGCTGGCGAGAAGGCGTTCGTTGTCCGCCCATTCACCTGCCAGTGGTGGGCTGACTTTTATCATCCAGGGCAGGAATTTTGCCTTGCCGTGTTCAATCCACGCGACATTGATACCTATCGAGGTCAGTACGTCATAGACGAACAGGTTGCATTTGTTCGTTTCGGCGGGGAATTCCACCGTTTCCTTGAGGGTCGGGTGTGGCAACGATTTTTTGCTGATGCCACCGGCCCATACGGTGGAACCCCGGTGTGAAAGCGCCTCCATCAGTATCCGGCGCGGCATATCCTGGATAACCACCTTAACGGTGCGCGTCTGGTTTCTGCGCTTGACCCCGTATTCCACCTCGTAAAAAGTGTCATTGGAAACAGCGCCGCTGGTGGACAAGGGCACTTTCACCCAGGGTGAGACGGCGACGATCGACAGCGATTTACCTTCGGTCAATGTGGTCGTGTGCATCGCCTTTGTCGCCCCGGATGCACCGACGATTTGAACAGTAACATCATGGCTGTCGCGGGTTTTTACCGACGGTAATTTCTTTGTGCCCGAGAGAGTGATTTCGGTCTGCCCCTTGGCAGATATGAGTGAGTAAATTCGGGGTTTGTCATCGTTCTGGATGATGTTGTCGTCAATGACCAGTCCATCCACCAGCAACTGAAACTTGACGCCCTTGGGTGGCGTTTTCGTTCCCCTCAAGAACCACGCCGCCCGTTGAGGTCTGGCCTCCCTTTGACACCAGTTTTCGTCCTGAAGACATGGGCATCCTTCCCATGGAAAAAGAGAATGTAGTGGATACTCCGGGTTCTGCCAGTCACCGACACTTGGCGTTGCACAAGTCCCGTGGGAGCATGCAGGTCAGAAATGTGCAGGAGCGAAGCAGATGTTGCGGATACGCGGAACCGTCGGCGCGATGCCGGTGGATTTGACGGTAGAGCTGGATGACAGCGATTGGGCGAAGCTGGGCGCAGCGCTTGGGGCGCACACACAGAGCGAGCAGCCGCAGGCGGCAGAGCTGACCCCGGCAGCGAAACCGCTGAACCAGGACGATGCGTTGTGGCAAGTCGCGCAGGACCTGTTGCGCAAGGCCGGTCAACTCAATGGGCCGGACCTGCTGGATCAGCTTGAGGGCCTGACCGGCAGCGCGGCGGCGGGCAAACGACTGCTGGTGCGCTTGCGCCACAGTGCTGGGGTGAAGGTGGCGAGCGGCGGGGATACGCCGCTCTACAGCTGGATCGAGTGAGCGCTTAGTACAGCGCGGCAAACATCTTGCGCCGGTAAGCGGTCACCAGCGGGTGATCGTTGCCCAGCAGTTCGAACACTTGCAGCAGGGTCTTGTGCGGCAACCCTTCGCCGTAGCTGCGGTTGCGGATGAACAACTTGAGCAAGGCTTCCAGCGCCGCCTCGTATTGCTGGCGCGCCAGTTGCTGGATCGCCAGTTGATACACCGCTTCGTCGTCCTGCGGATTCTGCGCAAGACGCGCCTTGAGGTCAGCGGCATCCGGCAGGTCGCGAGCCAGGCCGAGGAACTTGATCTGCGCCTTGGCCCCGGCCAGTGCAGCCTTGTGCTCATCACTCTTGACCGCGTCGAGCACGGTTTGCGCTTCGCCCAGTTCGCCGCGTTCGGTCAGGCAGCGGGCGTAGAGGATCAGCGCCTTGGCGTTGCTGTTGTCTTCGGTGAGCATCACCACCAGTGCCGCTTCGGCATCGGCGTAACGCCCTTCATCGAACAGCGCCTGAGCCTGCTCGAACGGATCGGCAGCGGTTGGCGCCGGCATCTGCACATGCGGTTCGAGCAGGGCGCGCACCGCGGATTCCGGTTGCGCACCGGCAAAACCGTCCACCGGTTGGCCGTCCTTGAACAGCACCACGGTCGGCAGGCTGCGGATACCGAAGCGGGCGACGATGTCCTGCTCGATGTCGCAGTTGACCTTGGCCAGCAGCAGTTCGCCCTGATAGCTCTCGGCGATACCTTGCAGCATCGGCATCAGCGCCTTGCACGGCGCACACCATTCGGCCCAGAAATCCACCAGCACCGGTTTGTTGAAGGAAGCTTCGATCACCGACTGGTCGAAATCGGCAGTCGTGGCGTCGAAGATGTACGGCGTTTGCTGACTCATGGGGGATCTCGTAAAAGCGTGGATGGGGCAACTATACGGCTTGGCGGGGTGTGGCCGGAAGCGGGGCGGGTTTTAGAGGTGTGTTGCATGGGCGGATGCCTTCGCGAGCAAGCTCGCTCCCACATTGGATCTCCCACATTGGATCTGTGTCGTTCACAAAACCCCTGTGGGAGCCAGCCTGCTGGCGATGCTTTTAGCTAGCGCCGCGCATGGTAAAGGCTTACATGTCTGAATTCTTCAGGCTCGGCCAGATCCGGCAGGGTCATGGCTTCGAGCATTTCGATGCGCTCATACAGCGGATGGTGAAAATCCCGAACCCGCGAATCCGCCACCAGCGCCTCACGCCCACGGCTGAGAAACGCATCGAGCAGCGGCAGGTTTTCGCGGTCGTACAACACGTCCGCCACCAGAATCAGATCGAAGCGATCGGCCTCGGCGAAGAAGTCCGTCGAGTAACTCATCTGCACATCGTTGAGTGCGGCATTCGCCCGGCATGCAGCAATCGCCAGCGGATCGAGGTCACAGGCCACCACTTCCAGCGCGCCGGCCTTCACGGCGGCAATCCCGGCAATCCCGGAACCAGCGCCGAAATCCAGTACCCGCTTGCCGCGTACCCACTCGGGAAACGCCGCCAGATAACGCGCCACCGCCAGACCACTGGCCCAGCAGAAGCTCCAATACGGTGGCTCGTGGAGGATACGGCGGGTTTCGTCGGGGCTGAATTCGCGGTGCATGTTGTCGCCGTCGATCAGCCATAGCTGCAAGTCAGTGCCCGGCAATGCACAGGCCTCGAGCCTGGCATCGCCGAGCAATTCACCTAACGCCTGTTGCAGGTCGAGCGGTGCCGTCATGGTGCTTTGACAAATTGCAGTTGGCCCAGCGCCTGAGTGGTCGGCTGGGTGATGGTTTGCGACGGCAGATGCAGGATCAACTGGCCGGACTGCGTGGCCCGACCGCGCAGTTCAACCCGTGCGCCTGCCGGAAAAGCTTCCGGATTGAAGCGCAGGCGGAACGGCAGGATCTGGTTGTTGCCAATCAGGCTGGAACTGGCGAGCAGTTGCTGCGGGCGCGACTTCTCGTCGATCACCAGTAACGCCAGTTCGACTTCGGCACCGGCCGGCACGCCTTGCAAAGTGCCGCTCAGCTCACGTTGATAGGCCGGCAGCGGACCGAGGTCGGCGGCCTCTTTGGCTTTTTTCTGCGCCTGTTGCGGCGCCGGGCCGGGTGTTGGCGGCTGCGGCTTGGGCTTATCGCTGCCGCAGGCCACCAGCAGGGCGAAAAGACTGAGCAAAACGAGCGGTCGTAGCGGCATTGGCAGCTCCAGAAAATGAAATCCGTGGATCAAACGATCATGGCAGTCTGTATACCGCAAACCCTATGGCTTGTCTTGCCACCGGGATGCGCTACCATGGCCCTCCCTTTTTTTGTTGCCAGCCACCATGCACTGTCCCTTCTGCGGTGCCAACGACACCAAGGTCATCGACTCGCGTCTGGTCGCCGAGGGCGAACAGGTGCGCCGCCGGCGTGAATGCCTGGCCTGCGGCGAACGTTTCACGACGTTCGAGACGGCCGAACTGGTGTTGCCGCGCCTGATCAAAACCGACGGCAGCCGCCAACCGTTCGACGAAGAAAAACTCCGCGCCGGCATGCAACGCGCGCTGGAGAAACGTCCGGTGAGCGTCGAGCGCCTCGAATCCTCTCTGGTCCACATCAAGCACAAGCTGCGCGCCACCGGCGAACGCGAGGTCAAATCTCTCGTGGTCGGCGAACTGGTGATGGCCGAGCTGCAAAAGCTTGATGAAGTGGCCTACATCCGTTTCGCTTCGGTGTACAAGCGCTTCCAGGACCTCAACGAGTTCCGCGAAGAGATCGACCGCCTCGCCCGCGAACCGGTGAAGGAATGACCAGCGCCGCCGAGCAGGCCATCCTCGACGCTCACTTCATGGCGCGCGCGCTGGAACTGGCGCGCAAGGGCCACTACACCACGCACCCCAATCCCCGGGTTGGCTGCGTGATCGTGCGCGACGGGCAAATTGTCGGCGAAGGCTTCCACGAGCGTGCCGGTGAACCCCACGCCGAAGTCCACGCCCTGCGCGCCGCCGGTGAACTGGCCCGGGGCGCGACGGCGTACGTCACCCTTGAGCCGTGCAGCCATCATGGGCGCACGCCGCCGTGCGCCGATGCGCTGGTGAATGCTGGAGTTGGCCGGGTGGTCGCGGCCATGCGCGATCCGAACCCGCAGGTCGCCGGGCGCGGCTTGCAGCGTCTGGCCGATGCCGGCATCGCCACGCAAAGCGGCGTGCTGGAAGCCGAGGCACGCAAACTCAATCAAGGTTTCCTGAAACGCATGGAACACGGCTTGCCGTTCGTGCGGGTCAAGTTGGCGATGAGTCTGGATGGTCGTACGGCGATGGATAGCGGCGAGAGCCAGTGGATCACCGGGCCGGCCGCGCGTTCCGCCGTGCAGCGTTTGCGCGCACAGGCAGCCGTGGTGCTGACCGGCGCCGACACCGTGCTGACTGACGGTGCTCGCCTGACCGTGCGCGCCGAAGAATTGGGACTGGATGCCGAACAAACCGCTCTGGTCATGAGCCGTCCGCCGCTGCGGGTGCTGATCGACGGGCGTCTGCGGGTGCCGCTGGATGCGCCGTTCTTCAAGGCTGGCCCGGCATTGGTCGCCACCTGCATGGCGGTCGAAGAACAATACGCCAACGGCCCGGAATGCCTGATCGTGCCGGGTGATGACGGTCAGGTCGATCTGCATCAGCTGCTTGTCGAACTGGCCAACCGTGGCGTCAACGAAGTGCTGGTCGAGGCCGGCCCGCGACTGGCAGGGGCGTTTGCCCAGCTCGGGCTGGTCGACGAATTCGTGATCTTCATCGCTGGCAAGTTCCTCGGCTCCACGGCGCGTCCGCTGCTGGACTGGCCGCTGGCCTATATGAAAGACGCTCCCGAGCTGAAAATCACTGAAATTCGCGCGGTTGGCGATGACTGGCGAGTCACCGCGACGCCGGTCCTTTCGGCGAGCGTATAATTCCCGGCCATCGCCTTAGCGCTGGCTTCGTTCTCAAGGAGAACCCCATGTTTACCGGCATCATCGAATCCATCGGCAGTATCCGTGCACTGACCCCCAAGGGCGGTGATGTGCGGGTGCACGTCGCAACCGGCAAGCTCGACCTGAGTGACGTCAAACTCGGCGACAGCATCGCGGTCAACGGCGTGTGCCTGACGGCGGTTGAACTGCCGGGCGACGGCTTTGCCGCCGACGTCAGTCGTGAAACCCTCGACTGCACCGCCATGAACGACCTGAAAAGCGGCAGTCCGGTCAATCTGGAAAAAGCCCTGACCCCGACCACCCGACTCGGCGGGCACCTGGTCAGCGGTCACGTCGACGGTGTCGGCGAAATCGTCTCGCGCAGCGACAATGCCCGCGCCGTGGAATTTCGTATCCGCGCGCCGAAAGAACTGGCCAAGTACATTGCCCACAAAGGCTCGATCACCGTCGACGGCACCAGCCTCACCGTGAACGCGGTCGATGGCGCCGAATTCATGCTGACGATCATTCCGCACACCCTGAGCGAAACCATCATGGCGTCCTACACGCCAGGTCGCCGGGTCAATCTGGAAGTCGACTTGCTGGCGCGTTATCTGGAGCGTTTGCTCCTCGGCGACAAGGCTGCAGAGTCGGCATCCGGCGGCACCATCACCGAAAGCTTTCTGGCCCAAAACGGCTACCTCAAATCCTGAAGCTCTAAATTCGAAAGAAGGGGGGTGCCTTGTGGCGCTCAATAGCATCGAAGAACTGGTTGAAGACATCCGCCAAGGCAAGATGGTCATCCTCATGGATGACGAAGACCGCGAGAACGAAGGCGACCTGATCATGGCCGCCGAATGCTGCAAGGCCGAGCACATCAACTTCATGGCCAAGCACGCCCGTGGCCTGATCTGCATGCCGATGAGCCGCGAGCGCTGCGAACTGTTGAAGCTGCCGCTGATGGCCCCGCGCAACGGTTCCGGTTTCGGCACCAAGTTCACCGTGTCGATCGAAGCGGCCGAAGGCGTGACCACCGGGATCTCCGCCGCCGACCGTGCGCGCACCGTGCAAGCGGCTGCCGCCAAAGACGCCAAGGCTGAAGACATCGTCAGCCCGGGCCACATCTTCCCGCTGATGGCTCAGGCCGGCGGTACCCTCGCTCGCGCCGGCCATACCGAGGCGGCTTGCGACCTGGCGCGCATGGCCGGTTTCGAGCCGAGCGGCGTGATCTGCGAAGTGATGAACGACGACGGCACCATGTCCCGTCGCGCCGAGCTGGAAGCGTTCGCGGCCGAACACAACATCAAGATCGGCACCATCGCCGACCTGATTCACTACCGGATGATCCACGAACGTACCGTTCAGCGGATTGCCGAGCAGCCGCTGGACAGCGAACTGGGCCAATTCAACCTGGTGACCTATCGTGATTCGGTGGAAGGCGACGTGCACATGGCCCTGACGCTGGGCACCGTTTGCGCCGAAGAACCGACGCTGGTTCGCGTGCACAACATGGACCCGCTGCGCGATCTGCTGATGGTCAAGCAACCGGGCCGCTGGAGCCTGCGCGCTGCGATGGCCGCGGTCGCCGAGGCGGGTAGCGGTGTGGTGCTGTTGCTCGGTCACCCGCTCGATGGCGACGTGCTGCTGGCGCATATCCGTGAGACCGGTGATCAGGCAGCGGTGAAAAAACCGACCACCTACAGCATCGTCGGTGCCGGTTCGCAGATCCTTCGCGACCTCGGTGTACGCAAAATGCGCCTGATGTCGGCACCGATGAAATTTAATGCGATATCCGGTTTCGATCTGGAAGTTGTAGAATACGTGCCCTCCGAATAATGACCCGGTGAATCGTATTGCTGGTGTGTACCCTTGTGGTGAGGGGATTTATCCCCGACGGGCTGCGTAGCGGCCCTGTTTTTGGGACTGCTGCGCAGTCCATCGGGGATAAATCCCCTCGCCACAGGGGGGGATCAGGCAGCAATGCGGTTTTTTCCGGCCATGAAATCGTGGCTAATATCACTGAGGGATGCGTACGAGACGCGTCCCGGCTCTTTAAGAGATCTGACGAATGACCCTGAAGACCATCGAAGGTACCTTCATCGCCCCTAAAGGCCGCTACGCTCTGGTAGTGGGCCGCTTCAACAGCTTCGTGGTTGAAAGCCTGGTCAGCGGTGCAGTTGATGCCCTGGTTCGCCACGGCGTGAGCGAAAGCGACATCACCATCATCCGCGCACCTGGCGCCTTCGAAATCCCGCTGGTTGCGCAGAAAGTCGCCCAGAAAGGCGAGTTCGCTGCAATCATTGCGCTGGGCGCGGTCATTCGTGGCGGCACCCCGCACTTCGAATACGTGGCAGGCGAGTGCACCAAGGGCCTGGCCCAGGTGTCCATGGAGTTCGGCGTGCCGGTCGCGTTCGGCGTCCTGACCGTTGATTCCATCGAGCAAGCCATCGAACGTTCCGGCACCAAGGCCGGCAACAAAGGTGCTGAAGCTGCCCTGTCCGCTCTGGAAATGGTCAGCCTGCTGGCGCAGTTGGAGGCCAAGTGATTAGCGACGAAAGCGATCGTTTCAACCCGCGCGATCCAAAACCTGCGGCCGCCGGCAAGCCATCCAAGAGCGTCAAGCGCCGCGAAGCCCGTCAGCTCGCGACGCAGGCCCTGTATCAATGGCACATGGCCAAGCAATCGCTGAACGAGATCGAAGCGCAGTTCCGGGTCGATAACGATTTCACCGATGTCGATGGCGCTTACTTCCGCGAGATCCTGCACGGGGTTCCGCAGTTCAAGAGCGAAATCGACACCGCGCTCAAGCCTTGCCTGGACATTGAAATCGAAGAGCTGGACCCGGTTGAACTGGCGGTTCTGCGCCTGTCCACCTGGGAACTGCTCAAGCGCGTCGACGTGCCGTACCGTGTGGTGATCAACGAAGGTATCGAGTTGGCGAAAGTCTTCGGTTCGACCGACGGCCACAAGTTCGTCAACGGCGTACTCGACAAGCTGGCTCCGCGCCTGCGTGAAGCTGAAGTCAAGGCGTTCAAGCGCTGATCAGCGCTTGATATCGCAATGGGCGAGTTTGAGCTGATCCGCAATTTCTTCGCCGCCGCGCCTTGTGCGCAGGGCGGCGAGGGCGTTGCACTGGGGATCGGCGACGACTGCGCCTTGCTGGCGGTTCCCCCCGGGGAACAGCTGGCGATTTCCACCGATACGCTGGTGGCCGGCGTGCATTTCGCCGATCCCTGCGATCCGTTTCTGCTCGGTCAGCGCTCGCTGGCCGTCGCGGTCAGCGATCTGGCCGCCATGGGCGCCACGCCCGTTGCCTTTACCCTTGCCCTGACTGTGCCGACGGTGACTGCCGATTGGCTGCAAGCCTATGCCCACGGTTTGAACCGCATGGCGCAGAGCTGCGGCGTGGCACTGATCGGCGGTGATACCACGCGTGGGCCGTTGAGTCTGACGGTCACGGTGTTCGGTCGCGTTCCGGCCGGCCAGGCCTTGACCCGCAGCGGTGCGCAGCCGGGCGATCTGTTGTGTGTCGGCGGTGAGCTGGGCAATGCCGCCGGTGCCTTGCCGCTGGTGCTCGGCCAGCGTGAGGCGGATGCTGAGATAGCCGAACCGCTGCTCAGTCATTACTGGTCGCCGCAGCCGCAACTGGCCCTCGGTCAGGCGTTGCGCGGCAAGGCCACCTCGGCACTGGATATCTCCGACGGCTTGCTCGCCGACTGCGGGCATATCGCCCTGGCCTCGCAAGTGCGGCTTGAGGTTGAACGTGAGCGCGTACCGTTGTCGAACGCTTTGGTGGCGTTTCTCGGCCAGCGCGGCGCGGAACGGGCGGCGTTGAGCGGCGGCGACGACTACGTGCTGGCCTTCACCCTGCCGTCCGTCGAGTTGCCGGCTTTGCTGGCCGATGGCTGGCCGATCCATGTGATCGGGCGGGTGGTGCAGGGCCAGGGTGTGGTGCTGCTGGATCGCGAAGGACACGACATCACCCCGCAAATCCGGGGTTATCAACATTTTCAGGAGACACCGTGACAGATCACCCGAAACAGGTTCCGGCCGAATTCGTTCCGCCGTCGGTCTGGCGCAATCCCTGGCATTTCCTCGCGTTCGGCTTCGGTTCCGGCACCTTGCCGAAAGCGCCGGGCACGTGGGGTTCGTTAGTTGCGCTACCCTTTATCCCGTTGTGGCAGATGCTGCCCGACTGGGGTTACTGGCTGATGCTCGGGATCACTATGCTGTTCGGCTTCTGGCTGTGCGGCAAGGTTGCCGACGATCTGCGGGTACACGATCACGAAGGCATCGTCTGGGACGAGATGGTCGGGATGTGGATCACCCTGTGGTTGGTACCGGAAGGCTGGTACTGGTTGCTGGCCGGTTTCCTGATGTTCCGTTTCTTCGACATTCTCAAGCCATGGCCGATCCGCTGGATCGACCGGCATGTCCACGGTGGCGTCGGCATCATGCTCGACGACGTGCTGGCCGGCGTGTTCGCCTGGCTGGCGATGCAGGGGCTGGTGTGGATTTTCGCCTGATCCGCAGGGTCCGGGTTCAGTGAGGAGACTAGGGATGGCGCGACGTTGGCTGGCGCTGGTGTTTCTGACCTTGCTGGGCACTGTCGCCAGTGCGCAGGAGGCTGCGCATGCGCCGTCGGTCATCCATCTCGCCAGCGAAGAATGGGAAGACTACACCGCCGCCGACGGCCATGGTCTGGGCTGGGACGTGCTGCGCAAGGTGTTCGAACCGGCCGGGGTGAAGCTCGACATTCGCAGCGAACCGTACACCCGCGCGGTCGGGCTGGCAGAGCGCGGCGAAATCGACGCCTGCGTCGGCTCCTATCATGACGAGGACAGTGATCTGCTGTATCCGCGCTGGAATTTCGACACCGACCACATCTACGCCCTGGGCCTTGCGAGCAATCCGCCGCCGAGCCCGGACACCCTCGGCAACTATCGACTGGCCTGGGTTCGCGGTTACGACTATCAGAAGTACCTGCCCAATGTGCGCAACTACAATGAAGTGATACGGCGTACCGGGATCCTGTCGATGCTCACCCACAACCGCGCTGACTATTACATCGATGCGCAGACCGAAATCGATTATGTGGTCGGCCGGGCCAAGGATCCGACGCAGTTTCGCAAGACCCACATCGCCGAATTGCCGCTGTACCTGTGCTTCGCCGACACCCCGCAAGCGCGCACGTTGATGGCGGTGTTCGACAAGCGCATGGAGCAGTTGGTGAAGAGCGGCGAGCTGAAGCCGCTGTTCGAGAAGTGGAAGCAGCCGTATCCGTTCGAGGCGAACTAAGGATCTGCACAGGTCCCCCTGCAGGCGTGAGCCTGCTCGCGATAGCGGTCTCATTCAAACGTTGCTGTAGCTGACACGCCATCATCGCGAGCAGGCTCACTCCTACAAAGGGGCGGTGTTATCAAACTTTTTGATCGTTATGCCCGATAATTCAGCCTAAGCGTCTGCAGGAACCTGCTGTTACAATGCCGGCCTGCGAATCTTCAGACTTTTTAGATCAGGAGCACACCGGTGCCTGTCGTTTTTGTCGCCGCTTCCAAGCTGCCAACGCCTTTTGCGCAATTCACCATGCACGGTTTTCTCGATGAAGCCACCGGCCGCGAGCACGTTGTGCTGAGCCTCGGTGAAATTGACGACGGTGCCCCGGTCCTCGGCCGGTTGCACTCCGAGTGCCTGACCGGTGACGCCCTGTTCAGCCAGCGCTGCGACTGCGGCTCGCAGCTCGAAGCGGCGCTCAAGGCCATCGCCCGTGAAGGCCGTGGCGTGCTGCTGTACCTGCGCCAGGAAGGGCGCGGCATCGGTCTGCTGAACAAGATCCGCGCCTACGAGTTGCAGGACGGCGGTGCCGACACCGTTGAAGCCAACGAGCGCCTGGGCTTCGCCGCCGACCAGCGCGACTACGCCATGTGCCTGCCGATGCTTGAGCATCTGGGCGTGAAGTCCCTGCGCCTGATGACCAACAACCCGCGCAAGGTCAAAGCCCTGACCGACATGAACATTGTTGTCGCCGAGCGCGTGCCGCTGCACACCGGCCACAACCCGCACAACAAACTGTACCTGGCGACCAAGGCCAGCAAGCTCGACCACATGATGGGCAACGAGCATCAGGGCGAGGCAGACCGCGCGTGACCCGCGGTCAGGTGCGCCGCCGTCTGGCGATCGACTGGTGGAAATACCTGGCGCTGGCGCTGGTGCCGTTGTTCGTGCTCAACGCACTGTTCGGCCAATATGAGGCGTTGCTGCCGGTGCTGACGATGCCGATGTTCATCGCCGGTGTTGCCTCGATGTTTGTCAGTCTGAAGTTTTTCGGTGGCTACAAACATGCTTTGATCGCCACCCAGAAAGCCCTCGATACGCCTGGCGAACCGGCGGCCTGGATCGCTCTTGCGGCCCGGCGTCGTATTGCATTCCTTGCAGCAGCATTACCGGCGTGGATTGGTGCGCTGGCAGTGTTCGTCGGCCTCGAGGCGGTGCCGTTGATGCTGCTGGCGTTGTCCACAGCCGTGCTGTTCTACCTCTATCGCATCCCGCGTCAACTCGGCTGATGCGTCGTCTGTGGCTGGCGGTTCTGCTGCTGGCCTGCGCCGGCCCGGTGCTGGCGAGCCTGCGGGTGGTCAGCCTCGCGCCTTCTCTTTCTGAAATCGTTGTTGAACTGGATTCGGCTGATTTGCTGATCGGCGTGCTCGATGCTGGTGAGCGTCCTGTTGCGCTCAAGGATGTGCCGTCAGTGGGGCGCTACGGTCAGTTGGACATGGAGCGCCTGCTCAGCCTCAAACCTGATTTATTGCTGCTGTGGCCCGGCAGTGTCGGCCCGGCGCAACGCGATCAACTCAAGCGCCTGAACATTGCGACTTACGTTGCCGAACCGCATGATCTCGAACAGCTGTCTGCGCAGATTGAAGCGATTGCCGCTCAACTGGGTCGACCTCAGCGTGGGGTGAAACTGGCGGCGGAGCTGCGCCAGAAACTCGTTGACCTGCGCCAACGCTATCGCCGGGACACGCCGCTGAAAGTGTTCTATCAAGTCTGGGACAAGCCGCTGTACACCATCGGTGGTGGGCAGATCATTAGCGATGCGCTTGAGGTATGCGGCGCGCGCAACGTGTTCGCCGATCTGAACTTGCCGGCGCCGCAGGTCAGTATCGAGGCGGTGTTGCAGCGCAATCCCGAGGTGATTCTGGCCGGTGATCAGGCCCAGCTTGATGCCTGGAAAGCCTGGACGCAGGTCGATGCGGTGAGGAGGGGGGAGTTGCTGTTGGTCACGGATAAAGGCCTGGAGCGGCCGAGTGGGCAGATGATCGAGGCCACCGCCAAGCTCTGCCATTCGATCGCGCCAGACCGCTGAGACCGAGGTGAATTTTTCCCGAGCAAGCCCGCTCCCACATGGGATCTGTGTGTTGCCAGCGTTTCAGGGCAGGCCCCGATCTACTGTGGGAGCGGGCTTGCTCGCGAAGAGGCCAGTCAAAGCAGCGTGAATTGTGGATCAGAGCTCCGGTGTCCAGGTCACCCCAAACATCCACGCCCGACCTTCCTCGCGATAGCCATACTGGCTGCCGTCATAGCTGTACAGCGCGCGGCTGTAACCCTTGTCCAGCAGGTTATCCAGCTTCAGATCCAGTTTGATCTCGCGGTTCAGCGCCCAGCTGCTGCGCAATCCGAGCGTGCCGTAGCCCCCCAGCGGCTGGGTATTGTTCAGGTCGTCGTAACTGCCGCTGACCAATTGCCAACTGGCGCCCAACCCTAACCGGTCGAACTGGCGATCCAGATCCCAACTCGCTGTACGCCGCGCACGACGTGCCAGTGTGTGTCCGGTAGCGCGATCGCGCGGGTCGATAATCGCCACGCCGAGGTTGCTCTGCCAGCCGAACAGTTCCTGTTTCAGCGCCGCTTCTAAGCCATTGATCCGCGCTGAGGCAACGTTCTCCGGACGTGAGTTGCTGCCGAAGATGATCGCGTCTTCCAGGTCCGTGCGGTAAATCGATGCTTCGAGGCGGCTGGAGTCGCTCAACTGGCTGCGCCATTGCAGCTCGTAGCTTTTCGAGGTTTCCGGTTTCAGGTCCGGGTTGCTGAAGTCCGGGTAGTACAGGTCGTTGAAGGTCGGCGCGCGGAAGCCTTCGCTGTAGCTCAGCAGCAGATCGTTGTCCGGATTCAGCGGCAGGGTAAAGGTGCCGCTCCAGGTGTTCTGGCTGCCGAACTGCTGGTTGTCGTCGTGACGCAGACCCAGTTCAGTCGAGAAACTGTCGGCCTGATAGCGATGCTGGATGAAGGCGGCGCGGTTCCAGCGGCTGTCCTCGTTGTACGCGGTGCTGCTGTTGATCCGGTCTTCGTACCAGTCGCCGCCGAGGATCAGGCTGTTGCGTGCATCCAGAGTCAGGTCGTTCTGCCAGGTCAGCGAGTCGCGGTAGGTGTTGAACACCGGGCGCTCGTCGCTGAGCTTGTCGAGGGTCTTCTCGCGGTTCTCGGCGTGGCCGAACTCGACACGGGTTTTCCAGTTTTCGTTGACCCGGGCATCGAAGTAGCTGCTGACACTGCTGACGTTGAAATCGCTGTAGGGCTGCTGCTGCACCGACTCGAAGGTGGTCGTGTCGAAGCGGCCGAACGGATTGTCGAACTCGCTCTTGCCGCGGTTATCCAGCAGATTGGCGCCGACCTCGATGTCATCGGTCAGCGCATGGCTGAGGCTCAGGCTGATGGATTTGTTGCGGTAGGCATCGTGATCGCTGTCGCTGGGGTAGGACTCGTGAGTGCGGTCGAGGCCGGCGGTGTCATCGAGACTGGCACCCAGATTGAAGCGGGTTTTGTCATCGCCCCCCGACAAGCCAAGGCTACGCTCCCAGGTCTGGTGGCTGCCGAAACCGACGTGCAAGCGCGGCTGCAGGCCTTGCTCGTTGCCGCGTCGGGTGAAGATCTGAATCACCCCGCCAATCGCATCGCTGCCGTAAATCACCGATCGTGAACCGCGCAGCACCTCGACGCGCTCGATCTGGTCGATGTTCAGGTGCTGCAGGTTGCTGTCGCCGGAGGTCGAGCTGCCGATGCGCTGCCCATCGACCAGCACCAGGCTTTGCGCCGACTGCGTGCCGCGAATGTAGATCCCCGGCAGGCTGCCGCGTCCACCGGTCTGCGCCACCTGCACGCCCGGCACCCGCTGCAGCAGGTCGGTGACGCTGCTCGGTTGCAGGCGATCAATGTCTTCGCGGGTGAACACGGTGTTGGCCGCGCTGCTGTCATTACGCGCTTCGACCTGGCGGTTCGCGCTGATCAGCGTGTCCGGCAGCTTCAGGGCTGCATCGCGCTCGAAGGTGTCGGCGAGGGCGCTGGCGGCTGGCAGCAGAAGAAAGGGCAGGGCGAGGCGCGAGAGGTTCATCGGTGATCCATTGGGTAATTCTGACGTACACAAATCAAATGTGGGAGCGGGCTTGCTCGCGAAGGCGGTGTGTCAGTCAACTCATCATCGACTGATCCGACGCCTTCGCGAGCAAGCCCGCTCCCACATGGGTGTTGCGTGTTACTTGTTGAGCAGTTCCAGGCGCTCGCGAATCGACGCCTCGATCCCGGCCTCATCCAGCCCACACTCAGCCAGCATCTGCGCCGGTTTCGCGTGCTCGACGTAGATGTCCGGTAAGCCCAGATGCAGCATCGACCTGAGAATGTTCTCGCGCGCCAGGAACTCGCTGACCGCGCCACCGGCGCCGCCCATGATCGCGTTTTCTTCGATAGTCACCAGCAGCTCGTGGCTACCGGCGATCTCGCGCACCCGTTGTTCATCCAGCGGTTTGACGAAACGCATGTCGACCACAGTCGCGTCGAGCTTCTCGGCGACTTTCAGCGCTTCAGCCAGTTGCACACCGAATACCAGCAGGGCGACGTTGCTGCCCTGACGACGGACGATGCCCTTGCCGATTTCGATTGGCTCGAGGTCTTTGTCGATGCTCGCGTTCGGGCCGGTGCCGCGCGGGTAACGCACCGCCGCCGGACCGTTGTACTGGTGGCCAGTGGTGAGCATCTTGCGCAGTTCGTTTTCATCGCTCGGGGTCATGATGACCATGCCCGGGATACAGCGCAGGTATGACAGGTCGAAACTGCCGGCGTGGGTCGGGCCGTCTTCGCCCACCAGACCGGCGCGGTCGATGGCGAACAGCACGTCGAGGTTCTGCACCGCGACGTCGTGCACCAGTTGGTCGTAGCCGCGTTGCAGGAACGTCGAGTAGATCGCCACCACCGGTTTCGCGCCTTCGCAGGCCATGCCGGCAGCGAACGTCACCGCGTGCTGCTCGGCAATCGCCACGTCGAAGTAGCGCTGCGGGAAGCGTTCGCTGAACGCCACCAGGTCCGAGCCTTCCTTCATCGCCGGGGTGATCCCGACGAGGCGCGGATCAGCCGCAGCCATGTCGCACAGCCATTCGCCAAACACTGCCGAATACTTCGGCCCACCGGCCTTTTTCGGCGCAGCGGCCGGGGCGTCGACCGGTTCGAGTTTGGTGATCGCGTGGTAACCGATCGGGTCGACTTCCGCCGGGGCGAAACCTTTGCCTTTCTTGGTGACGATGTGCAGGAACTGCGGGCCTTTCAGATCGCGCATGTTGCGCAGGGTGGCGATCAGGGTCGGCAGGTCGTGGCCATCGATCGGGCCGATGTAGTTCCAGCCCAGCTCTTCGAACAGGGTGCCGGGTACCAGCATGCCCTTGGCGTATTCTTCGGTGCGACGGGCGATTTCCCAGGCGCCGGGCAGGCGCGACAGGACTTTCTTGCTGCCCTCACGCATGCTCGCGTAGGTGCGGCTGGAAAGGATCTTCGCCAGGTAATTCGACAGACCGCCGACGTTGCGCGAGATCGACATGTCGTTGTCGTTGAGGATTACCAGCATGTTGGCGTTGACTTCCGGCGCGTGGTTCAGCGCCTCGAAGGCCATGCCGGCAGTCAGCGCGCCGTCACCGATCACGGCAATCGCCTTGCGATCGCTGTTTTGCAGGCGGGCGGCAATCGCCATGCCCAGCGCTGCACTGATTGAGGTACTGGAGTGGCCGACGCCAAAGGTGTCGTATTCGCTCTCGGCGCGACGCGGGAAGGCAGCGATGCCGTCCTTCTGACGCAGGGTTTCCATGCGCTGGCGACGACCGGTGAGGATCTTGTGCGGGTACGCCTGATGACCGACGTCCCACACCAGCCGGTCATCCGGGGTGTCGAAGACGTAATGCAACGCGATGGTCAGCTCGATGACGCCCAGGCCGGCACCGAAATGCCCACCGGTCTGACCGACCGTGTAGAGCAATTCCAGGCGCAACTCATCGGCCAGGGTTTCCAGCTCGGCTTCGCCTAACCGGCGCAGGCCGTCCGGCGTGTTCGCGCGGTCGAGCAGGGGCGTGGTCGGGCGCTTGCGGGGAATCTCATGAAACGTCGTGGGCATCAGGCGAATCGTTATAGGTATAAAAGATGCGGCAGTTTACCTGATGCATCGCCCCCTGCCCACGCGTTGGTCTTTTTTGGCAGGTGGGCGTTCAGTTACGCCGGTCGACGATATACCGGGCCAGGTCGCGCAAAGGCTCTGCTGCCGCGTCAAACGGTCGCAGCGCGTGCAGCGCCTGATCGCGCAGTTCCAGGGCGTAGGCCTTGGCCGCGTCCAGACCCAGCAGGGCCGGGTAGGTCGGTTTGTCGCGGGCGATGTCGGCACCCTGGCGTTTACCGAGGGTTTCGGTATCGCTTTCGACGTCGAGAATGTCGTCCTGGACCTGGAATGCCAGGCCAATGGCCTGTGCATAAGTCTGCAGGGCCTTGAGTTCGTCCTTCTCGGCACGGCCGCTGGCCAGGGCGCCAAGCTTGACGCTGACTTCGATCAGCGCGCCGGTCTTGTGCCGGTGCATCTGCTCCAGCGCTTTCTGATCCAGCTTCAGGCCGACCGAACCGAGGTCGATGGCCTGACCACCGACCATACCCGCCGGGCCCGCCGCGTGCGCCAGCGCCGTGACCTGTTGCAGACGGATGTCGGCGTCGAGGCTGCTCAGGCGCGGGTCAAGCAGGGCGCTGAAGGCCAGGCTCTGCAAGCCGTCACCGGCCAGGATTGCGCAGGCTTCGTCGAATTTCTTGTGGGTGGTTGGCTGGCCGCGACGCAGATCGTCATCGTCCATCGCCGGCAAATCGTCGTGCACCAGTGAGTAGGCGTGGATCAACTCCACCGCGCAGGCCGCGCCGTTGGCTTGCTCGGCCTTGCCGCCGAGCGCTTCGCACGCCGCGTAGGCCAGCAGCGGACGCACGCGTTTGCCACCGATCATCACGCTGTAGTGCATTGCCTCATACAGGCGCGACAGCTCTGGCAGCGGCGCCTTGAAGAGGATTTCCAGTGCCGCATTGACCCGCGCCTGGCTGGTCGCCGAATACGCAGCAATCATTCTGGCTGTTCCGCGTCGAAGGGTTCCTCGGCGAGTTCGCCATCGCGCTCCAGCAGCACTTGCACCTTCTGCTCGGCCTGGGCCAGCGCTGCCTGGCAGTCACGGGTCAGACCGATGCCCTGCTCGAAAGCGGTCAGCGAGTCTTCCAGCGACAATTCACCGTTCTCCAGACGCTCGACCAGTGTTTGCAGGTCGGCGAGGGACTGTTCGAAATCCAGTGCAGCTTTTTTGCGGGCCATGGCGGCGATTTCCGGTTGACGTTAAACCGGCGCGACACTAGCAGATAGGGGGTTTATGGGCAAATGAGCGGGGTGGCTCTCAAGGGTAAAAATGACACTGTGGTGAGTGAGATTAATGTCTGGCTCTGTCGGGATAGTTGATCTGGTAGCGCGTACTACGACCGCCCCCCGGCAAGCGTTGCAGGCAACCTTTCTCCAGCAACTCCGCGAGGTGTCGGGTCGCCGTGGCCTTCGACACTTTCGCCACCGCTTGGTATTGACCGGCGCTGATGCCGTGCTCAAAGCCCCGTTCGCCGCCATCGAGCAGGCGGTTAAGCACTTTGACCTGTTCTGCCGATAGTTCGGACTCGCGGTGGGCCTGCCAGAAACGCGTCTTGCCCAGCACGCTTTCAATGCGGGTGATGGCTTGTTGCAGACTGCGTAGCAAGGTTTGCAGGAACCAAGTGAGCCACTCGGTGATATCCAGCGTGGCTTTCTGGCTCGACTCCAGAATCCGATAGTAGCCGGAACGATCATCCAGAATGCTCGCCGACATGGCGTAGAAACGGATGGCTTGCGCTTCGCCCTGTGCCAGCGCCAGATCAGTGATGGTGCGGGTGAGGCGACCGTTGCCATCGTCAAATGGATGCAAAGTGACAAACCAGAAATGGGCGATGCCCGCGCGTAGCATAGGGTCCAGTGCTGTCTGATGCTGGCTGGCCTCGAACCATTGGAGAAATTGCTCGAGCTGCTGCTCAATACCTTTGCGAGGTGGCGCCTCGAAATGAACCGTTGGACGATCAATGCGACCCGATACCACCTGCATTGGCTCGTCACCGCGTAGAGCACCCACGTGCATTGAGCGCGCAGTAAGGTCTGCCTCTTGATCGGGAAACAGCCACTGGTGCCATTCCAGCAAGCGTTCCAGCGTCAACGGTTCGGCAAATCGACGGGTGGCATCAAACATGAGCTGCGCCAGACCTTCACTGCGTTGGCTGACTTTATCGCCGTCGATCAACTCCAGGCCCAATCGTCGCGCCAGCGACGACCGTACGGAGCCAACATTCAGTTGCTCACCTTCGATGGCCGAAGACGTCACGATATTCTGCAGAAGGGCATCCAGTTCGGTCTGAGCCCCCAAGGAGTCTCCTACTGAACCGGCCATACCCATCAACTGACCTTGTGCCTGTACACACTCGCGCAACAACGGTGCCAGGCGTTCTGCCTGCCAGTTGAAGTCGGGCCAGTCGGGCTGTTGCCAGATCCAGTGAGCTGCCATTCGTTGCCTGCCTTGAGTCCGTGAGCCGAATAGAAATGCTATTCGGCTCATTTAGTGAGCCGAATATGACGGCTATTCGGCTCACCGTCCACCGCGTTGGCTTGATTCCTACAGCAAAAGCACATGTATCCGATTGTTAAAAAACTGCCAAATGGCTAATCTTCGCGCCTTCTACGACCCCATAGTCACGGGTCTTTCAGACGAAACGCAGTTTTCACCGCTGTGAAGTACCGAGGATCGGGTGCAAGGTTTCGTTCAGGCATGGCAGGAGGCATTACATGCGTTCATTTCTTTGGCTGCTGATCGGCTTGGCTTGCGCCCCTGCGCTGCTGGCGGCGCCGAGCGCTGAACTGTCGGAGCCGTCCGGCGGCTGGCGTTATCACGGCCTGCTTGATCGCAGTGAAAACCCGCAAGTCGCTTACCCTACGCCGCCGATCGATCGCGGTATCCAGCGCAATCGCACGATGATCCAGGGCCAGCTCAAGGCCATCGGCAATGAGCGCGGGCCGCACACGCTGGCGGTCAACGGCAATCCATTGAATCTGTACACCGACGACGATGGGCATTTCGCCCGGCCGTATGCGTTCGGCGCCGGCTCCAACAGTGTCGAAGTACGCAGCGCCGAGGGCCAGTCGCTCAAGCGTGTGCAGTTCTATGAAGCGAATAACCTGCGCACCCCGGTGAAGATCCGCGTGGTGCTTGGCTGGGACGATCCCAAGGCCGAACTCGACCTGCACATCATTACTCCCGACGGCCAGCATGCGTTCTTCGCCCACACAGCGCTGACCAACGGCGGCGGTCTGGACCCGGATGGCGTCGATGGCCCCGGCCCGGAAATGTTCACCATGACCGCGCCGCTGCATGGCACCTATCTGGTTTACGTCAACTATTGGGGCAACTTCGGCGACGGCGGCTATAACTTCGAGGAGGCCAGCAATCAGAACGAGGTCATCACCTCGCAAATAACGCTGGTGCTCAACGAAAACACGGTCGACGAAAAACGCGAAACATTCATCGTGCCCCTGCGGGCGATCGGTGATCTGCTGCTGGTCAAGACTTTCAACTATTAAGCATCCCGCACCACGGATGAACTTCGGGTTTTGTGAACATGAGTGATAACGCTGCTTCTCCGGCCGTCCCTACACCTGCCGGCCAACCTTCCCGGCGCTGGCCGGCGCTGCTGATCGGCCTGGTCCTGGTGGCCGGCGTGGCCGGTGGTCTCGGCTGGCTGCTGCACAAGCCCAAGGTGCCGGCGGCTATACTTGCCAGCGACAAGCTCGGCCTGAGCCGCCCGGACGCGCTGCTGGAAACCCGCTCTCTGAGCCAGTTGCCCAAGGATCTGTTGACGGTGCCGTTCCTCAAGGCCACGCTCACCGAAGATTTCGTCTTCTATTACGAAACCCACGCTGACCGCCTGGGACTGATCGGCAGTCTGCGGCGGATCATCTACGAGCACGACCTGAAGCTGCAGGACAGCCTGATCGAGCAGCTTTTCGATCAGCCGGCCGATGTCGCGCTGTGGCGCGGTGCCGATGGCCGGCTCAAGGATTTCCTGCTGGTGATGGATCGCGGCGGGTTGGCCAAGCTGCTCGAGCCCCTGGCGAAAGTGGCGCTGGACGATTCGCAGTTCAGCGTTTTCGGCAGCCTCAAGGTCGGCAGCGACGAAGTGCCGCTGTACCAACTCAGCTACAACGCCAGCAAATCGCTGCTGTTCGCTTCGCGCGGCGACAAACTGGTAGTGCTGTCCAATCCGAACAAGTATTACGACCCGGCCAACGGCGAGTCCGAAGAGTCGGGGCATGTTTCGCCGCAAGCGCTGGCGGCCTTGCTCAACGGTGACAAACTGTTCCCCGAGGCCTTCGGACTGCCGGCCAAGGCGCCGGACATCAAACAGCGTCTGTCGGTTAATTCCAGCGTCCTCGCGATGGGCTATCAGCGCTTCATCCCGAACTTCGCCGGGCTGCGTTTCGACATGGACGACAAGGGCTGGCACAGCTTCCTCGCCATGGACGAGCTGGATAACCAGCCGGACTTCGATTTCAAACCGGTGTGGCAAGCCATGCCGCTGGGCGCCAGTGCCTGCGTGACCTTACCGGTGGCGGCCGAACCGCAGAAACCGCTGCTGGTGAAACTCGGCGCCGACGAAGCGGTGGCGCAGAAGCTCACTGAGCACGTCGCCGGCGCGGCGGGTCTGTGCTGGTACGCCGATTCGCGGTTGTACACGCCATTGCTGGTCGCCAGCCTGAAGGATGAGGACAGCAGCAAGCTCGACGGTGACCTGGGTACGCTGTTCGGTTCGATGGTTGGCGCTTATGAGTCGAATGTCGATGAACACGCGTTCCCGGTGGTCGAGAAACAGCAAGGCCAGAGCCATGTCTGGCAGCGTCAGGTCAGCTCTAACTTCGGTCCGTACGCCGCCAAGACGGCCGAGAACCCGGACGCCATCAGCGGCCGCGCTTTCATGAAAGTCAGTCTCGCCCGTCACGGTTCGACGCTGCTGTTTTCCCTTGACGACAAACTGGTCGACAAGGCCCTCGGCACCCTCGACAAACGCTTCCCGCCGATGGCCGACGTGTTGCCCAAAGACGTGCTGATGCCGATCTATTTCGGCCCGAATTCGATGGCGCAACTGATGCAGCAGGAAACCCTCGACAGCCTGCCGCAGGACATGGAGCCGGTGTTCTACAACGCCGCGCAAACCTACCTGATCCCGAAACTGCGCACCCTCGGCGGCTACGGCAAATACGCCCTGACCTTGCCCGAAGGCAGCGAGCCTGACGGCCACTGGCAATGGCTGCCGCTGGAATGGAAAGCCCTGTGACGGCACTGATCCGCAGCCTCGGCCTGCTTGCGCTGCTGCTCAGCGCGGAGGCCCGAGCGGTCGAAACGCCTGCGCTGGATCCGGCGCAGTCCCAGGTGTTCCGCGCCTGGTTCGTGCGCATTGCTCAGGAGCAACTGAGCCAGGGCCCGAGCCCGCGCTGGTATCAGCAGGACTGCGCCGGGCTGGTGCGTTTTGCCGCCAACGAAGCGCTGAAAGTCCACGACGACAAGTGGCTGCGCAGCAACGGCCTGTCCAATCGCTACCTGCCGCCGGAGCTGTCGCTCAGCGATGAGCAGCGCAAGCTCGCCCAGCAGTGGCAGCAGGGCGGCGGCAAGGTCGGACCGTACGTCAACGCGATCAAACTGATTCAGTTCAACAGCCATCTGGTCAGCCGCGACGTGTCCCAGGCACGCCCCGGCGACCTGATGTTTTTCGATCAGGGCGACGACCAGCACCTGATGATCTGGATGGGCCGCTACATCGCCTATCACACCGGCACGACCACCCCCACTGACAACGGCATGCGTTCGGCAAGCCTGCAGCAACTCATGACATGGAAGGACACCCGATGGATACCCGACGCAGCCAACCCCAACTTCATCGGCGTCTATCGACTGAACTTTCTCTCCCAATGACCGGTGCCCGCATGCTGCGACTCTGCGCTCGAATTCCCCTGCTGCTGGCGCTGTTGCTGCCATTGGCGACCGTCAACGCTGAAGATTCGGTGGAGCCGAGCGGCTACACGCCGGTCGCCGGTGAAAGCTTCTTCCTGCTCGCCGACAGCAGTTTTGCTGCCGACGAACAGGCGATGGTGCGCCTCGAAGCACCGGGCCGCGACTATCGCCGCTTCCGCATGGAACCCTATGGCGGCGCCGACATTCGCGTGTACCGCATCGACAAGCCGCTGGATTTCCTCAAGCGCCAGAAGAACCTGCACCGTGTGGTCAGCGACGGCCAGTTCAAGGGCGAGGGGCTGTCCAACACCCTCGCGTACCTGTGGGACAACTGGTACCGCAAATCCCGTCGGGTGATGCAGCGCGCGTTCTCCTACGAGTCGCGCAAGCAGGTCACCGAGGAAGTGCCGGAGCTGAAGATGGGCAACGCCATTGCCGCGCCGACTCCGTATGACGCGCAGCCGCAGTTTGCGCTGATCCCGGGTCTGCCGGTGGTCAGCCAGTTCCGCTATCCGCTGTGGCAGGCCAAACCGATCCAGCCGCCAGCCGGGGTCAATCTGGCCGGGTCTTCCAGCGAGTTTGTCAGCGTTGCGCCGGGTAACGTCTATATCCCGTTGGGCAACCTGAAACCGGGTCTGTATCTGGTCGAAGCGCTGATCGGCAAGTACCGCGCGACCACCATGGTCTTCGTCTCCAACACGGTGGCGGTGAGCAAGATTGCTGGCGATGAATTGCTGGTGTGGGCGGCGCGCAAACACGAAGGCAGTTCGGTGCCGAAGGTCAATGTGCTGTGGACCGACGGCCTCGGCGTGATGAGCAGCGGTGCCACCGATGCCGATGGCTTGCTGCGCCTGAAACACGTCAGCCCCGAGCGTTCGTTCGTGATCGGTGAGGACGAAGAGGGCGGGGTGTTTGTCTCCGAAAACTTCTATTACGACAGCGAAATCTACGACACCAAACTCTACGCGTTCACCGACCGGCCGCTGTATCGCCCGGGGGACTGGGTGTCGCTGAAGATCGTTGGTCGCGAGTTCAAGAATGCGCGGGATTCGGTATTGCCAGGCGCGGCGGATGTCACGGTCAGCGTGCTCGACGCCACCGGCACCGAGCTGCAGCACCTCGACCTGAAACTCGATTCGAAGGCCGGTACTCAGGGCCGCTTCCAGTTGCCGGACAACGCCGTGGCCGGTGGTTACGAGATCCGTTTCAACTACAAGGATCAGGCCTACAGCAGTGCCTTCCGCGTGGCCGAGTACATCAAGCCGCACTTCGAGATTTCACTGAATCTGGCCAAGCAGGATTACCGCACCGGTGAACCAGTGAAGGGCAGTCTGGTGCTGCTGTACCCGGACGGCAAACCGGTGGCCAACGCCAAGTTGACCCTGAGCCTGCGCGCCCAGCAACTGTCGATGGTCGACAACGAGCTGCAATACCTCGGGCAATTTCCGGTGGAGCTGACCAGCACCGAACTGACCACCGACAGCAAAGGCAACGCGACCCTCGACCTGCCGGCCGCCGACAAACCGAGCCGCTACATGCTCACCGTGTTTGCCAGCGATGGTGCGGCGTATCGGGTCAAGACCACCAAGGAAATCCTCATCGACCGTGGCGCCGCGAGCTTGCGCTTGAGCGCGCCGCAACGCTTCAGCGCGGTCAAAGACAAAGTCGCGTTCAGTTACGCCAACGAGGGCGGCAGCGAGCAGAGCAAAGCGGTCACTCCGAGCAGCTACAGCTGGGTGCGTCTGGAGGATCAGAGCACCGGCGAAGGCAAACTTGCGGCGACTGACAAGGGCTTCAGCATTGCCTTCGAACGTCCGGGCACTTACAACCTGACGCTGAAAGATCAGCACGGTCGCGTCCTTGGCGCTACCGGTCATTCGGTGACGGGCGAGGGCGTCAAAGCGGTGCCGGGCACCGTGGAAATCGTCCTCGACAAACCCGAGTACAAGGCCGGCGATGAAGCGCTGGCGCTGATCACGTTCCCTGAGCCGGTCAGCGATGCACTGCTGTCGCTGGAGCGCGACAAGGTCGAAGCCACCGCGCTGCTGGGCAAGGGCGGCGACTGGCTGAAGCTGGAAAAACTCAGTGATACCCAATACCGCGCGCGCATTCAGGTGAAGGACAACTTCGCGCCGAACCTGACCTTCTCGGTGCTGTACACCAAGGGTGGTCAGTACAGCTTCCAGAACGCCGGGATCAAGGTGGTCGCGCCGCAAATCGACGTGGCGATCAGCACCGACAAAGCGGTGTATCAACCGGGCGATACCGTTACCGTCGACCTGACCACGCAGTTCGCCGGCAAGGCGGTGCCGGCGCACCTGACCGTCAGCGTCGTCGATGAAATGGTCTACGCGCTGCAACCGGAAGTCGCGCCGAGCATCGACCAGTTCTTCTACCACCCGCGCCGCAACAACGTGCGCACCAGCGCCAGTCTGGCGTTCATCAGTTACGACGTGGCACTGCCGGGCAGCCCCGGTGCGCCGGGCAAGGCCAACCGCAGCGAGCGCGGGGTGAAAGTGCTGGAGCGTCCGCGTCGTGAAGACGTCGACACCGCTGCATGGCAGCCGGAATTGCTCACAGGTGCTGACGGCAAAACCCGTTTCACCTTCAAGATGCCGGACTCGCTGACGCGCTGGCGCATCACCGCCCGCGCCATCGCCGATGACGGTCAGGTCGGGCAGAAGAAGCAGTTCGTGCGTTCGGAAAAACCGCTGTACCTGAAGTGGAGCGGTCCGAGCAAATTCCGCAAGGGCGATCAGCCGCAACTCGGCGTGTTCGCCTTCAGCCAGGCCGAGAAACCGGTCAAGATTGAACTGGTTACTCATTACGCCGGCACCGAACAGCGCCTGCCGGTGACCCTGAACAACGGCATCAACTACGTGCCACTGCCAGCGTTCGTCCTGGCGTCGGGTGCGTGGACTGCAGAACTGGTGCAGGACGGCAAAATCGCTGACTCCCTCGCCGTACACCTGAGCGCGACCGGTGACGGCTGGCAAGTCACGCAAGCCCAGAGTCTTGATGTGGCTAGCGGCGATACCCCGTTGAGCCTGCCGGCCTACGCCACCGACATTCGCCTGCGCCTGGATGACAGTCCGCAAGCGCTGTTCCGTTCGGCCCTCGATGATCTGCTGAGCTACCCGTACGGTGGCGTCGAGCAGACCGCCAGCCGTTTGCTGCCGTTGAGCATCGCTTATCCATCGCTGGCGTCGAGCCCGCAGATCCGTGATCACCTGCGCCTGATCATGCAGAACAGTCGTTTGCGTCTGGTGCAAATGGCCGGCCCGTCGGCGAGCTTCACCTGGTGGGGTTATGACGGTGAGCCGGACGCGTTCCTCACCGCCTACGCCTACTACGCCGACTGGAACGCCAGTCAGGTATTGGAACTGACCCTGCCGCCGGAGCACTGGCAGCGGGTGCTGGAGGTCTACGCCAAGCAAGCGCCGAACACGCCGCTGCTGCAACGGGCGCTGATCCTGTCGTTCGCCAAGCAGATGCACCTGCCGGTGAACACCTTGCTCAGCGGTTTGATGGACGATCTGGCGAAGGCCGGTGAGGGCAACGCCGAAACCCTGATGGACGACGGCGAAGACAGTCTGGTGATGAGCGACCCGGATTCGGCACTCGGTCTGGCGGCAGCGCGGGCCTTGACCGCATCGTTGGCGACCCAGTCGAAAGTGGCGTTGCCGGATGCTTTCAATCGTCAGGTCGGCGCTGCGCAACAGCGTCTGGCGGTGAGTTCGCAGCCGTTTGCCGAGGCGCTGAACCTGTCGCTGCAAGCCTTCGATCAGGCGCGGGCGACGGCGTTATTGCAACGCCTGCTGCCACAGCAATCGACCCTCGAACGCGCACTGGCGCTGAGCTGGCTGCAACGCAGCATCGCTCAGGCCTCGCCGACCATCGCGCTGATGCCGGGTGAAGGCTGGAAGAAAAACTATGGCGCAACCGGCGAGATGTTCTGGACGTGGCAGGGCGCGACACCGGTGCCGAGTGTGTTGTCGGTGTCCGGCACTCAGGAGCGTCCACTGCGTGCGGCGCTGAGCTTCCAGACCCAGCAACCGGCGGTCGATCCAATGGCCGTGACCATCACCCGTCGCCTGTCGCGACTGGTGCCGGGCGATGAAGCGTTCACCTTCAAACTGGAGCCGGTCGGCACCAAGCCGCTGTCTAGCGACAGCCTGTACCTGGACGAAGTGATCCTCACCAGCAAGGCACCGAAACCGCTGCGCTACGGCATGCTTGAAGTGCCGCTGCCACCGGGTGCCGATGTCGAGCGCACCACCTGGGGCATCAAGTTGCAGGGCAAGGACGGCACCGAGCCGACGGCGCTGGAGAAGGCGCGTTTCGAGCCGGGGCAACTGGCCTACGCGGTGCCGGTGGATGCACTGAGCGGCGAATTGCGTCTGCGCCATCTGGTGCGTTTCTCGCAGAAGGGCCAGTTCAACCTGCCGCCGGTGCGTTTCACGCAGGTGTACGCGCCGCAGCATCAGGCCCAGGAAGCGAAAGCCGCCCTCGGTCAGGTCACGGTCAACTGACATGAACCGGCCGCTGCTGTGGCTGCTGATGTGTGTGATTCCTGCGCTGGCGACGGCGCAGGATGAGCCGCTGCGGCTGGCGTACAAGGGCGAGTTGTTGTCGTTGAATCACACGCAACTCGTGTCTCGCGAGCCATTGCCATCGACGCTGGATACACCGCTGGGCAGCCTGTGGAAATTGTTCGTGTACGCATGGCTGGTGGATACCGGTGCTCGCGAGCCGGCGTATGAATGTCGTGGGCAGTCCAAGGACGAAGTTTATTGCTGCTCGGCGGGCGGCAAGATCGAGCGCGATCAGGCGTTGGTGAAATCCTGCGGGTTGTACTTTGAACCGGCGCGGCTGGGCATTGCTTCTGCCGATTGGCGCACGTATTGGCAGGCGCGGCAGGCGCCGTCGTGGTTGCTGGATTTGCCAACTGTGCAACCGGCAACAAGAGTCTCGGTCGCTGAGTTATTGGGCGTTCTGGCTTTGCTGCCGGCGCAGGATCAGATGCGCCGCGTGTTGCTCGACGTCGTGCTGAACGCGCCGGACGGCAACGTCGTCGGTGAACTGGGCGGGCGCTTGCGGGTGAAAACCTGGAGCTGGCTCGGCGATCAGGATCCGCAATCGCGCCAGGGTGGCTTCGCCGGTTGGACGGCGGACGGTTCGCCGGTCTGGGCTGGCGGGCGCGGTACCAGTCAGATGGTCTTGCGCCATTACGGGCAGGCGATGTCGACGGTATTGCCAGCGGCATGGCCGGCCGAGGCGGGGCGTTGTGTCGAAGTCGGCCTGTTCACGCGCTATCCGCTGACGCGGGTGTTGGCGGGCGAGCGGGTGGTGACGTCCGGCCCGCTGCTGGGCGACTACCGCGTCGAATTCGCCAACGGCAACGCGCTGGATATCCACAGCGCCGGCGAACTGTTTCTGCTCAACGACAAACTGGTCGCCAGACTTGATCGCGAAGAATACGTTGCCCGCGTCCTTGAGCGCGAAGCCAAGCCGGAACCTGCCGAAGCGGCCAAGGCACTGGCCGTGGCCATCCGCACCTATCTGCTGCAAAACGCCACGCGCAACGGCGATTGCCTGAGCATCGACGACAGCAGCAACCGTCAGCGCGTCGCCCCACGCCCGGCTTCCGCCGAGTCGCGCAACATCGCGGCGTGGACGGCGGATCTGGTGTTGGCCGGTAGCACCGTCACCTATCACTCCGATCAACCCGGCCCGGACAAACTCGCCTGGCAACAAGCCGTCGAGCAAGCCAACGCCGGACAGCGTTACGACGCGATTCTGCTGCACGCCTATCCGCGCGCCAGCCTCAGCCGCTGGGACAACCCGGTCGCCTCCTGCGAAGCACTGCCCGCCGCCCAGGATTGGCTGCAAAAGCAGCGTCGCGGCTGGCGTCCGAGGCTGGAAAGCGAAACCGGCTACAACGAAGTCAGCACCTTCGCCGTGTGCAAACTGGCTTTCGGTCGCCCGTTTGTCGACCGCGAACGCCAGCGCATCTACGTGCGCGGGGTGTTGACCCTGCAGGATCGCCTCGACTTGACTCACGAATATCTGCACCTGGCCTTTGAAGCACATCCCAATGGTCAGGATGAAACCTACATCGAAGGGCTCGCCCGTCACCTCTTGCTGGAATAGACCATGACACTCCGTTATCCACAGGTCTTGCTGTTGCTCTGCGCGTTCAATGCGTTGCCCCTGGCAATGGCCGCCGACAGCGTCAAACTCGACACCCCGGTCGGCGGCTGGCGCACCGGCGCGTCCGAAGGCGAAGGCGAAAACTTCCGCCAGACCGTCAACTACCCGGCCTCCTCGGTCAACACCCCGGTCGGCCAGGCCAACACCGCGCGCATCAGCGGCGAAATCAAAGCCACACCCAAGAGCGAGGAACCTGGCCGACTGATCGTCAACGGCGTCAGCATGCCGCTGAAAATCGACGACAGCGGCCGCTTCGACCGTCCGTTCTCCTTCCCCAACGGCAGCAACAGCGTCGAAGTGCGCAGCCCCGACGGCCAGCAACGCCACCGCACTCAGTTCCTCAACGCCAGCGGCGGCGCCACCCCGGCCAAGCTGCGCGTGCTGCTGTCGTGGGACAGCGACGGCACCGACCTCGACCTGCACCTGATCACCCCCGACGGCGCCCACATCTGGTACGGCGACCGCGTCGCCCCCAACGGCGCAGCACTCGACGTCGACGTCACCACCGGCTACGGCCCGGAAATCTTCGCCATGCCGGCGCCGATCAAGGGCCAGTATCTGGTGTATGTGAACTACTTCGGCGGCGGGTATCGCGGGGATGACGAGGGCGGCGAAGAGGCGGTGCAGCCGCTGACCACGGCGCAGGTGACGGTGATTACCGAGGAAGGCACGCCGAGCGAGAAGATGGAGACGTTTGTGGTGCCGATGCGGGCGGTGGGCGAGTTGACGTTGGTGAAGTCGTTCAGTTATCCGTGAGGCTGAGGTACAGCGAGCGCAGCGTCTGCACACGATTGCGCCCCTGATCCTTGGCGCCGTATAGCGCCTGATCCGCTTCCGAGAGCAGGCGCGACAAGTCATAGCCGGACTCGCGAGTGGTCACCACGCCGATGCTGACGCTGAGCAGGCCCGGCTCAAGAATCGACAGTTGGGAGAATGAGCGGCGGATCCGCTCGGCAATCTCCAATGCAGTCTGCTCATCGCAATCGTTGAGCAAGCAAGCAAACTCCTCACCACCGATCCGCCCGCAAACATCTTCCTTGCGCAGGCTCTCGACCACGATCCGGCCGAACGCAATCAACGCCTGATCCCCAACGGGATGACCATAGGTGTCATTCAGACGCTTGAAGTTATCCAGATCGCAAAGCAGCAACGCCGCTGGTTCCGTGTGCTGCTTGCTGTCGGATAGCAATCGCCCCGCGTGCAACATGAACGCCCGGCGGTTGCCGATGCCGGTCAGCGGATCGCTGAATGCTGCCGCCTTGAGCTTGAGTTCGGCGCGTTCCTTGACCATCGCCAGCGTCACGTAAGCGATGCCGATCACGTACAGCATCGACTCGAACAGCATGAACGAGAAAAACGGGACGCCTTCACCACTGCCCAGCAGGTCCTTGGTCAACGGCAGACCTTCATCGGTGGCGCTGCGTACGGCGTAGAACACTGTGTGCAAAACCGTCAGCACCAGTGCCGGCATGAACGCGACGTCCAGACTGTTGCGACTGCGCCACAGCTCCAGCGTCGTCAGCACGCCATAGGCGAATGCCAGCAGCGAGTAGACCAGCACCCGGTTCGACATCGAATCGTAGAAGGCTGGAATCAGACACAGCGTCAGCCAGACAAGCGAGCCGGCCAGAATCCCCGCCATTGAAGGCGCACGGCCCACCAGCGTGCGCATGGCCATCCAGTTCATCGCCGCACTGAGCAGCAACACCACGTTGCCAAATACGATGGGGATGAAATCCACCCCACGATCACGCCAACTGACCAGCACCACGCCCAAAGCGCCCAGCAGCATCATGCTGCCGAGATAAGCCAACGGCCGCTCGCGGGATTCGCGATACCAGGCATGCAGGGTCAGCAACCCCATCAGAAAAAAAACGAAGACCGAAACGACCAGCAGGGTCGGGATATGCAGGGCCATTCCATGGATTCCCGTGAGGCTCAATACCGGAATCCGGCCGGTGGCGGGAATGCGGGTAAAAACAGAGGGGTGGGTGTTGGGCGGGATTTAGCACTGTGGGGGTTGGGGTTGGCAAGTGTTGGGTTGCCGAGGCAAGACAAAAGTGAAGGGGGTAATCAAATTGTGCAGTGGCTTGCTGCACAATTTCAGTGTGCCCGACAGTGCGGGGAGCTCAGGATTGAGACTCCAATCGATCTTGAGCATCCTTGTAGGCGGCCTCTCGCTCTCGCTTCCCGATAGCGACTACGAACACCACGATCTCTTGATCAAGCACCTGATAGATCAAGCGATAGCCAGCGCTTTTCAGCTTCACTTTGTAGCAATCTGGCAAATCACGAAGTCGATTGGCTTCTATTCGAGGATTCTCTAATACCACCGCGAGCTTCTTTTTGAACTGCTGGCGAATCGTATCGCCCAGTTTGCTCCACTCTTTTAACGCACGACGATCAAATTCAAGGTCATAGGTCATCCAGACTAACCTTGACTCGCTGAGGAGCGGCGAGGCGCTCGGTGACTACGGCGATTAGCGCCTCATCTTCTTCGCTGATGAGTGCGGTCTTGAAGGGCAGTTTGCCCCGCTCGGCAACGTATTGAAGTGTTTGGCGCAAAAGCTCCGAAGGTGTGACACCAAGCTTTTCCAGCTCGGCAAAGGAGCGTTGTTTCAACTCATCATCAATGCGGATGTTGATGGAGGCCATGATGTTATACCTGTAATGACGATTGTCGTTACGGTAACAAGGGGAGCCGTACGCGACAAGCTGGAATTCAGGTTTCAGATGGTAGGCTTGGCTTTCTGTCAGGCATTAAAAAGCCGGCTTGTGGCCGGCTTCTCGGGGACTGGCTTGGTTTATTTTTGGTAAACCGCGTCAGCCTTCAAAACGTACACCCGGATCTGCGTCCGGCTGTGGGACTTGGTCAGACGTTGGTCTGCCGCGTCAGGCGTCATCTGAGCCGCGGGAGCGGGTCGATGCGCAAATGTGGGGCGCAGGATACTGAGTTTTGTTGGGGATTCCCAGCCTGAAGTGCGGTTTAGAGCGACCGCAGTCGAACAAAATCGGGATTTGTACCGATTATCAGGGCCTCATCGCGAGCGGGCTGACTCCTACAGGGGAGGATGTGGCACGGGAGAGGTCAGAGAAACGGCACCACCGGCCGGCGTTTGCCCAGGGTCGACCACCAGAACACCCAGCCAAGAATGTGTATCCGCTGCTCGTCGATCTGCGCCGCGCGGAAGATTTCGTCCGGGTGTTCGGCACTGTTGTGGCTGCGCAGGCGCAGGGCGTTGCCGGGCATGCGGTGCAGGTATTTGATGCGCAGCATGCCGTCGTGTTCGATGGCGTAGATTTCGCCGTCGACCACTTGGGTCAGGCCACGGTCGATGCCGACGATGGAGCCGTCTTCGATGCGCTCGGCCATGCTGTTGCCGATCATGTGCGCGCAGATGGCGTCGGTGTGGCGGATTTCCAGTTGATCGAGGTGGGCGCGGGGCAGGCGGATGGTTTGTTCGGGGTCGAGGATGACGTGGGTCTTGCCGGCACCGGTCGTGAGCGGCGTTTCCTTGAAAAACGGCAATTCGATGTCTTTGGGATCGATGACCGTGTAGACGCCACGGATGGCCTGGGCGTCGAAGGTGTCGCCGTTGCTGGCAGGGGTCTGCAGGTGGGGCGACTCCTTGCTGCCTTCGCCGGTTTTCAGCCAGTCGCTGTTGACCGACAGCAGGCGCGAGACTTCCTCCATGCGATACGCCGGGACTCCCCGGGTGTACCAGTTATGAATGTTTTGGGCTTCCGTGCCCCAGAACTTTGCGAATCCCGTGGTGGTGATGTTCGCTGCTTCCAGGAGTGCCTTGAATCTTGGACCGCTAGTGTTCTTTCTCATAAACACCGAGTCTACGGCCGTGCCAGAGCGGTTTGAATAAACCGAGTGTTCAAAAAATGGCTGTATTTTGCGACTGGATGTAAGACGTCCTTGTGGGAAATCACTCACTTCGAAACTTTTCTGTAGTCCGTCATAAACGTACTGTTTAAAGCGGCTTCTTTCAGGCACAAAAAACCCCGGATCAACCGGGGTTTTCTTCAGGCTTCACGCAGCAAGCAGTGCTTAGCCCTTGTAGGCAGCAACCGACTTGGTGATCGCGTCGCGAGCGGCATCAGCGCCAGCCCAGCCTTCGATCTTGACCCACTTGCCTTTTTCGAGATCTTTGTAGTTCGCGAAGAAGTGCTCGATCTGCTGGATCAGCAGTGGTGGCAGGTCGGTGTATTCCTTCACGTCGACGTACAGCTGGGACAGCTTGTCGTGTGGGACTGCGATGACTTTGGCATCGCCGCCGCCGTCGTCGGTCATGTTCAGGATGCCGACCGGACGCGCGCGGATCACCGAGCCTGGAGCAACCGGGTAAGGGGTCACAACCAGCACGTCGAGGGGATCACCGTCGTCAGCCAGGGTGTTCGGGATGTAACCGTAGTTGGCCGGGTAGAACATTGGGGTGGCCATGAAACGGTCAACGAACAGGCAATCGCTGTCTTTGTCGATTTCGTATTTGATCGGCGCGTGGTTGGCCGGGATCTCGATCGCGACGTAGATGTCGTTCGGCAGGTCTTTGCCAGCCGGAATCTTGCTGTAGCTCATTGGGCGTTGCCCCCGTAGTTGACCAAAAACACTTGGCCGGATTGACCAAAAAGTGGCGGCGATTATAGGCACATTCCTACGCCGACGCCACGTACCAGAAGTCGTGCAGAGCTTAGTCGTGCGCCTGATAGACCGGGTCTGTGGCCTGAAGTTGCCGCAGCCTGCCCAACGGATCCTGCCGGTAGAAAAGCTTCAGTTGCAAGTAGACCTGTGGATAAGTTTCGTGCAGCAGATCCGGGGCGCTGAAGAAGTATTCGCTGGTGACCGCAAAGAACTCGCCAGGGTTCTCGGCGGCATACGGGTCGATGGCGGTTTCGGCATCGGGATTGCGGTCGAGCTGGCGGTTGAGGTCGTCGTAGGCGTGTTGCATGACCTCGGCCCAATCGCTGACGCGCATGTCGGCGTGCAGTGGCGGCAGGCCGTTGGCGTCGCCGTTGAGCATGTCGAGCTTGTGCGCCAGTTCGTGTATCACCAGGTTGTAGCCTTCCCAGCCACCGCTGGACATCACCCCGGGCCAGGCGAGGATGATCGGTCCCTGTTGCCAGGCTTCGCCGCTGTGTTCGCCATCCCATTCGTGCTCGATCCCGCTGGCATCGCGATGCCGTTGCGGACTGAGGAAGTCGTCGGGGTAGAGGATGATTTCGTGAAAGCCCTGATACCAGTTCAAATCGCCCAGATTGAGCAGCGGCAACTGGGCCTGGGCGGCGAGCAGCAGGCGTTGCTCCTGATGCAGTTCGACGCCGGGCAGGGCGGTCAGGTGTTTGTCTTCGAGAAACAGCACACAGGCTTCACGCAGCCACTGATCCTCGGTGGCGCTGATGCCATCGAGGAAACTCAGGTGGTGGCGCACCCGTTGCCACAGGTCGTCGGCAATCGGGTGTCTGGCCAGAATGCGCCGGCGACGCCAGGCGCTCAGTGACCACATCGGATCAGTGGGTTTCGGCTTTGGCGCCGCCGAAACGGCTGCGCACCACACCGATGATCATCGGCACCAGCGACAGCAGGATGATGCCGACGACCAGCAGCGACAGGTTCTTCTTGATGAATGGCACGTTGCCGAAGAAGTAACCCAAGGTCACCAGGCCGCCGACCCAGAGGATGGTGCCGAACACGCTGAACGCGAAGAAACGCGGGTAGGGCATTTTCCCGACGCCGGCGACAAACGGTGCAAACGTACGGATGATCGGCAGGAAACGTGCGAGGGTCACGGTTTTGCCGCCGTGCTTGTCGTAGAAATCGTGGGTTTTTTGCAGGTAGTCGCGACGGAAGATTTTCGAGTTCGGGTTACTGAAGAGTTTTTCCCCGGCTGTTCGTCCGATCACGTAGTTGGTGCTGTCGCCGAGGATGGCCGCCAGCATCAACAGACCGCCCAACAGTACCGGGTCCATGCCGCCGCCCGCCGCCACGGCACCGGCGATGAACAACAGCGAATCACCCGGCAGGAACGGCATCACCACCAGGCCGGTTTCACAGAAGATGACAGCGAACAGAATCGCGTAGATCCACGGCCCGTAGTTGGTTACCAGCAAGTCGAGGTACACGTCGAGATGCAGGATAAGGTCGAGCGGGTTGAAATCCATGGGGGCACCTGTGGTGGCGGCCCGACTCGGCAGGCCTGTGCGGATGATTCGGGTGTAAGCCTACAGCGGGGTGTAGTTTTTCTTACAAGCCGGAAAGCTCGGGATTATACGGTCTGAGAGGTGAAAAGCGCGTTGGTTTTGTAGCGGGGAATGTCGGGGTGTGAATTTTTGTCAGGCAGGGATTAATGGTGATGAGGGAGCTCACTCCCTCATCACTGAGGCTTGGGCGATTTACAGCTCGTCGCTGATCGGCAACACGTAGTTCTTGAACTCGGTGTCTTCCTTGAAGCCAATGGATTCGTAGGTCTTTTGCGCCACTTCGTTGTCGGCACTGGTGGAGACGCGCATACGCACGGCCTGGGTCTCCTTGGCCATTTTCTTCGCGGTGCGGATCAGGTTGTCAGCCACCAGTTGGCGGCGGGCGTCTTCGGCGACATAGATGTCGTTGAGGATCCACACGCGCTTGAGCGACAGCGAGGAAAAGCTTGGATACAACTGGCAGAAGCCCATCAGCTTCTTGTCGTCATCGTCGGCCAAGGCCAGATAAATCACCGATTCCTTGCGCCGCAGGCGTTTTTCGAGAAACGCGCGGGAGGAATCCGGGTAAGGCAGGGAACCGTAGAACTCGCGATATTTGACGAACAACGGGGTCAGCAAATCCAGGTGTTCGAGGGTCGCTTGAATAATCCGCATGATAGGTCTCGTCTTCAAGTGGCTGTCTTCAACTGCTCTGACGGCGATGGGAAACCCTGGCGGCCGTGCATCGATCCTGCCTGAAAGTAGCGCAGAAACGCAATGCGGAAACGGTTCAGGTTGTCGACGGGCCCAGTAGGAAGTTTCCCTTCATGTCCGCGCCTGCGTCCGAATCCAGCGTCTGAACCTGTGCTTCGTCCTTCAGATTGACCCCTGACAACTGCCGCCGGCAGGCTTCGCGCATCAGGTACAGCAAGCGATGCGCCGCCATGCCGTAACTCAAGCCCTCAAGCCGCACGTTGGAGATGCAATTGCGGTAGGCATCGGTCAGCCCGATCTTTGGATTGTAGGTGAAATATAACCCCAGGCTGTCTGGCGAGCTGAGGCCCGGACGCTCTCCGATCAGCATCACGACCATTTTTGCGCCGAGCAACTGGCCGATTTCATCACCGACGGCGACCCGCCCCTGTTCCACCAGCACCACGGGGGCAATCGACCAGCCGTCGGCGCTCATCTGCTCCTCCAGGCGGGTCAGAAACGGCAGGGTATGCCGATGCACGGCCAGCGCTGACAGTCCGTCCGCCACCACAATCGCCAGATCGACGCCCCCGGGATGCGCCGAAGCGTAATCACGCAGGCTCTGCGCCGAGTCTTCGCTGAGCTTGCGTCCAAGATCCGGGCGTTGCAGGTAGCTATTGCGATCGGTCGCGGCGCTGTGCAGCAACAGGCTGTCGCGCCCGCGCTCGTTCAGTTGCGCGCTGAGCCCGACATGATCGAACGGCAAATGCACCGCATCCCGCGCCTGGGCGTGGGCGAACTGGAAATCCAGTTGGGCGCTGGTCGGCAGGCTGGTGCCGGTACGGCCGAGGGCGATGCGCGCCGGGGTCAGGCGACGCAGCTCCAGCCACGGGTTTTGCGGGTCCACAGGCGGTTTTTCCATAACACTCATCCCAGTTGCGCCAGCGCCTGGCGGAAGGCCGGCGGCAGGTTGTTGCCAAAGCGAACCTTGCCGTCCGCCTGGGTGAAGATGCCCATGTTCGCCAGCCATTGCTCGAACTCCGGCGCAGGTTTCAGGCCCAGGGTCTGGCGCGCGTAGAGCGCGTCGTGGAACGAGGTGGTCTGGTAGTTGAGCATGATGTCGTCGGAGCCGGGGATGCCCATGATGAAGTTGATCCCGGCGACACCCAAGAGGGTCAGCAGGGTGTCCATGTCATCCTGATCGGCTTCGGCATGGTTGGTGTAGCAGATGTCGCAGCCCATCGGCACGCCGAGCAACTTGCCGCAAAAATGGTCTTCGAGGCCGGCGCGGATGATCTGTTTGCCGTTATAGAGGTATTCCGGGCCGATGAAGCCGACCACGGTGTTTACCAGAAACGGCTTGAAATGCCGCGCCACGGCGTAGGCCCGGGTCTCGCAGGTCTGCTGGTCGACACCGTGGTGGGCGTTGGCTGACAGCGCGCTGCCCTGGCCGGTCTCGAAATACATCAGGTTCTGCCCGAGAGTGCCGCGCTTCAGGCTCAGCCCCGCGTCATAGCCTTCCTGCAATACATTCAGGTTGATGCCGAAACTGGCGTTGGCCGCTTCGGTGCCGGCAATCGACTGGAACACCAGATCCAGCGGCACACCACGGTTGATCGCTTCGATCGAGGTGGTGACGTGGGTCAGCACGCAGGCCTGGGTCGGGATGTCGTAGCGCTGGATGATCGCGTCGAGCATCTCCAGCATCGCGCAGATCGAGGCGATGCTGTCGGTGGCCGGGTTGATGCCGATCATCGCGTCGCCGTTACCGTACAACAGGCCGTCGAGAATGCTCGCGGCGATGCCGGACGGCTCGTCGGTCGGGTGATTGGGTTGCAGGCGGGTCGACAGGCGCCCGCGCAGGCCGAGGGTGCCGCGAAACTTCGTCACCACGCGGATCTTCTGCGCCACCAGCACCAGATCCTGCACGCGCATGATCTTCGACACGGCGGCAACCATTTCCGGGGTCAGGCCGGGGGCGAGCGCGCGCAGACTGGTTTCGTCGGCCGCGTCGCTGAGCAGCCAGTCGCGAAATCCACCGACGGTGAGGTGGCTGACCACGGCAAAGGCTTGTTTGTCGTGGGTGTCGATGATCAATCGGGTGACTTCATCGGCTTCGTACGGAATCAGCGCTTCCTGCAGAAAATGCGTGAGCGGGATGTCGGCCAGCGCCATTTGCGCGGCCACGCGCTCGCCGTCATTGAGCGCGGCGACGCCTGCCAGGAAGTCCCCGGAGCGCGCCGGGCTGGCCTTGGCCATGACGTCCTTGAGGCTGTCGAAGCGGTAGGTCTGGGCGCCGACGGAATGGGCAAATGCGGCCATGGGGCGGGGTCCTCCAGTAATTACTGCAATCTGCTTTTGTGTAGGAGTGAGCCTGCTCGCGATGCAGGCAACTCGGAACAACAGTCATACCGCGTCGATGCGATCGCGAGCAGGCTCACTCCTACAGGTATTGTGTGCACTTCTATATGGCGGGCACCGGGCGTCAGGCCCGGTGCCGGTGCAACTAGATACCTTCGAGCATAGCGTCTGCCGGGGCTTCGGCGCGTTGCTTGGCGGTCAGCTGGAAGTACAGGTAACCAGCGGCCATGAAGCCCAGGAACACACAACCGATCAGCGTGTTGAACCACGCCATCGCCACCAGGCACACCACCGCCAGGAACAGCGCAATCGCCGGCACCACCGGGTAGCCCGGGGCGCGGAAGGTACGTTCCAGATTCGGTTCGGTTTTGCGCAGTTTGAACAGGCTGAGCATGCTGATGATGTACATCACGATCGCGCCGAACACCGACATGGTGATCATCGCGGCGGTCAGGGTCATGCCCTGTAGATTGACCAGTCCATCGCTGTAGATCGCCGCGATGCCGATCACGCCGCCGGCCAGAATGGCGCGGTGTGGGGTCTGGAAACGTGACAGCTTGGCCAGGCTTTTCGGCAGATAACCCGCGCGAGCAAGGGCGAAGAACTGTCGCGAGTAGCCGAGGATGATCCCGTGGAAACTCGCCACCAGGCCGAACAGGCCGATCCACACCAGCATGTGCATCCACGAAGAGTTGTTGCCGACTACGGCTTTCATCGCCTGTGGCAACGGATCGTTGATGTTCGACAACTGGCGCCAGTCGCCGACACCGCCGGCCATCACCATCACGCCGATGGCGAGGAACACCAGGGTCAGGATGCCGCTGACGTACGCCTTGGGAATCGTGCGTTTCGGGTCCTTGGCTTCTTCGGCCGCCATGGCGGCGCCTTCGATGGCGAGGAAGAACCAGATCGCAAACGGGATCGCCGCGAAGATCCCGGGGATCGAACCCATGGTGAACTCATTGGAACCCGACCAGCCGTTGAGCACGAAGTTGCTGAAGCTGAAGCCCGGTGCGACCACGCCCATGAACACCAGCAATTCGGCGACTGCCAGCACGGTGACCACCAGTTCGAAGGTCGCGGCGATGCTCACGCCGAGAATGTTCAGGGTCATGAACACGAAGTAGGCGCCGACCGCCGCAACCTTCGGATCAAGCTCCGGGTACTGCACGTTGAGGTAGGCGCCGATCGCCATGGCAATCGCCGGTGGTGCAAAAACGAACTCGATCAGGGTGGCGATGCCGGCGATCAATCCGCCTTTCTCGCCGAAGGCCCGACGGCTGTAGGCAAACGGCCCGCCCGCGTGGGGAATCGCGGTGGTCAGTTCGGTAAAGCTGAAGATGAAGCAGGTGTACATGGTCGCGACCATCAGCGCCGTGACCAGAAAACCGAGGGTGCCCGCAGTGCCCCAGCCGTAACTCCAGCCGAAGTATTCGCCGGAAATCACCAGGCCGACGGCAATGCCCCAGAGGTGCAGGGTGCCGAGTGTGGGTTTGAGCTGTGTGGTGGAAGTCATAAGTCCTCTCTGTTTTTTATTGTTCGATCTGTTGGACTTTCGGGTGCAGAGGTTGGGTGGATGGATGCTGTTCACGCAGCGGCAGTTTTCGGCAAAAACCTGAATGACGGGTACGCAAGGGCCGTGCCAGAGCGGCCAAGCCTTGTGTGTTGTGTCATTAAGGACACCTTCGCGAGCAAGCCCGCTCCCACATTGGATTTGTGCCCAATCCAACAGTGTGGGTCGACGCAAGTCCCCTGTGGGAGCGGGCTTGCTCGCGAAGGCGATTGAACAGGCAACACAGAATCATCTGTGTTGCCCAGGATTTTAGAAGAAGCCCAACGGATTGATGTCGTAGCTCACCAGCAGGTTTTTGGTCTGCTGATAGTGATCGAGCATCATCTTGTGGGTTTCACGGCCGACGCCGGACTTCTTGTACCCGCCGAACGCGGCGTGCGCCGGGTACAGGTGGTAGCAGTTGGTCCACACGCGACCGGCCTTGATCGCGCGGCCCATGCGGTAGGCGCGGTTGATGTCGCGGGTCCACAGGCCGGCACCGAGGCCGAACTCGGTGTCGTTGGCAATCGCCAGGGCTTCGGCTTCGTCCTTGAAGGTAGTGATGCTCACCACCGGGCCGAAGATTTCTTCCTGGAACACGCGCATTTTATTGGTGCCCTTGAGCAGGGTCGGCTGGATGTAATACCCGGTCGCCAGATTGCCCTCGAGTTTTTCCACCTTGCCGCCGGTCAGCAGCTCGGCACCTTCGCCCTTGGCGATTTCCAGGTACGACAGGATCTTGTCGAACTGCTGCTCGGACGCCTGTGCGCCGACCATGGTGTCGGTGTCCAGCGGGTCGCCGCGTTTGATCTGCAGGACTTTTTTCATGACGACGGCCATGAACTCGTCGTAGATCGATTCCTGTACCAGCGCACGGGACGGGCAGGTGCAGACTTCGCCCTGGTTGAAGAACGCCAGCACCAGACCTTCGGCTGCCTTCTCGATGAACGTCGGTTCGGCCTGCATGATGTCTTCGAAGAAGATGTTCGGTGACTTGCCACCCAGTTCCACGGTGGACGGAATGATGTTCTCGGCCGCGCATTTCATGATGTGCGAGCCGACCGGGGTCGAGCCGGTGAACGCGATCTTGGCGATGCGTTTGCTGGTGGCCAGCGCTTCACCGGCTTCTTTGCCGAAACCTTGCACCACGTTGAGCACGCCCGGTGGCAGCAGATCACCGATCAGCTCCATCAGTACGCAGATGCCCAGCGGAGTCTGCTCGGCAGGCTTGAGCACCACGCAGTTGCCGGCGGCCAGCGCCGGGGCGAGTTTCCACGCGGCCATCAGCAGCGGGAAGTTCCAGGGGATGATCTGGCCGACCACGCCCAGCGGTTCATGGATGTGATAGGCCACGGTGTTGCCGTCGATTTCGGCAGCGCTGCCTTCCTGAGCGCGCAGGCAGCCAGCGAAGTAGCGGAAATGGTCGGCCGCCAGCGGGATGTCGGCGTTGAGGGTTTCGCGGATGGCTTTGCCGTTGTCCCAGGTTTCGGTGATCGCCAGCAGTTCGAGGTTCTGTTCGATGCGGTCGGCGATTTTCAGCAGGATCAGCGAGCGCGCCTGCACCGAGGTCGAACCCCATGTATCGGCAGCAGCGTGGGCGGCGTCCAGTGCCTTGTCGATGTCTTCGGCAGTGGAACGGGGGAATTCGGCAATCGGCTGGCCATTCACTGGCGAGGTATTGGTGAAGTACTGACCTTTGACAGGCGCGACGAACTCGCCGCCGATGTAGTTACCGTACTTGCTCTTGAACGAGACTTTGGCGCCTTCAGTACCGGGGTGAGCGTAACGCATGATGATGTTCTCCTTGGCTTTGTACTTATTAGAGAAACGCGCAAGTGCGCTTGATATAAGCGTAGAGCAAAGCTCGGGCCATTGCCGTGCAAGTCAGGCAAATCAAGGCCTTGCGTATTTTTTGTCGGACAGGCGGACGGCGCCTGTGACGGTTTCGGTACAGCCTGGGTGACAGTTTGTACCGCTTTTGGCACAGCCTGTGACCGAGCGGTCTCGCCAGCATTGCAATGCGCCGACGGCTGGAGGATGCTGGCTGCAAATCGCCCAGATGTACCCCTTGTGGCGAGGGGATTTAGCGAAACGTCGCACCGCCCCGATCGGCTGCGCAGCAGTCGTAAATCCGGTGTACGCGGTGAATCTAAGAAGCCACGTTGGTTTGATTGGGGGTGCTTCGCAACCCATCGGGGATAAATCCCCTCACCACAAGGTATGTGCCAGCCAACCAAGAGGCGGCACTGATCTCGGGGAGAATAATAAGAAATGCACGACAACCATTTGAGTCGCCATGCCCAACAGGTGCTCACCGTGACCCAGGGCAAGCCGCACTTGCACGGGCCCGGTGCCGATCCGTCGATTGCCCGTTCGTGGCTGCGCTGTCTTGAGGACTATCACCTCGACCCGGCCTTGGCCATGGCGCCCACCGTGCTCGAACACGGGCGCGTCCTCGAAAGCCGCGAGCGGCTGCAACAGGTGTTGCAGATTGCCGGCAATGAAATGAGCAGCCTGCATCAACAACTGTCCGGGGCCGGCCACGCGGTGCTGCTGACCGACGCGCGCGGGGTGATCCTCAACTGTGTCACCGCACCCGCCGAGCGCAAGATTTTCGAACGTGCCGGGCTCTGGCTCGGCGCCGACTGGAGCGAAGCCTGCGAAGGCACCAACGGCATCGGCACCTGCCTGGTCGAGCGCCAGGCGCTGACCATTCACCAGGACGAACACTTTCGCGGCCGCCACACCGGGCTGACCTGCTCGGCGAGCCCGGTGTTCGACCCGCACGGCGAATTGCTCGCGGTGCTCGACGTGTCCTCGGCGCGCCACGATGTTTCACGCCAGAGCCAGTTCCACACCATGGCGCTGGTCAATCTGTCGGCGAAGATGATCGAGAGCTGCTATTTCCTGCGTTGCTTCGATAACCAGTGGTTGCTGCGATTTCATCTGCAGGCCGAGTCCGTCGGCTTGTTCAGCGAAGGGCTGCTGGCGTTTGACGGGGAAGGGCGGATCAGCGCGGTCAACCAGAGTGCGCTGAACCTGCTGGGGCATATTCGCGGTGGCTTGCTCGGCAAACCGGTGGAAGCGTTTTTCGATTGCTCGCTGGACGAACTGCTTGGCCGCGCCAGTGCCAATGCCAGCGCCAGTTGGCCGTTGCGCACCCGTGACGGGCGGCCTCTGTTTGCCTTGCTGCGCGGCGAATCACGCAAGCCGCTGCCGATCATGCCGGCGCCGGTGGTGGTCAAGGCTCAACCACTGGCGGGCATTTGCCTCGGTGACGCGGCGCTGCAGGCCGATTTCCGCAAGGCGCTGCGCGTGTTCGAGCGTGATGTGCCGCTGCTGGTCAACGGCGAAACCGGCTCCGGCAAGGAGGCTTTCGCCAAGGCCGTGCATCATGCCAGTCAACGCGCCAACAAAGCTTTCGTCGCCCTTAACTGCGCGGCGATTCCCGAGAGTCTGATCGAGAGCGAGTTGTTCGGTTATCGCGGCGGCAGTTTCACCGGCGCGCGCAAGGACGGCATGCGCGGCAAGTTGCAGCAGGCCGATGGCGGCACGCTGTTTCTCGATGAAATCGGCGACATGCCGCTGGCGTTGCAGACCCGTTTGTTGCGGGTGCTGGAAGACCGCCAAGTGGTGCCGATCGGCGGCGAACCGGAGGCGGTCAACGTGCGGATCATCAGCGCCACCCACCGCAATCTGCTGGAGCGGGTCGAAGACGGCAGTTTCCGTGAAGACCTGTATTACCGGCTCAACGGCCTCGAAGTCGCGCTACCGGCGTTGCGCGAACGCAGCGACAAGTCGCAATTGCTGGATTTCCTGCTGGCCGAGGAGGCGGGTGGGGAAATTATCGTGATCGACGAACCGGCGCGCCAGGCGTTGCTGGCCTTCAACTGGCCGGGCAACGTGCGGCAGTTGCGCAATGTTCTGCGTACGCTGGCGGCGTTGTGCGATGACGGTCGGATCGGGCTGGAGGATCTGCCGGCGATGATTCGTCAGGTGCGGCCGCCACTGGAGCTGAAGACGGTTGAGTCCGAGCATCCGCTGGAGGGCGCCGAGCGTTTGGCGTTGCTCAATGTGCTGGAGCAGACCCGCTGGCACATGACCCAGACCGCGCAACAACTCGGGGTCAGCCGCAACACCCTTTATAGAAAGCTGCGTAAACACGCGATTAGCCGCTGAACCGAGTCGCGCCATTCGCGAGCAAGCCCGTCCCCCCACAGGGTCAGCGCTGATTTTGTGGGAGCGGGCTTGCTCGCGAAGGCGTCGGCAAAGGCGAAACACAAGGTGCGATTTTCCCCACCCTACGCTAACCTGCGGCCATGTTTTACGAGGTCGACTATGCACATTCATATTCTGGGTATCTGCGGGACTTTCATGGGCTCGATGGCGGTTCTGGCCAAAGAGCTGGGCCATCACGTGACTGGCTCCGACGCCAACGTCTATCCGCCGATGAGCACGCAGCTTGAGGCTCAGGGCATTCAACTGACCCAAGGCTACGACCCGGCTCAGCTCGATCCGGCGCCGGATCTGGTGGTGATCGGCAACGCCATGTCCCGCGGCAACCCGGCGGTGGAATATGTGCTGAACAAAGGCCTGCCTTACGTCTCCGGCCCGCAGTGGCTGGCCGATCACGTGCTGCAGGGTCGCTGGGTGCTGGCGGTCGCCGGTACGCACGGCAAGACCACCACCAGCAGTATGCTCGCCTGGGTACTGGAACACGCCGGCATGAGCCCGGGGTTCCTGATCGGCGGTGTGCCGCAGAACTTCTCGGTGTCCGCGCGTCTGGGCGGCACGCCGTTCTTCGTGATCGAGGCGGACGAATACGACAGCGCGTTCTTCGACAAGCGTTCGAAGTTCGTCCACTATCGCCCGCGCACCGCGATCCTCAACAACCTTGAGTTCGATCACGCTGATATCTTCCCCGATCTGCCGGCGATCGAGCGGCAGTTCCACCATTTGGTGCGGACCATCCCGAGCGAAGGTCTGGTGATTCACCCGACGACCGAGCCTGCCTTGCAGCGCGTGATCGAAATGGGCTGCTGGACCCCGGTGCAAACCACCGGTGCCGGCGGTCAGTGGCAGGTCAAGTTGCTGAAAGGCGATGGTTCGGCGTTCGAAGTGATGTTCGAAGGCGTGTCTCAAGGCACCGTCGAATGGGAACTGACCGGTCAGCACAACGTCGCCAACGCCCTGGCTGCCCTGGCGGCTGCGCGGCATGTTGGTGTGGTGCCATCGATGGGCATCGCCGGATTGAGCGCATTCAAGAACGTCAAACGCCGGATGGAGAAAGTCGCCGAAGTACGCGGCATCACCATCTACGACGACTTCGCCCACCACCCGACCGCGATCGCCACCACCCTCGATGGCTTGCGCAAACGTATCGGTGACGCACCGCTGATCGCGATCATCGAGCCGCGCTCCAACTCGATGAAGCTCGGCGCGCACCGTGACGGTCTGCCGGACAGCGTGGTCGATGCCGACCAGGTGATCTGGTACGCCCCGGCCAACCTCGGCTGGGATCTGGCCGGTACCGCCGCACTGTGCACCGTGCCGTCGATTGTCAGCGATTCGCTTGAAGGCATCATCGAACGCGTGAAGAGCCAGGCTCAGCGTGGCACTCACGTGGTGATCATGAGCAACGGCGGCTTCGGCGGCCTGCACGGCAAACTCGCCGAGGCGCTGCAATGAACACTCTTTCCCAGGACGGCGGCCCGGAACGCATCACGCTGGCGATGACCGGCGCGTCCGGCGCGCAGTACGGATTGCGCCTGCTCGATTGCCTGGTGCGTGAAGATCGCGAAGTACACTTCCTGATCTCCAAGGCGGCGCAACTGGTGATGGCCACCGAGACCGATGTCACGTTGCCGCCCAAGCCGCAGATGATGCAGGCGTTCCTCACCGAGTACACCGGGGCAGCGGCCGGGCAGATCCGCGTGTACGGCAAGGAAGACTGGATGTCGCCGGTGGCCTCGGGCTCCGGCGCGCCAGCGGCGATGGTCGTGGTGCCGTGTTCCACCGGCACCTTGTCGGCGATTGCCACCGGCGCCTGCAACAACCTGATCGAGCGGGCTGCGGACGTGACGCTGAAGGAACGTCGCCAGTTGATTCTGGTGCCGCGCGAAGCGCCGTATTCGAGCATTCATCTGGAGCACATGCTCAAGCTGTCGAACATGGGCGTGACCATCCTGCCGGCCTCGCCGGGTTTCTATCACCAGCCACAGACCATCGATGACCTGATCGATTTCGTCGTGGCGCGGATTCTCAATCTGCTGGGCATTCCTCAGGACATGCTGCCGCGTTGGGGCGAGCATCATCTGAGCAGCGATGAATAAGCTGCTGACGATGGTGCTGGCGCTGCAACTGGCCGGCTGCGCCACGGCGCGGACGCTGGATGCCGCCAAGCCGGGTGCGCCAGTGGTGTACTCCGGGACGCGGCTGGATTTGTACGCGATGAATGGCGGGTGCTGTGCGATGGATCGGTTCGGGGCTGAAGCGCCGAGCTATCCGGGGGTGGACCTGCCGGCGAGTGCATTGCTCGATACGCTGCTGTTGCCGTTGTCATTGCTGACGGTTATCGGCGTGGGGTTTCAGGCAACGGGCGGATTGTAGTTAGACAGATCGTTCCCACGCTCTGCGTGGTAACGCCTCCGGTGACGCTCTGCGTCACGCTTTGGGACGCAGAGCGTCCATGGCTGCATTCCCACGCAGAGCGTGGGAACGATCATGCGGCGGAAGATTATTTGCCTAGCTTGCGCAGTTCATCCGACTCGATCACCCGCACCCCATCCTGCTCTTCCAGCGCCAATCGCCACATCGCCCGCGCCAATTGGCAGGCCTCGATGCCTCGGTATTTTCCCGGAATCAGCTTCGACAACGGCCCGGCCAGCTGTTCGGCCAAGCGTGGCTCCGTGCGTTCGCCCAACAACAGCGAAGGCCGGCAAATGGTCAGTTGCGGCCAGTCCTGGGCGCGCAGCGCTTGTTCCATTTCGCCTTTGACCCGATTGTAGAAGACCGACGATTTCGGATCGGCGCCAATCGCGCTGATTACAATCAGGTGCCGCGCGCCCATCTCCCGCGCGCGTTTGGCGAACGCCACGACCATGTCCAGATCCACCGCACGAAACGCCGCTTCTGAACCGGCCTGCTTGATCGTGGTGCCGAGGCAGCAATAGGCGATATCGACCCGGCCACTTAGTTGAGGCAGAAACGCCTGTGGATCACCGACCGGGTTTTCCAGATGTGGATGTTCCGCCAAGGGTCGACGCGAAGGGGCGAGCACGCGAGAAATCGTCGGCTCGTTGAGCAAGCGGTCGAGCAGGTGTTCACCGGTCAATCCGGTGGCTCCGGCAAGCAATACGTGCTGAGGCGTCAAGTACATTGTGTCTCTCCCTTGATACTGTTCAGCTTAGTTGCTGTTTGTCGCTCCGTCGTTCAATGCAGCGCTTTGCAAAGCTTTTCTTGCTTGCTGTTTGCGTAGCAGTTGCCAATGCGACAGCACGGTCTTGGGCGCCCAGATCTGCGGTTCCGAGGCTTCGAAACTGTCAGCCAGCTCACGCTCGGCAACCGTGGCCTTGGCCAGTTTGAAGGCTTGTTCGAGGTCGTCGGTCTGGTTCAGCGCCTGGGCGAACAAGGCATCGCCGAAGTAGGTGAAGTTGGCTTCTTCCGAGCAGCCGAACGACACCCGATCGGCACGTGAGGCGGTCATGATCAGAGTGCGCTCGTCTTTCAGCGCGGGGATGAAACCGCCGGAGTAGCACGATGAAATCACGATCACCTTGTCGCGATTTTTCAGCGGCGCGAGCACGGCGGCGAGCTCATCGGCGGGCAGATCGGCCAGCTCCATGCGCGGCTGGTCGAGCACCAGTTCGTGTTCGGCGGTGCCGTGGCTGGTCAGGTAAATGAACACCAGGTCTTCCGGGCCGCTGCGTTCGGCCAGGGTTTGCGCTGCGCGGCGCAGGTTTTCGCGGGTGGCCATCGGCCGATCGGCGAGATGGTCGCGGTGGTTGACCAGGCGAATCTGGCCATAGGCACCGAAGCGTGTGGTGAGCATATTGGCGACGTAGTCGGACTCGCGCAGGAACACGCTTTGCTTGCCGTCGCCACCGAGGGTCAGAGTGTACAGCTCAACGGCCGGTGTCGAGGCGGGCACGGCGGCCAGCGCCTCATCGAGCAGGCGGCCCTGAGCTAGCAGGCCGAGTTCGAGGGTGTCGGGCAGGAGCTTGCCGTCGGCGTCACGCACGCGTTGGCCGTTGATCCAGGTGCCGCTGAGCACGGTGCCATCGGTCAGCACCAGGGTGCCGCGCCCGGCGTAGCTGTCGCTGTCGAACTCGCCGATGTAGAAGCTGCCGTCAGACAGGTTCAAGCGGCCCTGACCACTGAAGCGCCAGTCATTGAAGTAGCCGATGTAATGGCTGCCGTCAGCGCCAATCAATTCGCCTTTTCCGGTCAGCGCGCCTTCCTTGAACTGGCCGAGCCAGACGTCGCCATCGGCGTTTTCATAGCGGCCCTTGCCGTGCAGCTGACTGTTCTTGAAGCCGCCGACATAGATGTCGCCATCGGCACTGTTGAACGTGCCGTTGCCTTCGAGCTGGCCGTTGACGAAATGACCGCTGAACGTATTGCCGCTGGCGTCGCCGCGCTGGCCTTCGCCATTGGGTTTGCCGTGGGTGAACTGGCCCTGATAGGAGCTGCCGTCGTCCATTTCCAGACGGCCCAGCCCGGAATACTGGTCAGCCTTGAACTCGCCACGGTAGGTCATGGCGTTTTCCTTGAGGGTGCCTTCGCCGTCGCGCCGGCCCTGCTTGAAGCCGCCGGTGTAACTGCTGGCGTTGGTGGTCAGGCTGCCCTGGCCATCGAACAGGCCCTGCTGGAACTGGCCGCGATAGACCTCGCCGTTGCTGCCGTGCCACTCACCCTGACCGTGCCATTGGCCCTTGTCGAACTGCCCGGCGTACCAGCTGCCGTTGGGGTAGTCGACGCGACCCTGGCCTTGCAGCAAGCCGTTGACCAGCTCGCCGCGATAGCGTCCGCCGTCCGGCAGGCGCGCATCCGGAGGCAGCAGCGATTCGCCGTCGCCGCACGCAGTGAGCATCAGGGTCAGGGCAAGGGGGGCAAGGGAAGCGAGTGGGCGCATAGCGGGATCCGGGCAATTAGGCGACCGAGTATGCCGCAGCTATGTGACCTTATACAGCCGGTAAAAACAGCGCTGATGCGAAACAGCGTGCGCTGTTTCGCATCCAGTGACTTAAACGAAGCAGAGCGACAGCGGTTCGGCGATATAGGCCGGTTTGTCCGAGCCCTCTATCTCAAGCGTGGCGGTGGCCTTGAGCAGCCATTGCCCGGGTTTCTTCTCGGTCACTTCGGCCAGATCGACCTTCAGCCGAACTTTTGAATTGACCTTCACCGGCTGGATGAAACGCACGCTGTCCAGCCCGTAGTTGACCACCATCTTCAGGCCTTGCGGCAGCACGAGGATGTCTTCCATCAATTTGGGGATCAGCGACAGCGACAGGAAACCGTGGGCAATGGTGCTGCCAAATGGCGTTTGCGCGGCTTTGACCGGGTCGACATGGATGAACTGATAATCCCCGGTGGCTTCGGCGAACAGGTTGATACGCTCCTGATCGATGGTGAGCCATTCGGAACGTCCGAGTTCCTTGCCGACATAATCTTTGAGCTCTGCAACGGGAACATAGGGCATTGAGACTCTCCTTGGGTTCATCGGTTTTATAGTTTTTCAGGTGGGGGATTTGACCGCCCTGCGAACCACTGTAGATCAACATGACGATTTGCTCCGGTCAACCTGCCATGCTTTTGGCGAATGCCGATCCATAGCGCTGCCGTGCTTATAATGCCGATGACTTGCGGGGGGAGATGTCTGATGTTGTTACGTGGCCTGACCATGCTGGTGCTGTTCCAACTGCTCGGCACGGCACTCAACCATTTGCTGTTGCCGGTGCTGCCGGGGCCGATCATCGGCCTGCTGCTGTTGCTGGTGTTCCTGATCATTTGCGGTGAAGTCGGCGAGCCGCTGAACCTTGCGGCCGGCAGTCTGCTGCGTTATCTGCCGTTGCTGCTGGTGCCGCCGGCGGTGGGTGTGATGGTCTATGCGAGTGATATTGCCGCCGATTTCTGGGCGATTGTCGGCGCGCTCGTCCTGTCGTTGATCCTGTCGATGGCCTTCGCCGGGGTGCTGATGCAGCGCATGGTCAAGCGACACGCGCACCGGTCGGAGGAGTCCTGATGCTCTTCGACTGGCAAGGGGCATGGGCCTCGGTAATCCATCATCCGCTGTTTGGCATCGGCATCACCCTGGGTGCCTATCAACTGGTGCTGGCGGCGTTCGAGAAAACCCGCTGGATCTTTCTGCAACCGGTGCTGGTCTCCATGCTGTTGGTGATCGGCGTGCTGGTCGGCTGTGGCCTGACTTACGCCGAGTACCGCAAGAGCACCGAGATCCTCAGCATTCTGCTGGGCCCGGCGACAGTTGCGCTGGCGGTGCCGCTGTATCTCAACCTCAAGCGTATCCGCCAATTGTTCTGGCCGATTTTTACTACGCTGGTGATAGGCGGGGTGGTCGCGACGGGCATGGGCGTGTTACTGGGCTGGTGGTTTGGTGCCGAGCACATGATTCTGATGACCATGGCGCCGAAGTCGGTGACCTCGCCGATTGCCATGCTGGTGGCCGAGCAGATCGGTGGTGTCGCGGCGCTGGCGGCGGTGTTCGTGTTGATCACCGGGGTGATCGGCGCGATCTTCGGCCCGGCGTTGCTGACCCGCCTCGGCGTGCACAGCCCCGAGGCGCGTGGCATGGCGCTGGGCATGACCGCGCACGCCGTCGGCACTTCGGTGGCACTGCAGGAAAGTGATGAGTGCGGCGCCTTCGCGGCGCTGGCGATGAGTCTGATGGGCGTGGCCACGGCAGTGTTCCTGCCGTTGGCGGTGTCGATGGTGGTCTAAGGAAATGTCTATGAGTCTGCCGCTTTTCCCGCTGAACACAGTGCTGTTTCCCGGCTGCAATCTCGACTTGCAGATCTTCGAGGCGCGCTACCTGGACATGATCGGCCGCTGCATGAAACAGGGCGGCGGTTTCGGCGTGGTGTGCATCCTTGAGGGGCACGAAGTCGGCGTCGCACCAGAGGGCTTTGCCCAGGTCGGCTGCGAAGCGCGGATCACCGATTTCCAGCAGCAGGACAATGGCCTGCTGGGGATTCGCGTGCAGGGCGGGCGGCGCTTTCAGGTGCTGCGCACCGAGGTGCAGCGCGATCAGTTGATTCTCGCCGACGTCGAGTGGCTGGACGATGAACCGGAGCAACCGTTGCAGGATGAAGACGCCGATCTGGTGGCGCTGCTCAAGGCCTTGGCCGAGCACCCGATGGTCGAGGCGTTGAACATGGGCAACGAAGCGCTGGGGCAGCAGTCGCTGGCCAATCAGTTGGCGTATCTGCTGCCATTCGCCGAAGAGGACAAGATCGACCTGCTGCAACTCGACGATCCGCAGCAAAGGCTGGATGCGATCCAGGCGCTGCTCGATGAGTTGCAGGGCGAGTTGTTCGCCTGAACGTCAGTAGGCGTAACGCAGCATCGTTTGCGGCAGATGCCGGAAGACGAACAGGCTGAACAGCACCAGCAGCGCCGGCAGAATCAGCCACCAGACCTTGACCGGCATCGGCTTGAGCGGCGCCTGGCGCTGACTCAACCACAAACCTGCCGCACACACGCATGCGGCGAGCATTGCGCCAGCCAGAATATCGGTCGGCCAGTGCGCACCCAGATACACCCGTGACAAGGCAATCGACAGCGCCGGAATACAGCCGAGCAGCAGCCAGGTCAGACGCATGCGCGGTGGCTGGCCACGACCGGCGAGAACGGCGAGCACCAGAAACAGCGCGAACGAACCCGAAGCGTGGCCGCTGGGCATGCTGTAACTGGTCAGTGGATCGGTCAGCACCTCCGGGCGCACCCGGGCGAAAAACTGTTTGGTGACGGTGTTCAGCAGCGCGGTGCACAGCAGCGTGCCGCCGGCAAAGATTGCCTGGCGCCATTGCCGGCAGAGCAGCAACAGACCGGTGAGCAGGGCGCTGAACATCAGCATGTTGCGGAATTCACCGATCAGGGTGAACGTCACCGCGATTTCATCCAGCAGCGGCTGACGATGTTCCTGCACCAAGGTCATCACGCCCTGATCGAGGGCGCTCAGGTACGGATAGCCCACGAACAGGCCGAGCAGAATCAACAGGCTCATGCTGCTGATCCAGATCGTCGCCCGGCGGTGCTGACGCAAGCTGCTGTTGACGCTCAGGCCGAGCATCACTGCGATACTGGCGGCGACGATGCCGGCCTGCAGCCAGAAACCTTCCGGCAGCGGCAAGCGGATCGCCGCGCCTGTGGCCCAGCCCGGCAGCAGGTAGGCGACACTCCAGCCGGCGGCGGCCAGCAGGCTGACCGCGGCAAAGCGCGGGAAGGGCATGTCGCACATCCCGGCGACCATCGGCAGCATCGGCCGTAACGGGCCGATGAAGCGCCCGACCAGCAGGCTGGCGATGCCGTAGCGCTGGAAGTAGGTTTCGGCGCCGGCCATCCACTCCGGATGGTGACGCAGCCCCGGCAAACGGCGGATGTTCTGGTGGAAATGGCGGCCGAGGAAGTACGAAATCACATCGCCCAGAATCCCGCCGAGAAAGCCCAGCAGCAGGGTTTCGCTCAACGACAGCGCGCCGCTGCCGGCCAATACGGCGACGGCAAACAGCAGCACCGTGCCCGGCACGATGAGCCCGGCAATCGCCAGACACTCCACGCAGGCAACGATAAACACCGCAGCCGCCAGCCACTGCGGATTGGCGGCCAGCCAACCGGTCACGCTATCGAGCCATGGGCCCATAAAACCACTCCATCAAATCTTCAATTGATCCTTGTAGGAGTGAGCCTGCTCGCGATGGCGCTTGGTCAGTCGACTTCTTCGTTGACTGATACACCGCTATCGCGAGCAGGCTCACTCCTACAGTGAATTCCTTTTACTTCAGACCTGCCTCTAACCTCGGCAACAGGAAATAATCGCGACCTTCGACCTGACCCCGGCGCAGCGGGTTCCGTGTGCACCATTGCGCGTAAGTGGCGTCGACAAACCGGTACATCAGATGTTCGTCACGGCCATGAGGGATGCCCAGGCGGGTGGTCTGAATGATTTGCGCTGGCGCCGCCCCGGTGTCTTCCACCAGCAGCAGTTCATGGTCGAAACGCTTGGCGTCCCATACCGGCACCTTCAACCCCAGTGCCTTGCACAGCAAGGTCTGGCCGGCGCACAGCTTTTGCGAAGAACGTGGTCGGCCCTGAGCATCGGGGTTGTTCAGCAGCATCTGCGCCAGACTCGCCGGCCCGCTGAGCTCATCGATCCATGGGTAGGCGGATTTGATCAACACGGCGTTGCCCGGCCCTTGAGCGCTGAAGTTCAGCGAGTCGCCGCCGCGGGCGTAATACATATAGATGTGCCCGCCATCCAGAAACAAAGCCTTACGCTTTTCCGTGTAGCCGAGGGACGCATGACTGCCTTTTTCCGCGCAGTAATAGGCCTCGGTTTCAATGATCCGGGCACTCAGCCACAGATCGCCGACCCGGTGGCGGATGACTTTGCCGAGCAGGTCGCGGGCCAGCATTTGCGCGTCACGGTCGAAAAAAGCGTCCGGAAGGCCCAGTGGCAGGCGCTCTGCGGTCGCTCGAACGGTCAGGTTGGACATGGCAAACGGTGTTTATCCAGGCGAAGGAGGTCGTGATGATAACAATCCGAGGCTTAATTACGGCTGAACATCGGCAAATTGCAGTCCATTTCGACCATCCGCCTGTCACCGCTGTTAGTCCCGGGACGCGACAGCTATAATCTGCCGCTTTCCTCTTTGCCAAGACCCCAGCAGACCATGACTGAGTCCGTTCTTGACTACATGACCCGATTGGGTCGCGCCGCCCGCGAAGCTTCCCGGGTCATCGGCCGTGCCAGCACCGCGCAGAAAAACCGCGCCCTGCAGGCTGCTGCCAATGCCTTGGACGCCGCGCGCGCCGAGCTGGCCGCCGCCAATGAACTGGATCTGGCTGCCGGCCGCACCAATGGTCTGGAGCCGGCCCTGCTGGAACGTCTGGAACTGACTCCGGCGCGCATCGACGGCATGATCGTCGGCTTGCGTCAGGTCGCCGCACTGCCGGATCCGGTCGGCGCGATCCGCGACATGAGCTTTCGCCCGTCCGGGATTCAGGTCGGCAAGATGCGCGTGCCATTGGGTGTGATCGGGATCATCTACGAATCCCGTCCCAATGTGACCATCGATGCCGCCAGCCTCTGCCTGAAGTCGGGCAACGCGACCATCCTGCGCGGTGGCTCCGAAGCGATTCATTCCAACCGGGCGATTGCCGTGTGCATCCAGCGCGGTCTGGCCGAGGCCGAATTGCCGGCAGCCGTGGTGCAAGTGGTCGAAACCACCGACCGTGCCGCCGTTGGCGCAATGATTACCATGCCCGAGTACGTCGACGTGATTGTGCCGCGCGGCGGCCGAGGCCTGATCGAACGCATCAGCCGCGATGCCCGCGTGCCGGTGATCAAGCACCTGGACGGTATCTGCCACGTTTATGTCAGTGCTCACGCCGACCTGGCGAAAGCCCAGCGCATCGCCTTCAATGCCAAGACCTACCGTTATGGCATCTGTGGAGCGATGGAGACCTTGCTCGTCGATCAGAGTGTTGCGAAGGATTTCCTGCCTCCGATGGCTGCCCAGTTCCGCGAAAAAGGCGTCGAGCTGCGTGGTTGCGAGCGTACCCGGGCGATCATTGGCGCCGTGGCGGCCAGCGAAGACGACTGGAGCACCGAGTATCTGGCGCCAATCCTGTCGATTCGGGTGGTCGACGATCTGGATCAGGCCATCGAACACATCAACCATTACAGCTCGCACCATACCGACTCGATCGTCAGCGAAAACCTCGCCGACACCCGTCGTTTCGTGGCCGAAGTCGACTCGGCGTCGGTGATGATCAACACCCCGACCTGCTTCGCCGATGGATTCGAATACGGATTGGGTGCCGAGATCGGCATTTCTACTGATAAGCTGCACGCCCGTGGCCCGGTGGGCCTCGAAGGACTGACCTGCGAGAAGTACATCGTGGTCGGTGATGGCCAGTTGCGCGGCCAGGCGACGGTCTGACTTGACCGACCTCGACCTGACAGCGCCGCTGCCTGACAGCGAACTCCGACCCCGGCGCATCGGCGTACTGGGCGGCACGTTCGATCCGGTGCACATCGGTCATTTGCGCGGTGCGCTGGAAGTGGCCGAAGCGCTGCTGCTCGACGAACTGCGCATGATGCCCAGCGCCCGGCCGCCGCACCGCGATACACCGCAGGTGTCGGCGCAGGATCGACTGGCGATGGTCGAGTGTGCGGTGGCCGGAGTGCCGCCGCTGGTGGTGGACGCCCGCGAGCTACAGCGGGACAAACCGTCCTACACCATTGATACCCTGGAGTTGATGCGTGCCGAAATGGCCGCTGAAACCCAGGTTTTTCTGCTTTTGGGCTGGGACGCATTTTGCGGCCTGCCCACTTGGCACCGCTGGGAGGAGTTGCTCCAGCATTGCCACATCCTGGTGCTACAGCGCCCGGACGCCGACAGCGAACCGCCGGATGCCTTGCGCAACCTGCTGGCAGCGCGTTCGGTGAGCGACCCGCTGGCCCTGAAAGGGCCGAGCGGACAGATTGCATTCGTCTGGCAGACACCGCTCGCGGTTTCCGCCACCCAGATCCGTCAACTGCTGGCCAGCGGTAAGTCGGTACGTTTCCTGGTGCCCGACGCGGTCCTGGCCTACATCGATGCGCACGGTCTGTACCGTGCGTCGAACTGAACAAGGCGTGCTTCACTGATACGAATCCACGTATCGCCAAGCCGCCGAATATACGAGCAAAACGAGTTTTATATGACTGACAAAGACGTAAGCAAAGTTAAGCGCAAAGGCACGTTCAAGAGCGCGCCGCTGCCGGAAGTCGCCAACACCAACGAGCCGCTCAAGGGCGACGAGCTGGTCAAGGTTGCCGTGGCAGCCCTGGAAGACGTCAAGGCACAAGACATCCAGATCATCGATGTTCGCGACAAGCAGAGCATCACTGACTACATGATCATCGCCACCGGTACGTCCAATCGCCAGATCAACGCGATGCTGGACAAGGTCCGCGAAGAAGTCAAAAAACAGGGCGCCAAGCCGCTGGGCGAAGAAGGCAAGGGCGACAGCGACTGGGTACTGCTGGACCTGGATCTGGTGATCGTGCACATGATGACCGCCTCGGCACGTCAGTTCTACGACCTGGAGCGCCTGTGGGCCGGTGCCGAGCAGAGCCGTGCGGCAGACGCCAAGCACCACAGTCCGGAAAACACCCACGAGCATTTCACCAAGCTCAACAAAGACCAGTTGTAAGGGATTGCTGTGCGACTGCGACTGATCGCCGTCGGTTCACGCATGCCCAAGTGGGTGGAAGAAGGCTGGCATGAATATGCCAAGCGTCTTCCGTCCGAGCTGGCGCTGGAACTGGTGGAAATTCCGCTCAATACCCGTGGCAAGAACGCCGACGTGGCCCGTTTCATCCGCCAGGAAGGCGAAGCCATGCTGGCCAAGGTCGGGCCGAACGAGCGGATCGTCACGCTGGAAGTCCATGGAAAACCCTGGAGCACCGAGCAACTGGCGGTCGAACTCGACCGTTGGCGGCTGGATTCGCGCACGGTCAACTTCATGGTCGGCGGCCCCGAAGGGCTGGCGCCGGAAGTCTGCGCCCGCGCCGATCAGCGCTGGTCGTTGTCGCCGCTGACCTTGCCGCACCCGTTGGTGCGGATCCTGATCGGCGAACAGCTGTACCGTGCCTGGACCGTGCTGTCCGGTCACCCTTACCACAAGTAGTCCTGCCCTCATGTCTCAGCCGATCCGCATCAAGGACCACGAAAAGGACGCCCGCCTGGTGCGTAGCCGCGTCGTGTTCGGGGCCATTGCGGTCATGCTGTTGATCTGCGTACTGATTGCACGGCTGTACTACTTGCAGGTGATCCAGTACGAGTACCACTCGACGCTCTCGGAAAACAACCGCGTCCATGTGCAGCCGATTCCGCCGACCCGCGGGCTGATCTTCGACCGCAACGGCGTGGTGGTGGCGGACAACCGCCCCAGCTTCAGCCTGAGCATGACCCGCGAGCGCTCCGGCGACTGGCAGCAGGTGCTCGATGCGATCGTCGAAGTGCTGCAACTGACACCCGAGGACCGGGTGATCTTCGAGAAACGCATGCGTCAGGGGCGCCGGCCGTTCGAGCCGGTGCCGATCCTGTTCGAGCTGACCGAAGAGCAGATCGCCCGGATTGCGGTGAACCAGTTCCGCCTGCCAGGGGTGGAAGTGGTCGCGCAACTGGTCCGCCACTACCCGCAGGGTGCGCATTTTGCGCATTCGGTGGGTTACATGGGGCGGATCAACGAGAAAGAGCTCAAGACCCTCGACCCGGTCAACTACAGCGGCACCCATCACATCGGCAAGACTGGCATCGAGCGTTTCTACGAGCCGGAACTGCACGGGCAGGTGGGTTACGAGGAAGTCGAGACCAACGCCCGGGGCCGCGTATTGCGCGTACTCAAGCGTACCGATCCGATTCCCGGCAAGGACATCGTCCTGAGTCTGGATATCAAGTTGCAGGAAGCGGCCGAAGCCGCACTGGGCGGGCGTCGCGGCGCGGTGGTGGCGCTCGATCCGAAGACTGGCGAAGTGCTGGCGATGGTCAGCCAGCCAAGCTTCGACCCGAACCTGTTCGTCACTGGTATCAGCTTCAAGGCGTACGCCGAGTTGCGCGACTCCATCGACCGGCCGCTGTTCAACCGGGTGCTGCGTGGTCTGTACCCGCCGGGCTCGACGATCAAGCCGGCGGTGGCGATTGCCGGTCTCGATTCGGGCGTGGTGACAGCGTCGAGCCGGGTGTTCGACCCCGGTTACTACATGCTGCCCAACTACGATCACAAATACCGCAACTGGAACCGCACGGGTGACGGCTTCGTCGACCTCGACACGGCGATCATGCGTTCCAACGACACCTATTTCTATGACCTGGCACACAAGCTGGGCATCGATCGGCTGTCGGCCTATATGAACAAGTTCGGCATCGGCCAGAAGGTCTCGCTGGACATGTTCGAAGAATCTCCCGGCCTGATGCCGTCCCGCGAGTGGAAACGCGCGACCCGCAAGCAGGCGTGGTTCCCGGGCGAAACCCTGATTCTGGGGATCGGCCAGGGCTACATGCAGTCCACGCCGCTGCAACTGGCGCAGGCCACGGCTCTGGTGGCCAACAAAGGCATCTGGAACCGCCCGCACCTGGCCAAGACCATCGAAGGCGCCAAGCCGCTGGACGAGAACCCGATGCCGGACATCGTCCTGCGCGATCCGTCGGACTGGACCAAGGTCAACCACGGCATGCAGCAGGTGATGCACGGCGCCCGGGGTACCGCGCGCAAGGCGGCGATCGGTGCGCAATACCGGATCGCCGGCAAGTCGGGTACGGCCCAGGTGGTGGCGATCAAACAGGGTGAGAAATACGACCGCTCCAAGGTTCAGGAACGCCACCGCGACCACGCCTTGTTCGTCGGTTTTGCCCCGGCCGACAACCCGAAAATTGTTGTTTCGGTGATGGTCGAGAACGGTGAGTCCGGCTCCGGTGTGGCCGCGCCAGTCGTGCGTCAGGTCATGGATGCCTGGCTTCTGGACCAGGATGGTCGGTTGAAGGCTGAATACGCCGGTCCTATCAGTGCGGAGGCTACGGCCCGTGAAGAATAATTTCGATCGCATGCTCTCCAGCGAGGATGTGATGCGTCGCCGTGCGACGCTGCTGCAACGTCTGCATATCGATGGTCCTTTGTTGATCCTGCTGCTGATCCTCGCCGCAGGCAGTCTGTTCGTCCTGTATTCGGCCAGCGGCAAGAGCTGGGACCTGCTGGGCAAACAAGCCACTTCGTTCGGCATCGGCCTGGTGTCGATGATCGTCATCGCCCAGTTCGAGCCGCGTTTCATGGCCCGCTGGGTGCCGCTCGGTTACGTGGTCGGCGTGGTGTTGCTGATGGTGGTGGACATCATGGGCCACAACGCCATGGGCGCCACGCGCTGGATCAACATCCCCGGGGTGATCCGCTTTCAGCCCTCGGAGTTCATGAAGATCCTGATGCCGGCGACGATTGCCTGGTATCTGTCCAAGCGCACGCTGCCGCCGCAGCTCAAGCACGTTGGTATCAGCCTGATGCTGATCGGCGTGCCGTTCATTCTCATCGTGCGTCAGCCCGACCTCGGTACGTCGCTGCTGATTCTGGCCGGCGGCGCGTTCGTGCTGTTCATGGGCGGACTGCGCTGGCGCTGGATCCTCAGCGTGCTGGCCGCTGCGGTACCCGTGGCGATCGCCATGTGGTTCTTCATCATGCACGACTACCAGAAGCAACGGATCCTGACCTTTCTCGACCCGGAAAGCGATCCATTGGGCACTGGCTGGAACATCATTCAGTCGAAAGCCGCCATCGGTTCCGGCGGTGTGTTCGGCAAGGGCTGGCTGCTGGGCACCCAGTCGCACCTGGACTTTTTGCCGGAAAGCCACACCGACTTCATCATCGCTGTATTGGGCGAAGAGTTCGGTCTGGTGGGCATCTGCGCACTGCTGCTGATCTATTTGCTGTTGATCGGTCGTGGCCTGGTGATTACCGCCCAGGCGCAGACGCTGTTCGGCAAATTGCTCGCCGGTGCGTTGACCATGACGTTTTTTGTTTACGTTTTCGTCAACATCGGTATGGTCAGTGGCCTGTTGCCGGTGGTGGGGGTGCCGTTGCCCTTCATTAGCTACGGAGGAACTTCGCTGGTGACACTGCTGTCAGCGTTTGGGGTTTTGATGTCGATCCATACCCATCGCAAGTGGATCGCACAGGTTTGAATAAGGTGAAGAGTTCAATGCAAGTCATGCGCAGCTGGGCGACTCGTTACGCGCCGTGGGTCGGCCTGGTCGGCATCCTTGGCAGCGCGCAGGAAGCGCTGGCCGGCGATTACGAAGGCTCGCCGCAGGTGGCCGAATTCGTCGGTGAAATGACCCGCGACTACGGTTTTGCCGGTGAGCAACTGATGGCGGTGTTCCGCGAGGCCCAGCGCAAGCAGGCGATTCTCGACGCTATCTCCAAACCTGCCGAGCGGGTCAAGCAGTGGAAAGAATATCGCCCGATGTTCCTGACCGACGCACGCATTGCCCGCGGTGTGGACTTCTGGCGTCAGCACGAGGCCGTACTCACCCGTGCCGAGCAGGAATACGGCGTGCCGGCACAAGTCATCGTGTCGATCATCGGCGTCGAGACCTTTTTCGGACGTAATACCGGTAATTATCGGGTGATCGATGCCTTGTCCACGCTCGGTTTCGACTATCCTCCCCGTGCCGAATTTTTCCGCAAGGAACTGCGTGAATTCCTGCTGCTGGCCCGCGAAGAACAGGTCGATCCGTTGACCCTCAAAGGCTCGTACGCCGGGGCAATGGGCTTGCCGCAGTTCATGCCGAGCAGCTTTCGCGCCTATGCGGTGGACTTCGACGGTGACGGCCACATCAACATCTGGACCAATCCGGATGATGCGATCGGCAGCGTTGCCAGCTACTTCAAGCGTCACGGCTGGGTAGCCGGCGAACCGGTGGTCAGCCGCGCGGATGTGCGTGGCGAGCAGGTCGATGAGGGCCTGACCACCGGGATCGAGCCGAAAAAGACGGTTGGAGAGTTGCGGGCGCTGGGCTGGTCAAGTCATGATGCGCTGCGCGATGATATGCCGGTTACTGCATTTCGCCTCGAAGGCGACAGCGGCCCTGAATACTGGATGGGCCTGAAGAATTTCTACGCGATCACGCGTTATAACCGCAGCGTGATGTACGCCATGGCCGTATATCAACTGTCTGAAGAGCTGGTAAAAGCACGGGGCGTCAAGTAATGCGGGCATTGCCTATCAATAAACCCCTGAAGCTGGTGGCTTTCGCTGCGTTGGCGGTGCTGGTCGCCAGTTGTTCGACCAGTCGCGCGCCAAGTCAGAAAACATCCTCTACCGCGGTGCGTGCGCAGCCGGGGCTGGACATCAACCGCGCGCATAAAGATGGCGCGCCGTGGTGGGATGTGGATGTTTCACGAATCCCCGATGCCACGCCGACCCTGCACACCGGCCCGTACAAGGCCAACCCGTACACCGTGCTGGGCAAGACCTATTTCCCGTTGCAGGAATCCAAGACTTACGTCGCTTCGGGCACGGCGTCCTGGTACGGCACCAAGTTTCATGGCCAGAACACCGCCAATGGCGAGGTGTATGACCTGTACGGCATGAGTGCCGCTCACAAGACTCTGCCACTGCCAAGTTACGTCCGGGTGACCAACCTGGACAACAACAAGAGCGTGATCCTGCGGGTCAATGATCGCGGGCCGTTCTACTCGGACCGGATCATCGACCTGTCTTACGCCGCTGCCAAGAAACTCGGTTATGCCGAAATCGGCACCGCGCGGGTCAAGGTCGAAGGTATCGATCCGCAGCAATGGTGGGCCGCGAAGGGCCGTCCGGCGCCCTTGATGCTCAACGAGCCGCAAGTCGCGCAGAATAGCGCCCCGGTGATCACGGCGTCGGCCGGCACTGTCGAGCAATGGACTCCGCCACCGCAGCAGCACGCCTCGGACACGGTTCCCGTACCGATCAGTGCAAAAAAAAACGCTTCTGCACCAGCGTCTGGCCAGTATCTGCAGGTGGGCGCGTTCGCCAACCCGGACGCTGCAGAACTCCTGAGGTCGAAGCTCAGCGGGATGGTGAGCGCTCCGGTGTTCATCAGCTCGATCGTGCGTAATCAGCAGACCCTGCACCGGGTACGCCTGGGGCCGATCGGTTCGCCGGGTGAAATCGCCCAGGTGCAGAACAGCGTGCGCCTGGCCAACCTCGGCTCGCCGAGCGTGGTCACAGAGTAAGAAACGTAGCACTTGATTGACGGTTCACTTGCGGTTTTGGGGGGTGGACCAGGTTGTTGGCTCGTCGAAGAACAAAAGCCCGGCAAGGGTGACTTGAGTGAGCAACTGAACACGCGATGGCCCGTTAGAAGGCTGTCTGAATAGTTTTGCCCTTGGGCAAGTTTCCATTAGCGATTTCGAGAGACGGATGAACATCACCACCTTTGCCAAACGCCTGTGTCTGCTAGTCCCGCTGCTCCTCTCGCCAGCCGCCTTCGCGGCCGAGATGATGCCGTCGCCACCTCAACTGGCTGCCAAAGCCTACGTGCTCATGGACGCCAGCAGCGGCAACGTGCTGGTGGAGAACAACGGTGATCAGCGTCTGCCGCCAGCCAGCCTGACCAAACTGATGACCGCGTACATCGCTACGCTGGAAATCCGTCGCGGCCAGATCGGTGAGAATGACCCGGTGACCGTCAGCGAAAACGCCTGGCGCACCGGCGGTTCGCGGATGTTCATCAAAGTCGGCTCGCAGGTAACTGTCAGCGACTTGCTGCACGGCATCATCATTCAGTCCGGCAACGACGCCAGCGTTGCGCTGTCCGAGCACATCGCCGGCAGCGAAGACGCGTTCGCCGACCTGATGAACAAGACCGTGGCTGATCTGGGCATGACCAATTCCCACTTCATGAACCCGACCGGTCTGCCAAACCCTGAGCACTACTCGTCGGCTCATGACATGGCGATCCTGGCGCGTGCGATCATCCACGAAGACCCGGCTCACTATGCGATCTACTCGCAGAAAGAGTTCTTCTGGAACGGCATCAAGCAGCCTAACCGCAACCTGCTGCTGTGGCGCGACAAGACCGTTGACGGTCTGAAAACCGGTCACACCGATGAAGCCGGCTACTGCATGGTGTCCTCGGCTGTCCGTGACGGCCAGCGTCTGATCGCCGTGGTGTTCGGCACCAACAGCGAAGTGGCTCGCGCCTCCGAAACCCAGAAGCTGCTGACCTACGGCTTCCGCTTCTTCGAAACCCAGACCTTCTATCAGAAGGGCACCGAACTGGCTCAGGCCCCGGTATGGAAAGGCACCACCAGTCAAGTCAAGGCCGGCCTGGCTGAAGACCTGACCATGACTCTGCCAAAAGGCCAGCTGAAAAAGCTCGCTGCCAGCATGACCATGAACCCGCAACTGACCGCGCCAATCGCCAAGGGCGACGTGATCGGTAAAGTCGAAGTGAAACTGGACGACAAAGTGGTGCACAGCGCCGACCTGATCGCTCTGGACGCTGTCGAGGAGGGTGGTATCTTCCGCCGCATGTGGGATAGCATCCGTCTATTCTTCTACGGCTTGTTCAACTGATTGAGTGTTGACCTGCATGGCCCCGTTCCTGTCCGGTTCGGGGCCATGTGCGTTACCACGGCTTACGCTTACGAGGCCGTTACGCCATGACCGATACCGAAGTAAAGGCGCCAAAGATCGAATTTCCTCAGGTTGATTATCCGGTTAAGGTAATCAGCGATACGGGTGTGGGTCACAAGGACAAGATCATCGAGATCGTGAAGAAATTCGCGACCATCAACGATGAGCGTGTCGACGAGCGCCAAAGCACCAACGGCAAGTACACGACTATCCAGTTGCACATCGTCGCGACCGACCAGGATCAGCTGTACAACATCAACAGCGAACTGCGGGCGACCGGTTTCGTACACATGGTGTTGTGATGCCGGGCACGCTGGGCTTTCGCGAACTTGGCCAGATGGCTTACGAGCCGGTCTGGCATGCCATGCAACGCTTCACCAACGAACGCGGCAGCAATGCCGCCGACGAAATCTGGCTGGTCGAGCACCCTGCGGTGTTCACCCAGGGCCAGGCCGGCAAGGCCGAACACCTGCTGCTGCCGGGTGATATCCCGGTGGTACAGGTCGATCGCGGCGGGCAGGTGACCTATCATGGCCCCGGCCAACTGGTGGCCTATCTGTTGCTGGACGTACGCAAGCTGGGTTTCGGCGTACGAGATCTGGTCACGCGCATGGAACAGTGCCTGATCGAACTTTTGGCCAGCTACGGCGTGACCGCTGCAGCCAAACCAGATGCTCCCGGCGTCTACGTCGATGGAGCGAAAATCGCTTCTCTGGGTTTGCGGATTCGCCACGGTTGTTCCTTTCATGGCCTGGCCCTGAACGTGGATATGAACCTGGAACCGTTTCGACGAATTAATCCCTGCGGCTATGCCGGGCTGGCGATGACCCAGCTGAGCGATCACGCAGGATCGATTGAATTTGCCGAGGTAAGTGCCCGGCTGCGTGCGCAGCTCGTCAAACACCTCGACTATGCTGAGCAGACGACCCTGACGGGCGGAATCGACTGATATGACTACTGATGCAGTGCAAACCATGATCCCGACGCTCGACGTGACCGAGCGCCCGGCCCCGCGTCCCAAGGTTGAAGCCGGCGTCAAGCTGCGCGGCGCCGAGAAGGTTGCACGCATCCCGGTAAAGATCATTCCGACCACCGAACTGCCGAAGAAGCCTGACTGGATTCGCGTACGCATCCCGGTTTCACCGGAAGTCGACCGGATCAAGAGCCTGCTGCGCAAGCACAAACTGCACAGCGTCTGCGAAGAAGCGTCCTGCCCGAACCTGGGTGAGTGCTTCTCCGGTGGCACCGCGACCTTCATGATCATGGGCGACATCTGTACCCGTCGCTGCCCGTTCTGCGACGTCGGCCACGGCCGTCCGAAGCCACTGGACGTCAACGAGCCGGAAAGTCTGGCGATCGCCATCGCCGACCTGAAGCTCAAGTACGTGGTGATCACCTCGGTTGACCGCGATGACCTGCGCGACGGCGGTGCCCAGCACTTTGCCGACTGCATCCGCGAAATCCGCAAGCTGTCGCCGAACGTGCAGTTGGAAACCCTGGTCCCGGACTACCGTGGCCGCATGGACATCGCCCTGGAAATCACCGCCGCCGAGCCGCCGGATGTGTTCAACCACAACCTGGAAACCGTGCCACGCCTGTACAAGGCTGCGCGTCCGGGTTCGGACTACCAGTGGTCGCTGACCCTGCTGCAACGCTTCAAGCAGATGATGCCGCACATTCCGACCAAATCCGGCCTGATGCTGGGCCTGGGCGAGACTGACGAGGAAGTCATCGAAGTCATGAAGCGCATGCGCGAGCACGACATCGACATGCTGACCCTCGGCCAGTACCTGCAACCGTCCCGCAGCCACTTGCCGGTGCAGCGTTTCGTACACCCGGACACCTTCGCCTGGTTCGCCGAGGAAGGTTACAAGATGGGCTTCAAGAACGTCGCTTCCGGCCCGCTGGTACGTTCGTCGTACCACGCCGACGAGCAAGCGAAACTGGTCAAAGCCGAGCTGCTGGGTTCCTGATCCCGCGCTGAATGAAAGAATGCCCGCCGAGATTTCAATGTCTGGCGGGCATTTTTTTGCCTGTCCTACGGCAGGTGCTTATTTTTCCCGCAACCAGCGGGGGCATGTAGCCTCTTCTGTTTGTCGCCGTTCCTGACTACTGTGTGAGCAAGATTTTACGCACGGAGATCCAAGGATGACTGTTCGACCGACCCACACACTTTGTCCGCACAGAGCGGTGCCCGCGTTGCGCTCGGAAGGGCTGATTGGCGTCATCGCGCCTGCCGGCCCCGGCGCTCTGGACACCGATGAGGCGATGCGATGGATGCGCGCCCGTGGTTATGGGCTGAAGGTGTTTCCCGGTGTCTACGAGAAGGACGGCTACCTGGCCGGCAGTGACGAAGTTCGACTGCGCGATCTGCACGCGGCGTTCGCTGATCCTGAAGTCGACGCCATCATTTGCCTGCGTGGCGGCTACGGCACGCCGCGCTTGCTCGACCGGATCGACTACGACCTGCTGAGCCGCAACGCCAAGCCATTCGTTGGCTACAGCGATATCACCGCGCTGCACCTGGCTATCAGTCGTTATGCCGGATTCGTGACCTTTCACGGGCCGCTGCTCAACGCCGACCTGCTGGGCGACAAGGAGCCGCCGACCGTCAGCTCATTCTTCGCCATGCTGCGCGGGCAATTGAAAGCGGGGAGTGTGCTGAGCCATCCAGTGGCTTATCCGTTGACCACGGTCGAGCCCGGTATCGCCCACGGGCGCTTGCTCGGCGGTAATCTGGCGATGATCGCCGCTACCTTGGGCACGCCTTATGAAATTGATGTTGAAGGGGTGATTTTGCTCATCGAGGACATCAACGAGCCGCTGTATCGCATTGACCGCTTGCTGACGCAGATGCGTCTGGCTGGCAAGTTGGCCAAATTGCGTGGCGTGTTGGTGGGGGACATGGCAGGCGTGGATGTCGTGGCATTGAACCGCTTGCTCAAACAGACTTTCGAACCGTTGCGGATTCCGGTGTTGTCGGGATGGCGTAGCGGGCACTGTGATCCGAACCTGACGCTACCGCTGGGGGCGCTGGTGCGGCTGGATGCCGGGAAGCAGGAATTGATGCTGGAGCAGGATGTGGTGATCAAGGCTTAAAGGTTTATTGCCTGATAGTCAGTCTTCGGGAGCAAGCCCCCTCCCACATTCGACCCTGTTCTTATGCTGGAACTCGGTCAACTGTGGGAGCGGGCTTGCTCGCGAAGGCGTCATCAGCCATACAGCCTGCCCATTATTGGGTCCGCAGGCTTTCCAGCAACTTATGCGTCGGATACCCGTCCGCCGGCCAGCCAAGCGACTGCTGTGCACTGCGAATCGCCTTGCGCGTATTCGCGCCGATAATCCCGTCCGCCGTACCCGCATCGTAATTGCGGGCGCTGAGCAGCGACTGCAACTCGATACGCTCGGTACGGCTCAGCGGCAGGTCATCTTTCGGCCAGTTGCCATCGATCAAGCCGCCGCCATTGAACCGCTCCGACAACAAGCTCACCGCCAGTGCATAGGACGAGGAGTTGTTGTACTTGAGGATCGCCCGGAAGTTGTCGAGGATCAGGAACGCCGGGCCACGATAACCGGCCGGCAGCAGCAGGGCTGCGGACAGCTGTTCCGAACCGGCCGGGGCCTGATTGCCATTGGGCAGGATCACCCCCAGTTGGCGCCATTCGGCTACGGTCTTGCGCATCGCGCCATCGGCCAGGGTGTAGTTGAAGCCGCTCGGCAGTTGGACTTCAAAGCCCCACGGCTGACCACGCTGCCAGCCGGAGCTTTGCAGGTAATGCGCGGTGGAAGCCAGGGCATCCGCCGGGCTGCCCCAGATGTCGCGGCGACCGTCACCGTCGAAATCCACGGCGTGGGTGTTGTAGGTGGTCGGAATGAATTGGGTCTGGCCCATCGCACCGGCCCACGAGCCCAACATCTTCTCTGGGGTGATATCACCCTGTTGCAGGATCTGCAGCGCCGCGATCAATTGCGCGTGGGCAAAGCCCGGGCGACGGCCTTCGTAGGCCAGCGTCGCCAGCGAGTTGATCACTGACTTGGTGCCCTGGAACTGGCCGAAATTGCTTTCCATGCCCCACACCGACACCAGTGCCTGGCGGTCCACACCATAACGCTGCTCGATGCTTTGCAGGATGTCGGCGTACTGACTGATCAGCGCCTGGCCCTTGCGCACGCGCAGCGGCGACAGGGCGCCGTCGAGGTATTCCCACACCGGACGAGAGAATTCCGGCTGGCTGCGGTCGGCGCGAATCACGCTGTCGTCGAAGCTGACATTGGCGAAGGCACGGTCGAACACATCTGCACGAATCCCGGCGGCCAGGGCGTCCTTGCGGAAACCTGCCTGCCACTCGGCAAAGGTCTGGGTCGGCTGGATATCAAGATTGTCACCGGACGGCACTACCGGCGGGATGATCGCTGGGGCCGTGACTGCGGGGACGCTCTGTAACGGTTGCGCATCGGCGGCGGTCGGTTTTTCCGCACAGGCGACAAGCAGAATGAAGCTGGAGGCAGCGATCAGTTGGCGAACGGGCCAACGACGGGAAAGACTAAAGGGCATGCACAGTTCCAGGGAATACTATTCAGGTACAGACCTTAACATGCCGGCCCTGAAAATCGGGATTCGGTACGGGTATTTGATCAGCGATAGACCCGTATGCGGGTCACCTTATTCCTTTCCTTGCATGCTGTTCAACTGTCATATCTGACAGTTGTCGAGGGACCATTATCGGAGGTTCACTCGCATCTCGTGGCTGATTGCTTCGGCTGACACCCACCGAGGGTATCGAGATGAAAAAGCTGCTGTTGCCCATTTTCAGGCAGCCAGAAAGCAAGAAGCCTCCCAGCTATTAGACTGGAAGGCTTCGCGGCGGTAGCTGCCTTTGCCCTTGGTTGGTCGTTCCTGGCGGCTGCGGAACAGGGGTTGGGCGATGATGGATTTGGCTTTGTTGGATCGTTTTTTAGCCATAGCGGCTCTCCTGTGAGAAGCGAGCGAGTATACGCCTCTTCTTTCTCACTGCAATCCGCGTGGCAACACTTGAATTTGGATATGAATGCGTGGCTGGCATGAGGGCAGTTTCCAGGTATCGCGACAGGCAGTTGTGTAGAGAAATCAACGCAGTTGATTGTTTTATTACGAAGCAATACTGGAGAACATCATGAAAAAAATGATTCTGGCCTTAGCACTTTCTTTGTTGTTTGCCTGTACTTCTCGGCACGAAGAGGTAGCAACTCCGCTCCCGGCAAATGATGAGCCACTCAGTACGTTGTCGGTGGCTGCCAATAATGGTGCAGCCGTGGCTGCAGCGCTGAATACCCGTTATGCACAAACATCGCGTAACTGCTTTAACAGTGAGACGGCACCTTCATTTTTATGTTCGGGCATCATAATCCGGGGAACCACCTACGGTGATGGGTTTAACGTCTGGGATCCCAGTCCGAGCAGTGTCAGCAAAGGGTTTGTCGCGTTTTCGTACATGCGCACGGATGCAAGGTTCCCCGCACTTTATAGTCACTCGAATAATGGCTACATCGTCCGTCCTGTCTCTGATGCGCTCCCAGGCCAGATAAAGCTTCAATACACGTGCTTCTTTCCAATCGACGGTGCCACGGAGTGGCGAGCAGACAAAGGATGCGGGCAACACAGTCTTCATGGACCCATCAGCCGGTCTTGTTCTCAGCAGGGCATTACGACGGCCAATCAGTTTGTCGCTCATTACATTGCAAACACGCCTGTGAGAGAGCAGAAACAGTGCAGCTTCGATGTCCGTGACTCATCGCCCTACCAGACTGCTGCGTTGTTTCGAGAAGCGCTAGCGGCTATGCCCCGTATACCAAAGAATGGAGTGAACGATGAGAACGAACTGGTCGCGACTGTATGGGCCAGGCAGCCGGCCGTGAATATGCCTATCGAAGCGTTCTTTTATACAAATGCCAATGGCTTGGCACAGGCGAAGAAAAACCAGAGTTCATACTTTGATAAGGCTGCGGGGAAAATCGTACCGATCGTCAAACTTACGATAGGTGCAGGGCAGGCTGCTTCCTTCAGCTTTGCCCTTGCTGATCAGGTGAAGCAGTGAACTGCTGCGGCAAAAATGCGCCTCTCAGCGCCTGACATCACTCAGCGGGTAATGTCAGGCGCTGACCGGCCATCAACAACGCCAACCGACTCAGGCTCATCCACGGGGAACCGGCAGCCTGTCCCTTGATCTGCGCATCGATGCGCTGGGCTTCGAGCAACAACTGCGCCCAGCGTGGCGCCGAGTAGCGTTGCAGGGCTTTGCTCATCAGCGGTTTGCGCTTGTCCCAGACCGGTGGCTTCGCCTGGCTGAAGCACTTGTCCAGCGGCGTGCCCTGGCTGTACTGCAACGAGATATTGGCTAACAGGCGCAACTCCCGCGCCAGCGCCCAGAGAATCACCGGTGGCTCGACGCCTTCACCGCGTAGCCCTTCGAGCATGCGCAGTGCATGGGCCGGTTCGCCGTTGAGTACGGCATCGGTCAGTCCGAACACGTCGAATCGGGCACTGTCGGCCACGGCGGCCTGCACGGTTTCGACGGTGATCTGTCCACCTTCAGCCATCAGCTTGAGCTTTTCGATTTCCTGCGCGGCGGCGAGCAGGTTGCCTTCGACGCGTGCGGCAATCAATTCGACCGCGTCCTGACTGGCCGATAATCCGGCCTGTGACAGACGCTGACGAATCCAGCTCGGCAACTGATTGGCGTCCACCGGCCAGATCTGGATGAACTGGGTCTGCTGACCTTCGACCAGCGCCTTGCCCCATTTGGTCTTCTGCGCACTGCCATCGAGCTTGGGCAGGCTGATCAGCAGCACGGTGTCCTCGGCGGGGCGCGAGCAGTATTCGATCAGCGCGGCAGCGCCTTTGTCACCGGGTTTGCCTGAAGGCAAGCGCAGTTCCAGCAGGCGTTTTTCGGCGAACAACGACATGCTGGCGCCGGCCTGTAGCAACGTGCCCCAATCGAAATTGGCGTCGGCGGCGAACACCTGGCGTTCGTCGAAGCCTTGCTGGCGTACAGCACCGCGGATGGCGTCGGCGGCTTCCTGGCATAACAGCGGGTCATCGCCGCTGATGATATAGACAGGCGCTAGCGCACCTTGCAGGTGTTTGCCGAGTTGAGCGGGAGCGAGCTTCATAAGAAAGGGCGAACGGGGCGCCTGAGCGCCCCGTACGTCTTACTGCTGCGGCAGTTCGAGTGGCGACTGACGCGGGGTTTCCGCTTCAGCCTTCTGTGCCGCCTTCAGCGCGTCGGCTTCTGCTCTGGCCCGGTCGTTGGCCGCTTGCTGCAATTGCTGCAGTTGACCCGGAGTCAGCTGTTGCAGGCGCAGAATCATGCGTTGAACCAGCTCGCGACGGGTTTCATTGCGGGCGTCGTTAGCTTCCTGGTCGGAGCCGACAAGGTTGTTGCCGTCGTGGATGAACACCTTCTGCACTTCAAGCTTGTCGCTCAGCAGGTTCAGATTGTGTTCGCCAACGATGTCGTAGTTCAGCACGGTGCTGACCTGGTACTCGCCAGTACGGCCAGCGCCGGCGTAGCTGAGGATGCGCTGGTTTTCCTGCTCGTCAGACAGGTACAGCTTGAACGGCGCACCGTTGTAGACCTTGACGCCGCTGGACTCCAGTACCTGACGCAGCTGAGTGACGGTCGGACCGTAGGCGTTGCGGGCGCTCAGGTCGAGTTCCTTGATCGCCAGTTCGGTGGTGCCAGTGCCACGCAGCTGGAAACCGCAGGCGCTCAGCAGAACGGCGAGGCCCATCACCAGCAGATTGCGTTTGATCATTGTGTTGCTCCCCTTGAAACCATGTGGGCCGACCCTGCGGCCCGAAAGGTTTTACAGAGCGCCAGGCAGACCTGGCGCTCAATCCAATTTAGCTGGCGACGATGTTGACCAGTTTGCCTGGCACGACGATCACTTTGCGAATGGTCAGGCCGTCGACGAAACGCAGCACGTTTTCGTTGATGCGGGCTGCCGCTTCCACTTCTTCGCGGGTCGCGCTGGCCGGCATTTCGATCTGGCCACGCAGCTTGCCGTTGACCTGGATAACCAGCGTCAGGCTGTCCTGCACCAGAGCACTTTCGTCCACTGCCGGCCAGCTGGCGTCGATGACCGCGTCAGCGTGGCCCAACTGGTTCCACAGCTCGTGGCTGATGTGTGGTGTGATTGGCGCCAGTAGCAAGGTCACGGCTTCGAGGCCTTCGTGAATCAGCGCACGATCCTGTTCGGTGCCTTGCGCAGCTTTCTCCAGCACGTTCATCAGTGTCATCACCTGAGCGATGGCAGTGTTGAATTTGTGGTTCTGGCCGACGTCGTGGCTGGCCTGCTTGATGGCCAGGTGGATGGCGCGGCGAACGGCCTTCTGCTCGTCGTTCAGGCCGGCGACGTCCAGTTTGCCCGGCAGGCCCTGGGTGACGTGGGCCTGAGCCAGACGCCAGACGCGCTTGAGGAAGCGGTGCGAGCCTTCAACGCCTGAGTCGGACCATTCGGCGCTCATGTCAGGCGGCGAGGCGAACATCATGAACAGGCGGCAGGTGTCGGCCCCGAACTGGTCGATCATCGACTGTGGGTCGACGCCGTTGTTCTTCGACTTGGCCATTTTTTCGGTGCCACCGATTTCCACCGGCAAGCCGTCGGATTTCAGTTTGGCGCTGATGACCTTGGCCTTGCTGTCACGCTCCAGTTCCACGTCCGCCGGGTTGAACCAGGTGTAGGCACCGTTGGCTTCGCGACGATAGTAGGTCTCGGCGATCACCATGCCCTGGGTCAGCAGGTTCTTGAACGGCTCGTTGGAGCTTACCAGGCCTTCGTCGCGCATCAGCTTGTGGAAGAAGCGCGCATACAGCAGGTGGAGGATGGCGTGTTCGATACCGCCGATGTACTGATCCACCGGCAGCCAGTGGTCAGCCGCGGATTTTTCCACCAGACCGCCTTCGAAGTGTGGCGAGGCGTAACGGGCGTAGTACCACGAGGACTCGACGAAGGTGTCCATGGTGTCGGTTTCACGTTTGGCAGGCTGGCCGCATTTCGGGCAGCTGCACTCGTAGAATTCCGGCATGCGCGCCAGCGGCGAACCGGCGCCGTCCGGCACCACGTCTTCCGGCAGCACCACCGGCAACTGGTCTTCCGGCACCGGCACGTCACCGCAAGTGTTGCAGTGGATGATCGGGATCGGGCAGCCCCAGTAGCGTTGACGGCTGATGCCCCAGTCGCGCAGGCGGAACTGGGTGCGCGAGGCACCGAGGTTTTTCTTGATCAGGGCGACTTCCATGGCGTCGAACGCGCCGGTGAAGTCCAGGCCGTCGAACTCGCCGGAGTTGATCAGCGCGCCGTGCTCGCCGTAGGCGTCCTGCCACGGGGCCGGGTTGGTGTCACCGGAGCTGGTGCGCACCACCGATTTGACCGGCAGGTTGTACTTGTGAGCGAACTCGAAGTCGCGCTCGTCGTGGGCCGGCACGGCCATCACGGCGCCGTCGCCGTAATGCATCAGCACGTAGTTGGCGACCCACACCGGCAGTTTTTCACCGGTCAGCGGGTGCTCGACGAACAGGCCGGTCGGCAGGCCTTTCTTCTCTTGAGTGGCGACGTCGGCTTCGGCAACGCTGCCGCCCTTGCATTCAGCGATGAACGCTTGCAGCTCAGGGTTGTTCTTGGCGGCCAGCGAGGCCAAGTGGTGCTCGGCGGCCACGGCGACGTAGGTCGCGCCCATCAGGGTGTCCGGACGGGTGGTGAAGACCTTGAGCGTGCCTTCTTCGCCGATCGAGTCGACGTTGTACGGGAACTGCACTTCCATGCCGCGGGATTTGCCGATCCAGTTGCGCTGCATGGTCTTGACCTGTTCAGGCCAGCCAGTCAGTTCGTCGAGGCTCTCCAGCAGCTCATCCGCGTAAGCGGTGATCTTGAAGTAGTACATCGGGATTTCGCGCTTTTCGATCAGCGCGCCGGAACGCCAGCCGCGACCGTCGATCACCTGTTCATTGGCCAGAACGGTCTGGTCGATCGGGTCCCAGTTCACGGTGCCGTTTTTACGGTAGATCACGCCTTTTTCGAACAGGCGAGTGAACAGCCATTGTTCCCAGCGATAGTAATCAGGCTTGCAGGTGGTCACTTCACGGGACCAGTCCACCGCCAGGCCCAGGCTGCGCAGCTGGGACTTCATGTAGGCGATGTTTTCGTAGGTCCACTTGGCAGGTGCCACGTTGTTCTTCATCGCGGCGTTTTCCGCCGGCATGCCGAACGCGTCCCAACCCATTGGTTGCAGAACATTTTTGCCTTGCATGCGCTGGTAGCGGGAGATCACGTCGCCGATGGTGTAGTTGCGCACGTGCCCCATGTGTAGCTTGCCGCTGGGGTAAGGGAACATCGACAGGCAATAGTAGGTCTCCTTGCCTGGCTGTTCACTGACTTCAAAGGACTTTTGCTCGTCCCAGAACGACTGGGCGGCGGCTTCGATTTCACGGGGCTGATATTGTTCGTGCATGGCTACTTTTGTACTGGATAGGGGTGGCCTAATCCTCTTCAACGCGCCATCCGGGGATGCTCCGGACAAGCTGGAAGTGGAATTACAGGAAGCGCCGTAGCATACATGACCGCGCTTGGCCTAGGGAAACCCTGATTACAGCTGTTTGGAGGGTTAAAAACGTGGCGAGGGCCGTTGGTCGCGGCGTGCAGCCGGTTTGTGCAGCGAAGCTAAGCTCTAATTGGGGAGTGAGTCTTATCTTCAATGAGGTGAGGGATGGTGGAGCAACGGCAAAAAAACGTGACGAAACCCGAGTTGTACGAACGGTTGATGGATCGTCTGGGCATGGCTCTGGACGCTGCCAAAACCGCTGGCCGGCTGCGCGATGAGCGCCCCCTGGAACTGGAATTGCGTGGCTTGAGCCCCGCCGAGTTCAAACTGGTCAAGGCCTATCTGGATCGCAGTGAACGTGAATCGCATGGATACCTGTCGCAGGCAGTGAAGCAACTCGATGCAGCACATTCGGCCAAGGTCATCTGGCTCAAGGACAAGGCGCCCGGCAGAGACCCCGTCAAGGTTCGTTCTGTACAGGCCAAGTAAGCGCATGGCAGGTCAGAAAACGGATCTTTTTCACAGGGATCCTACCTATCGGTTGTAACGCTTTATTAACACTCTTAGGCTTCGGGCATCTCTGGAGATGCCCCGATGCCTTTTCGTTACTTCATCAAACAACTTCTATTGCCGCCCGGCATTCTTTTGCTGCTGTTGCTGGTCGCCTGGTGGCTGCGCCGCTCCCGGCCGCGGCTGGCCGGCCTGTGTTTTGCCATTGGCCTGGGTGGTTTCTGGCTGATGAGCCTGCCGGTGGTCGTGCAGTGGGGCGCCAAAGCGCTTGAACGTGAGCCGCCGCTGCCCCGCGATGCGTGGACGGCGCTGGCACAAAGGGCCGATGCCATCGTGGTCCTGGGTTCAGGGCGTGAGCGCGGCGATCTGGCCTGGGGCGAGGATCAGCCGACCGGTGTGGGCCTGGAGCGTCAGCGCTATGCCGCGCGGCTGGCCAAGGCCTCCGGATTGCCGATCCTGACCAGCGGTGGCTTGCATTACGGCACGCCGCCGACCGAGGCGAAGCTGATGGCCGATTCGCTGCGCGATGATTTCGGCGTGACAACGCGCTGGCAGGAAGGTGAAAGCCGCACCACCTGGGAGAACGCCAGACTCAGCGCCGATATCCTGTTGCCCCAAGGCATCAAGCGCGTCGTGGTGGTGACGCAGGCCTGGCATATGCCGCGCGCCGTGTGGTGTTTTCAGCAGGCTGGGTTTGAAGTGGTGCCGGCCCCCGTAGGGTTTCTGGGGACCGATAATGCGCGACCGTTTGGTGGCTGGCTGCCGGAGTTCAAGTCGATCTGGCAGAGTGGGCAGTTGCTGAATGAGGCGGTAGGGCAGGTGGGGTATTCGTTGTTCTACCGCGGTGATTGATCGTTCCCACGCGGAGCGTGGGAACGATCATTGTCGGGGGGCTTTAAAGGGTTTTCGACATCCGGCTCGCCATCAGCGCCCAGCCAAACAGCAGCACACACACAATGATCAGCGGCCATGAGCGCCATTGCAGGTACGGCGTCAGGTTGTGCATCGGCACCACCTCACCGTACAAAATACCCTGCTCGAACTGCGGAATCTGCTCGGTGATCTGCCCGAACGGGTTGATCAGCCCGGTCACGCCGTTGTTGGTGGCGCGGATCATCCAGCGGCCCGCTTCAAGTGCACGCATCTGCGCCATCTGCAGGTGTTGCAGCGGGCCGATCGAGGTGCCGAACCAGGTGTCGTTGCTGATCGTCAGCAGCAGATCACTGCGCGCCGACAGGCCCGCGGCGAATTCCGGGTACACCACTTCGTAGCAGATGAACGGCGCAATCTGATAACCCTTGGCTTGCAGCAACGGCTGGTCGGCCGGACCGCGAGCGAAGTCGGACATCGGCAAGTCAAAGAACGCAATCAAGCCACGCAGCAGCTCCTGCAAAGGCACGTATTCGCCGAACGGCACCAGTTTCTGCTTGAGGTAGGTGCCATCGCCTTCGCCGACCACGGTAATGCCGTTGAAGAAGCGTTTTTCGTGGCGGACCATTTCGCGGATCGGCACGCCGGTAATCAGCGCGGATTTACGCTCGGCGGCGAACGTGCCCATCATGCTCAGATAGCCTTCGGCAGACTCTTTGAGGACCGGCACAGCGGTTTCCGGCCAGATCAGCAGGTCCACCCGCTTCGAGCGAAAGCTCAGGTCGCGGTACAGCGCCAGTTGTGCGTTGAGCTCGGCCGGGTCCCATTTCATGCTTTGTGCGACGTTGCCCTGAATCGCGGCAACCGTCAGCGGCGCGCCGGACGGACTGGTCCAGGCGTGACCCTTGAGGGCAATG